>JBKPSP010000102.1:0-31799 GCA_046735175.1 Acidobacteriota bacterium
GTCGTGAATGACAAGCCCGGGCCGGGCTACGGATCAATCCTGCGGCTCACATTGACAGCCGACGACATGCACTACGCGTTCATGGCGCAGAATTCAGGAGGCCACTCAGTCGTTTTGGACGGCGTGTCCGGACCGGTTCGGCCGCATGCGGGCAATGGAATCCAATATCTGACACTCGCTTCCAATGGACGTTGCGCCTACATCTGGGACAAGCCGTCAGGAGATCCCCACGGTGGCGGGGCGCAAGCGCTGGTGGTGGACGAAAAAGAAATATCGGAGAGTATCTCGCCCTTTGCCACCGAGGATAAAAGTCTTTCCGGGAATTCCCAGTTGTACGTTCTCTTTAGTCCGGACGGTAAGAAGTTCGCCTATGCCAAGAGGATCCCTGGAGGCGTGGCCGCCGTGATAGATGGAAAAGTTGGGCGAGCTTACGACGGTATCGGCGTCATCTCGTTCAGCCCTGATTCGGCGCACTCGTTGTTTGTCGGCAATCGCAAGCTGAACTTCGTGGTGGTGGATGGACAGGAACTAGAGGGCTTCAATCAGGCCCGCGGCTTTGTCTGGAGCAAACAAGGCGGGAGACTGGGTTTCACTGCTTACGGCCAGGACGGAACTCACCTGATGGTGGACGGGAAAAAGACGCCGCGGTACTACAGCGTGGACAACACACTATCCTTCAGCCCTGACAGCAAACACTACGTCTATTCTGCCTGCATCATGTACTTGAAATGCCTAGTCGTCATGGATGGAAATGAAACGCCTGTCCCCGCCGTCGCCCAGTTCAGCACGCGTGGTCAGCCGCGTTTTGAATTTCCCTCTATTTTCTGGAGCGAGGACAGCTCTCGCCTGGCCTATGCCTATTCGAAGTCGGACGGAACCAGCGGCACGGTATTCACCGTCAATGGGCAAGAAGTGATGCACAACACAGGAACGTACGAGTTTCCCGGCTTTAGTCCGGATAGCAAGCACTTCGCAACCTTTTACTGGACGGGCCACGCTTACGCTCTGTCCGTGGACGGAAAATCAAGTGCCCCGTACGAAGACCTGCTCGAGGTAAACCGCAACGTCGCCAAGTTTGAGAATGCGCACACATTCCGATTCCTGGCGGTAAAGGGTGGGGCGATTTACAGGATAACGGTGGATTTGGGAGGCTGACCTCTCGTCACTCGGCGTGCAAGCATTCACGCACTTCTGCTTCGCCGAGTGTGTGGTCCGACGCCTTTGCTCGCTGATAAATTCTCTCCACAACTCCATCATTCGCCGCAATCCCATGCCGCTCGAGCCAATAGAGCACATTTGATCTCCCGCTCATCGGCCCAATATCAATTACTTGCTCCAGGCCGAACAAATGCGCCGGCACGCCTGAATAGACGGTGTTCGCAAGCTCAGTGTCATTCTTCTTCAACGCTTTGATGACCGCGGCCGCGTGCACTCCCGTGGCGGTACGAAATGCATCTTCGCCCACCACTGGATAATTCGGCGGAATCGGAACACCCGTGGCACTCGAAACGGCCTCGCAGTACTCATGCAGTTTGGTCAAATCCTGCTTGTCCCAAGGAGAAACTCCCATCAGTTTGAGATTCACCAGCATCTGGTCCATTTGCGTGTTGCCGACACGCTCGCCCGTCCCGATCGCGCAGCCGTGAACGCAATCAGCTCCAGCGGCGAGCGCGGCCATCGAATTGGCAATTGCGAATCCGCGATCGCAGTGCCCGTGCCAATCCACGCGAATCTTCTCGCCCGAAGGCTTCACGACCTCTTTAATCACGAACTCAATCAGCGCATACGCACCCATTGGGGTCGCATGCCCGGCCGTATCGCAGACCACAATCGCTCGCGCACCGCAGTTGATGGCTGTCGAATACAAGCGCTTCACCATCTCTGGATCGCAGCGCGTCGTGTCTTCGGTCACGTACATCGAATCGAGGCCCAGGCCTACCGCAAACTTCACCGCCTTGTCCGTCGTTTGCAGGAGAAAATCTTCCGTCCAGTTTTCGGTGTAGCGCCGGATCGGGCTCGAACCAATGAATGTAGCCGCCTCGATCCTGAGTCCCGTACGCTGCACAATTTCTGCGATCGGCCGAATGTCACTTTCTAGCGTCCGCGCGGCGCAATTCGCCTGGATCCTCAGCCCGCTATTCACAATCTCGCGCGCCAGCGCCTCAACGTGCTCAACCGCGCGCGGACCAGCGCCGGGCAGGCCCAAATCGAGCGAGTTAATTCCGAGCGCCTCCATCAGGTGCAGGATCCGAATCTTTGCTTCGATTGAGGGATCGCGCACCGACGGCGACTGCAACCCGTCTCGCAAAGTTTCGTCATTCAGAAGAACCGGGCCCGTGGGAATGAGATTCAGCGGCAGCGCGGTATTCCAGTCATAAACCAGATCGGAAGCCTTCATAGCTCTGTAATTCTAATCTCCCAGCTGCAACCTTCGGCGAATTCCATGATGGCTGGTATGCTCGTTCAGCATGCGCATTTTCGTGGCGCTCGATATTGACGAGAATATTCGCAGCAGAATTGCGAAGTTCGCCGACGACCTGCGCCCGCACGCATCCGCGGTGCGATGGGTTAAGCCTGAGTCACTGCACATCACCCTGAAGTTCATTGGAGAGACGTCCGACCCAGTGGTGAAACAGATCGAACAGACATTGAGTTCTATCTCAATCGCGGAATTTCAGGTCGCCTTTACCGGTTTCGGATTCTTCCCCACGTCCAAAGCCGCGCGCGTTTTCTGGATCGGCATAGCGGCGGAAACGGGCCTCTCCCAGCTAGCAGAGAAAATCGACGACAGTCTCGCTGAGATCGGTATCGCCAAAGAGGAACGCGAATTCAGCCCCCATTTGACGCTGGCGCGCTCCAGCGGAGGCTCCGGCGCACCAGGATGGCGCAAAGGCGACAGACCCAACCGGCAGTTTGCAGTTCTTCAGCGCCATCTCGAAGGCTCCGCCGCGCCAGAGTTTGGTACCATGACGGCCCGAGAGTTCTTTTTGTACAAAAGTCAGCTCTCGAGTAAGGGATCGACATACACAAAGATTGCACGCTTCGCACTTTCCTGAACATGCAAGCCATCCTCATCGTTGCCGCCGTCGGATACTTTCTGGGATCGATTCCCTTCGGTTACCTGCTGGTCAAAGCATTCCGCGGAACTGACGTACGCACCACCGGAAGCGGCAACATCGGCGCAACCAATGTAGCCAGAATGTCGAAGGGACTCGGCGTCGTGACGTTGTTCCTTGACGCGGCCAAAGGACTGGGCGCCGTTCTGATTGCGGCGGTTCTCTTTCCCGGCAATGCGGTTCTCCCGTTTGTTGCAGGCTTTGCCGCCGTGGCCGGCCACGTGTTCTCCATATGGCTTCGGCTAAAGGGAGGAAAAGGCGTAGCCACCGGTCTGGGAGCCTTCAGCTTGCTGACTCCGAAATCCATCGTTTTGGCTCTGGTGGTTTTCCTACTGGTACTGGCGATCTTCCGATTCGTCGCACTCGGCTCGGTTGTGGCTAGCACCACGCTGCCCTTCTCGGCTCTACTCCTTCACGAAGGCGAGAGGCCAACCGGAATCGCGCTGCTTGCGGCAACCGCCCTTCTCATCATCATCAAGCACCATACGAACATCGCGCGCATGTTGAACCATACCGAAGCCAAGTTCCTCGACTGAACAACTATGACCCGAATCGGAATCGTCGGCGCGGGCGCTTGGGGCACGGCCATCTCGATTGTTCTTGGCCGGAAGCAGCGCCACCAGGTTCGATTGTGGGCCTATGAAGACGAGGTCCGGCAGGGCATTGAGAAAAGCCGGATCAACAGCCTTTTTCTTCCGGAGTGCAAGATACCCGACGACGTGGAGGTCACAGGAAATCTGCGTGATGCCGTCGCCGATGCCGAAATTCTTGTAAGCGCCATGCCGTCGCAACACTGCCGGCGCCTGTTCCAACAGATCACTTCACTGGCAAAACCGGATGCACTCATCGTGAGCGCCACCAAGGGACTGGAGCAGAACACGTTCCTTCGTATGACCGAGGTGATCGAGTTCGTCACCGGATCGCGACACCTCGGCGCTCTTAGCGGGCCCAGTTTTGCGTCAGAAGTAGCGCGCGGCGATCCAACCGCCATCACCATCGCTTCTACTGATTCGAATCTTGCCGCAACCGTTCAGCGCGAGTTCAGCGACACGGCGTTTCGCGTCTACACCAATGACGACGTCACCGGAGTCGAACTAGGTGGAGCGCTGAAAAACGTGATCGCCATCGCTGCCGGAGTCTGTGACGGTATCGGCCTGGGTCATAACTCCATCGCTGGGTTGATCACGCGCGGTCTCGCGGAAATTACGCGCCTAGCGGTCGCTTGCGGCGCGCGCCCCGAAACGATGTCAGGCTTAGCCGGCCTTGGGGATCTGGTGCTTACCTGTACGGGAGGCCTGTCACGCAACCGGACCGTCGGCGTCGAACTGGGGCGTGGACGCAGCCTATCCGAGATCATTGCGGGCATGCACGGCATGGTCGCCGAAGGGGTTTACACCACTGATGCCGCGCTCCAACTTGCGCATCAGCATGAAGTGGAAATGCCAATTACCGAGCAGATGCACGCCATTCTGAACCAGGGCAAATCTCCCCGTGAAGCCATACAAGAATTGATGAGCAGAAGCGCCAAGAGTGAGATTCAGCTCACCAGCGGTTAGTGGAGACTCCTGTTTCTGATGGTACTTTCGTAATCGAATACACCTTCAGCCCAGCCTCTCAGGTGGTAATCCCACCCTAAAATCTTCTAGGGACTCTGCGTGCGCAGTTCCCTGCACGGTCGATGGAGCCGAGCTACTTTGCCCAGCAAGTTCCTGCCAACCCGGATACCGATTCTGTATCTCATCCTTAGTGTGCTGGCGCTGATCAGTGTCGTGCCGATGCTTTTCTACGCGTGGCAGGTTCAATCCAACAATCGCGAGCGGTTGATCACGAATGAGCGCCTGCTGCAAAACTCGGTAACCAGGTCGATCGCCGACGACATCTCGCAACACCAGGAATCGTTCCGCCTGATGCAAAACAATCTTGCTTCAGCCCTGAAGATCGCGAGCGGCGGAGACCTCACAGGTGAACATGTGCAGGCGCCGGAATTGCGCGCCCTACTCGAAGATTTCGTTTCTTCATCGGGCGACCTGGACTATGCGACGCTGCTGAATTCAGAGGGAAAAGGAATCTCCGCGGGAAGAATTGAACCGGACGCGTTTCTGCAACGCGAACTCGAACAGGCCTATGCCGCCGCCCGAGATGCCCGCGCTTACAACGGCCAGCCGCTGGTCGTAGGAAACGGCAAATCTTCGCACACCGTGATGCTGGTCAGCACTCAGGTTACGTATCAGGACCGCTTTCTCGGAATGGTTGCATCCGTAGTGGACCTCGATTTTCTGATCCGGCGCTTGCGCGAAATCGATCGCGGCGGCCTCACGCCTTACGTGGTCGACAGTCAGGGTCGACTGGTTGCCGGCTCTGATCCCGAGTATGCGACCGGCCAGGACATGAGCAATATCGAAATCGTACATAATTTCGTCGAGCAGGGCGGCAAGGCACAGATGGTTGCCGCCACCAGTGAATTCACTGTCGGCAAAGGCAAGCAGCGCACGCTGATGTTGGGTACCTATAGCCCGGTGACCAACCTGAACTGGGCGGTCATAGTTCAAAAACCGGCTCGCGAAGCTTACAGCACGGTCTTTGAAATGCAGAAATGGGCCTGGATCCTCGCATTGACCACAATCGTGGTCAGCATCGGTGTCGGTATCGTTGCCGCGCGGCGTATCACAAATCCGCTGGAAGTATTGACGGACTCCAGCCATGCGATTGCGCGCGGTGATTTCACTCAGCGCGTCCAACTGAAGAGCCGCACCGAAATCGGCGAACTGGCCGAAACTTTCAATTTCATGTCGCAGGAACTCGAACACTTCGTTGAGGACCTGAAGCGCGCCGCTGCCGAGAACCGCGAGCTGTTCTTGAACTCAATTCAGATGCTCGCCGGCGCAGTTGACGAAAAGGACCCCTATACTCGCGGCCATTCCGATCGCGTCACGAAGTATTCGGTTCTGATCGCAAAAGAAATGGGAATGCCAGACGAGTTTCTGGAAATCGTTCGCGTGTCTGCTCAACTGCACGATGTAGGAAAAATCGGAATTGAAGACCGCATTCTGAAAAAGCCAGGGGCGCTCACCGCTGAAGAATTTGAAATCATGAAGACACACACCACCAAGGGCGCGAACATTTTGCGGTCGGTGGCGCAATTGAGAGAAATGATCCCAGGAATCGAACTGCATCATGAATCACTGGACGGCCGCGGTTATCCCCATGGCATAAAAGGTGACGAAATACCGCTGCTTCCGAGGATCATCGCGGTGGCGGACACATTCGATGCGCTCACGACGAACCGTCCGTATCAGCAGGCCCACGATTCGGAAGACGCACTGCGCATCATTCATTCCATCGCCGGAAAGCGTCTTGATCCGAAGGCGATAGCGGCGCTCGACGCCATTTACCAGCGCGGTGAAATCCGCGTACCACGTACAGTGCCGCTTATGGCCAAAGCCGCAGCGGTTTCCTCAGTTCCCGCCAGCGTCGCCTTCCAACGGCCGAACGACGGTGGACTGGATATGGACAGAACCTAAATCCATCCGATTTGGCTTATCTCTTTTTTCGATTTACTTAAACTTGAGGCGAGAAGCAGGTGCCGGAGCTCAAAACGCGTCCGGCTCCTGCTCGAAAATGGTGGGAATATTGAGGGCACCTTTCATATGCAGTGAGAATAGGCCTGCATACAAACATGAACAATCCTGCCAAGCATGTAGTTCGTTACAGGACTCTCCTGTAGCGCGTAAATCCGCACAATCGATTTTGCAACCTGCACTGTCTGTCGCCGCTTAAACCCGCTCCGAACGTGGCCGTTGCGGACACGCACAGAAAAATTTTCCTGAGTCGTGCAAAAAAGTCTCGGCGGTCTCGAAAAAGCACGCGGCGTTACAATTTTGACGCAACCTTTTGCACATCTGCCGCTACAGCAAAGGATCATGGTGCCTACAGAGCTATCCCGATAGACCATTTCTCAGTTCGACTCTAGTCTCATTTCAGTTCTTTGGTAACAGCCGCTTGGTTGGGAATACCCAACGTGATTGGACTGAAAGGAGACCACAAGTGACCACCGACACCACCGCACGACTCGAGACAGATCTCCAGCTAGTTAAACGCGCGCAGGAAGGTGATTCAGAAGCCTTCGCTGCCTTGTTCCATGCTCACAAAGCCAGAATTCATTCGGTTTGCCTGCGGATGACCAACAATACAGCCGAAGCTGAAGACTTAACGCAGGACGCATTCCTGCAGGTTTTCCGCAAGCTCGCAACGTTCCGCGGTGATTCAGCCTTGTCAACCTGGTTGTACCGCATCGCCGTTAACACAGTGTTGATGCACTTTCGCAAAAAAGCATTGCGGCAGGTCTCGCTCGATGAACCCTATAGCCAGGACGCAAAAGTTGTCCGTCGTGAATACGGCAGCCGTGATGACCGTTTGACAGGGTGTGTCGACCGAATCGCATTGGCACGCGCCATCAAAGAGCTACCGGATGGCTATCGCACCATCTTCCTCTTGCACGAAGTCGAAGGATACGAACACCAGGAGATCGCGGAACTGCTGGACTGCTCGGTGGGAAACTCGAAATCTCAACTGCACAAGGCAAAACTGCGCATCCGTGAGCTGCTTGGCCAGGGACGTGCAGAGAACGGCAGCAATCGTTCAGTTCGCTCACGTTCTCGCCGCAATTCTGCACATTGGGGACAGGACGGGATGCCGGTCGAAATGCCGAGTCCAGTGTTTTCGACTGATTTCGCGCCTTTCACAGCAACTGCCGCTTAAGGCCGGTGTTCAGACCAGGACAGCTTCGTCTGCGCTATGGCGCAACGAACTGAAAAATGGGGATGACGGTGCATATAGGAGTGATCGTAAGTCTGGCGGAGGAACGCCAGAAAAACGAAGACACAACCTTCGGGCGGAAGTACTCGCGAGACAACTTTTTCCCAGGTTCCAGCCGCGGACGACTAGAGATCCTTGGCCGGAGCCTGCTCGACCGCTCAATTGATAAACTCAGGCAGCTCCCTTCCGCTTCGGTACGCGTTATACCCGAGCCTCCGGTCTCAACAGCACTTTTGCCTGCACGCTCTGCAAAACCCAGCGGTTTCATCACCGCGTGGGAGGATGCGATCGCGCAACACTTGCAGGAGGGCGCTGACCAGTTACTTCTTCTGCGCTCGGGAACATATTACGATCTTGAATACCAGGATCTGCTGCGCTTTCATATCGATCATGGGGTGCCGCTTACCCAGGCTTACGGAACTTCGGGAGCTCTGGATCTGGCGGTGGTCGATGCAGATTGCCTGCGCAATGCAGACTCGCCGTTCAGGAAGACTCTTAGCTCCCTGATGCCTGAGCAAGAACGTTACTTCTATGACGGATACGCAAATTCACTCAAAGATCCACACGATTTGCGTAGGCTAGTCGAGGACGGTCTGCACGGAAGGTGCGATCTGAATCCGATTGGTGAGGAAATTTCGCCCGGAATTTGGGTCGGAGAAGGCGCCCATTTGCATCCGTCTTTGAGAGTTGAGGGGCCCGCTTTCATTGGTGCAAGGTGTCGAATCGCGGAAAATTGCACTGTCACCGGCTCGAGTTCGATTGAACGTGACTGTGAAATCGACTGCGGAACGGGCGTGAATCAATCTTGCGTTCTGCCGGGCTCTTACGTTGGAATCGGTCTGGAGCTGAATCGAGCGGTAGTCAGCGACCGAAAACTGTTCCGTCTCGACCGCAACCTGCAGATGGATATCGACGATGACCGGCTGATTGGCGTGACGAAGATGGCGATGTCGGCTGCAGCCGCGCGTGGATTTAGTCATGCTTAATCGATGGCCCACATTTCGTAAACCTGTGGCCGATAAATTGCATCTCTATAGAGCAAGCGCCGCTAGCAAGTCACGTCATGCCTGGATTTTAAGTCCTCGCAGAATTTGCTGGACCCAAGGAAGGTGACATGGAAACCGCGTCCGCGATAATGGTTAAACTGCCAGAAGTTTTCGGCGTAAAAGAGGCACGAAAACTGCGGCGGGAATTAAAAAATAAGTTAACAAGCGAACGACCCTCTGTAGTTGTGGATTTGTCGCGGGTGAAAAAGATCGGCTTGCGAGGACTCGAAGGGTTGCTGGCCTGCATGGACGAGATCGCCAGGCAAGACGGCTCGCTTCAGTTGGGTGGAATGTCTCCTGAAGCTGAGACTATGCTGGAGTTGACCCGGATGAGCGGGTTGTTCCAGAAATTTCCAGCCGCGCAGCCGAGCGTGGATCCGGTTGTGGTTACGGAAACTGTTGCGGAAGCCGAGCAGGCCCCATCCACGGCGGTGGTACAGCCGGTGGCGGCCTAAGCCAATGCGAGAAGGTGGAGGGCGTATGCCGCAGAGTTGGTCGCGAGCAGTCAGCTTTGCACTGGTGTTGGCGGTCGGCAGCGCGGGCGTCCAAGTTTGGGCGCAAGACAATACAGCTAGCCCAGCGTCACCGACAGTGGCTGCTGCGGAGTTACCTGACAGTCCCGGCGCCGTGAGCGCGCAATCAAATCCTGCGCCGCAGACGAGCCCGGCGCCGCAAAATAGCTCTCCCTCAAGTACGAAACAAGAGCAGCCTCAATCGGAGCCGAGCGGGACCGCGGTCGCGCCACAGCCGCAAGTGAGCGGCGGTGCTGCATCTAAGCCTGCCGGAGCTGCGATCGCTCCTCCAAAACAGCGGCGGACCCGGTCGCTCTTGATCAAGTTTGGCTTTATCGCTGGAGCCGGTGCCGCTTTGGGTACAGTGGTTGCGCTTTCAGCCGCCAGTCCGGGGCGTGTTCCGGGGTCACACTAAATTCATGTTCACTTCGCGTAATTTGTCCGAGGGCTATGTTGAAACCATTTGTAATCACATTTTCAGGCATTGATGGAGCTGGCAAGACTACACAGATCGATAAACTGAGCAGCTACCTCGAGAGCTCTGGAATTCCCGTTCAAAAGCTTACCTTGTGGGACAACGTCGCCCTTTTCCGCTCCGCGCGCTCCGGCTTCAGCCGTACTGTGCTGCAGAGCGACTCGGCGGTAGGCATGCCCGAACGCCCGGCCGAACGCAGAGACAAGAATGCGCAAAACGGTTTTCTGCTGCTTGGTCGGTTTCTTTTGTACATTCTGGACCTCATCAGCCTGCGCAGGATCGTTCGCAAGACGCCCCGCGTAATGGGCGGAGTCATAATTTTCGACCGCTACATCTACGATCAACTCGCGGCACTTCCTATGGAGAACTGGGTGGCCCGAGCGTACGCAAAGATGTTGCTGCCGTTCATTCCCAAACCTGACATTGGCTACGTTCTCGACGCAGAGCCGGAGATTGCACGCGCGCGCAAGCCCGAATATCCGCTGGATTTCATGCGCCGGTATCGCGATTCCTTCCTTCGATTAGGCAAGCTCGCGGGACTCAGCGTCATTTCAGCAGGCACGCCCGAGGATGTTCATCTTGCCATACTTGGACATTTGACCAAGTATGCTCCTACGCCCGCTGCCGAGCCTGAGATTGACACGGAATTGGTTGCGTGACCTGGGCTTCGGGGCTGTTTTTGCAGAGATTCCTCGTGTTCTAGCTGAATCTGCAGTTTTCAACCGGTGGTCGACCAACACCTTTCAGTTCAAATACATCCAATACCAGCAATCGGTTCCCAGGACCCCTTAATGAGTGATAGTGCACGCACCAAGCTCGGACTGGCAATTCCAACTCTCAACGAAGCAGGCAATATGCATCCCCTCCTCGAGGGGCTGGGCGTCAGCCTGTCGCGGGTGCCTATCGACTACGAGTTGATCGTCGTTGACGACGATAGCAGCGACGGCACGGCAGAAGTTGCCCGCGAATTCGCGAAACAGGACCCCCGGGTCAGGGTGTTTGTGCGCCGAGGCCAGCGTGGCCTTGCAGGCGCGGTGCTCCACGGCTGGGCGCAAACTGATGCTAATCTGCTGGGTGTGATCGACGCCGATCTTCAGCATCCGCCACAAGTCTTGCCGAAATTGATTGAGCCGGTCATGAACGGAAACGATATTGCCATTGCCAGCCGCTACGTCAGCAGCGAGGATAACGGCTTGGGCGATTGGAACAAATTGCGGGCTTTCATCTCTCGCGCCGGAACCCTGGTGACCACTCCATTGCAAAAAAAGAAAAAACTGAAGGTGAAAGACCCTCTTTCAGGGTTCTTCGTGCTGCGCCGCGAATGCATCGAGGGAGTTGATCTGCAGCCGGAGGGTTTCAAGCTTTTGCTCGATATTCTCGTTCGCGGGCGGGTACAACGGCCGGTCGAAATCCCCTTTCATTTCGGCCTGCGTCACGCCGGAAAGAGTAAGGCCGACTTTCGGGTTGCGTTTGCGTATTTGAATCTGCTTGGAAAGCTTTCGCGGCACGCGCTCTTTAAGACGGGGCAAAGATGAAAATATGCCTGGTAACGTCGTTCCCGCCAAGTCGTGACGCACTGAACGAATACGGCTTTCACATCGCCAATGAATTGCGGCGCATGCCCGGAATCGAACTGGTCATTCTGGGAGACGACCACTCCTCACCCCAGCCTGAACTCGATGATTACAAAGTAGTTCGATGCTGGAAATTCAACAGTCTCCGTAATCCGCTGCGGGTCTTACAGGCCATCGGCCGCGAGCGGCCGGATGTAGTCTGGTTCAATCTTGGGTTTGCCAGTTTCGGCGGCAAGGCTCTGCCCGCATTTGTTGGAGTTACCATTCCCTTCTTCAGCAGACTCAAGGGTCCTTACACCCATGTCACGCTCCATCAGTTGATGGAAACTGTGGATCTGAAAGACGCCGGAATTCGCTTCCCGCTGCTCTATAACATCGGCGGCTTTGTCGCAACTCAGATTCTCCTTTTTTCCGACTCAGTCTCCGTGACCATGCCGGCATATCGTAATGTTCTGGTCGAGAAGTACGGGCGCGGTTCGATTTACGTGCGGCGGCATGGCAGCTTCGCTTCGCGGCCGGAATACCCTGACTTCAGCCAGCGCGGCAATCCCGAACACCGTATCCTGGCGTTCGGAAAATGGGGGACCTATAAGCGGCTTGAGCCAATCCTTGAAGCCTTCGACATGGTGATCAAGGAGGTGCCGGAGGCGCGCCTGATCATTGCCGGCACTGACCACCCGAAAACCCCGGGCTATCTGCGATCGATTCGGGAGAAAATTGGCGCCCGCAGCGACGTACATTTCGCCGGGTATGTTGAAGAGGAAGACATTCCGAGGCTCTTTCAACGCTCCACACTCACCGTCCTGCCTTACACCTCATCGGCTGGATCGAGCGGAATTGCCCATCTCGCCAGCACTTACGGTGTTCCCATCATCTCGTCCGACATCGCGGACTGTAGGCGCCTGGCGCAGGAAGAAGGGCTGGCTATGGACTTCTTCACCCCTGGAAATACGCTGGAAATGGCGCGAAGTATTGTGAATTTGTTGCAGAACCGCAATCGCCAAGTTGAAATGGCGCTGCAAAACATGGCTGCCGCGCTGCGCATGAGCATGCCCGAGATTATTCGTGAATATCTCCGCACGTTCGAACTGCGGAAGCAGATTGAAGACTTGCGCTCCGTCTCGGTGGCGCGCCGGCTGCCACGATGGTTGCCTATGCGCGATGCTCTCGTCAGAAGAAGCACTCGCAAAATGCTGCGCCGGCCAAGTAGCTCTCGGACGATCGCGGCCCCGGCCGTGCTATCCCGATCAAACGCAGCCACTCCCCTGACCTCGTCAGGAGAGCGCCTCAAGACCGGCACGGACTAAAAGGAAATCACTCTAACTTAGGACGTCAGATCACTGAGGTGGCCGCGGCACTGTGTTCTCCACAGGCGCATTGTCCACAGGGGGACGGGGTACGTTGGGCTTGGCCGCCGGTTTGTCGGGGTTAGGCGTGGTCACAGGCGTGTTGTCGCGACGTCTGAGCACAATGGGTTCATTCTTGCGGCGCTTCGCTTCCGCCAAAGCTTGCAAACTGGTTTCTGTAGCCTGCGTATTGGTTTCTGCAACGGACCCAACAGGCTGACCGACCATGTCATGGTGGCTGGCCATGCTGACAGGGGCGCCGGCATCGCCTGCGCTTCGGGCGCGCGTGTAGAACTCATTGGCAGTTTCCGGATCGTGAAACGCCTCCTCCAGATACCCCATGTTATTCAGAGAAAACGCGCTGTAAGGGTCGAGCTTGTAAGCCTGTTGAAAGAAGCCCAGCGCCTTGTCCTGCTGATTATGGTTGAGCGCAGCCACGCCCTCTACGTTCAGTCGGGCAGCTTTCTCTTGCGCGCTTTGCTCGGAGGTCAACCTCGCGCGCACGGCAGCGGCGTTATCGCCAGCGACTTCGCTGATTGGCTTACCGCGCCAATGCTGATCAAGCGCGACCACCACCGGATCTGAAGAATGCGCAAAAGCAGCTTGGCTGTAATACCGCAACGCTGACTCAAGGTCACCCTGTCCCTCCATGGCAAAGCCCAGGTTATTCAACGTGAATGGGTTGTTGGGAGCCAGCTTGAGGGTTTCCTGCAATATGTCTTCTGCTTCTTGATTCCGACCTTGGGCCAGCAACGTCATGGCCTGCAGATTGCCGTGGTTGACCCTTAGCTCCAGGTTTCCATAAGCCTGAGTCACTTCGCTGAACCGGCGCCCCTCCAGGTTCTTAGCCGTAGCCGCCGCGATCGTCGTTTCCGAGTTGTTTTCCTTCGCTGCCAGTTGGTAGTAACGCAGGGCGCGATCGACCTTCCCGCGCAGCTCAGAGACATACCCCAGGTTGTTCAGCGTAAAGGGATCGTCAGGGTCGATGAGGTAGGCGCGATAAAATAGCTTCTCGGCTTTGTCGAGCTTGTGTTTCTTCAAAGCGTTGACGCCATCCTGGTTCAGTTTTTGCACCGGCGTCGGCGAACTGCGCTTCGGCAGTTTGATCCGTAATGACTGCCCCACGGCTAAAGACCCAGCGAATATCGTGATTAGCAGGCAGGAGCTGACGAGGCGTAGTTTCATAGTTTTTGGAGTCTTGGCTGCGTGTCCTTGGATGCTACTTACGTACTTAGCGTTGATGCAAAAAGCGGCCTAAACCTCTGAGCTAAGGCCTTTTCGGGATCCCGAGCACAGCCGAACTGGGCTACATAGAAGGGGGAATCTGCATCCAAAGGATGCACACAAATCTATGCGAATTCTGCCCCGGTTCCTTTGCGTTGGAGTCGTTGTTGCTTCGGCCCTGTCAATTCAGGCACAGAATCAGTCTGCAACCAGGCCTGAGCCGCCAAACCCCGACCCTGTAATTCCGGAAGCTGTAATGCCTGGCATGACGCCGCCTGCCGCCACGCCGGCGCAGCCAAACCAGCCGCATAAGTACGATCCGTTGCTGGATTTGCCGCCGCTCCCGCCGGGCAAAGTCACTCTGATCGGCGGAACGGTCACCAGCCTCGACGAAGTCCTGAACCAAATGAAGCTGCAGCCTTTTGGCACCAAGAAAGAGATGCGGGTACATCTGGATACGCGGACCCGTTTTTTCCGGGACGGCGCGCCCATCAGTGAGCGGGACATCAAGGAAGGACAGCGGGTTTATCTCGACACCATGCTCAACGGCGATAGGGTTTTCGCCAAGACCATCTGGATCCGCAGCTCGATGGAGGAAGGCAGCAGCCGGGGGCAGATTGCCGAGGTTGACTTGCAACGGAATACTTTGACTGTGAGGGACGAACTGACCGATCAAACCGTCAAGCTGCAGATTTCTTCCCATACGGTAATACGCAAAGGCACGCAACCGGGCGCAGTGAGCGACCTTGCTCCGGGAGCTTTGGTAAGTCTGAACTTTGGCTCCCAAAGAGACGTGCGTGAAATTGACCTGCTTGCGACCCCTGGAAGTGTCTTTACGTTTGCAGGACAGATTACTTATCTGGACGTCTCCCGCAAGTTGATTGCGATCGCAAATCAAAGTGACAAAAAAAGCTACGACATTTACATGGATGCAATCGCACCCAGCCAGCTACGGCAACTCCGCGAGGGCGTAAACGTCAACGTTTCCGCCGTCTTCGATGGAACTCGATATGCGGCGAGGTCAGTCGATTTTCAATCCGCCAGCAATCCAAAAAAGTAATCTGCGATCGATTATTTCGAAACCAGTGTGGTGGTTTTTGCCTGCTTGAGGACGGCGTCCATCGTCTTGCGTTGTTTGAAATGATAGGAAAACCCATTGCTCGCGTAACGGAACAAGGTTGAAGGATTAGTCTGGTACCAGCAGCACTCTTCCATGCGCGGCGAGAATCCGCAAAAGAAGCGAAAACGCTTGTGCACGCTGTCAGGCGAGGCCAGTGCCGCCGCAGTCATCCGATGATTGCCCTCGATAATAGTAAGCGGCGAGTCGTCATCAATCGCGATCAGGATTACCGAGGGAAACTGCACATTCTCCGCTACCTCAATCCCCAACGACCTCAGCTTGGTGATAAAACGGTCGTGCGAATGGGTGAGCATGCGGGAGCGAATGCGCGCCGCTACTTCAACCAACCAGAATCCGCGGCCGCCGTATCGCAGCCACTGATTGCGGGCAAAAACCCGTGTGCGTCGGATGTCCTGGGGCGAGAGTTCAACCTCCCACCATTCAGTGTCGTTGGGCAGCTCGCGCCACAGCCGGCCGCGCCTGCGATCCAGTAGCGCGCGTCGATACATATTTTCCTGGGCATCTTCCAAGTCTGGCTGAGCGACAAGCTTCGAAAAAAGCTCGCGATAACTCAGGAACTCATGGTGCTGGTGAAACTCGCCTCGCAAGAACTCCGCGATCACCTCGTCTTCACTGATTTTTCTGATTCGTTTCAGCCCAGTCGGTTCAGCCGGCCGATGACTCAGCGATCCTGCTCGCGCGAAAGGAATCGCAACAAGTAGCAGCAGGAAGAGCATTAAAACCAGCTGCACGACGATCACCTGGGAGAGGGTCCGGTGGTAAAGGTAAATTCCCGTGATGATGGCTCCGCTGAACACCAATTGCAGCCAGCTTACATTGCCGATCTTGCGTGAGATTTCATAGGTCATCAAGACGACGGCGAGGGAATACACCGCTGTGGTCACGATATAGAGCACCAGCAGCGAGGAATAGAAGCCGCGGCCCGCTGCAGGAAAACCTGCGCCAAGCAGGACATGCCACAGGTTGGCCGGGGCCAGCCAGGCGCCCACGGTGAAAACCGTGGCAATCAGCAGGACCAGGCCGAGCGCCGTGCTCAACACGGCCCGACCGCCGACTTCATCGGAACGGGCGCGGGCGGAAAGCGGAAACATACTGCTAATGACCGACCACGAAAGGATGTAGACGAGCCTGCCGATCAGCGCCACGGCGGCGTAGGTTCCTGCTTCCGTCGCACTAAAGAAGTGCTTCACCAACAGGATATCGAGGTTGTTGATGATGACCTGTCCGACAAAGAAGATCAGTGCCTGAATGCCTTCATCCAAGCTGGTTCTGAAAAGTGGCCTGGCAGCCGGTTCGACCGTTATGTGCCGCTTTTGGGGCGCCGCAACGAAATAAGCTGCAATCAGAGAGGCGCTCATGGCAGCGACCACGCCGGCGACCCCAAATCCGGCAGACATCAGCAGCACTGCACCGACCAGCTTGATTACAACTTCCAGCGCGAGATTGGTTGCAAGCGCACGAAAATCACACAATCCCTGCAGCAGTCCGCGGCGCACCCCAAGCGGAATGTAAAAAACGATACCGACCGCGATCACCCGAACGAATACATTGGTTGGAAGATTCAGGTATCGGCTGATTTCCGGGCTCAGAATCATCAGCACTAGCCCGATACTGGCGCTGTAAATCCACGAGCGCCGGTGCAGATGGCTATAGATCAGTCCCTGCTCGACCTTCGAGTTGCTGCGTGCCACAAGCTTGGAGCACACCAGCTGAAACGAAAGCGTCACAGATGACAGCAACATCAGAATTGTGTAGGTAACGCTGGCATGCCCGAACAGACTGGCGCCGAGTTTGTGAGCGACGGCGAAGTTGTAGATCAGGTTCATGCCGCCGACAAACACCGACCCGAACAGCATGATGGCGCTGCCGCTGAGGACCCGAGCTCTCAAGCGCCGCGATGCAGTTTGTGGGTTTGCCGGAGGATAGGTAATCGTCGTGGGCATGGCTTTGCCTGCGATCTCGTTTCCCGAGGGCTGGTCCTGTTCCACGCCTGTGCCCATTTAGAACAGATTAATCCGTATGATGGGCAGAATTGTGTTTCGGTTGGTACCGTTAAAGTTATAGAACGACTGCTGTTCGATCCCAACGGATATTCGCAACGGATAGGTTACTGGCACTTCGCCAATTCCATCGTTCATCGGACGCTGGAAACCTTTAACCCAGGACACCATAACCGCATTTGTCACGTTGTCGTAGAGACTCAATCCCTCACCCCGCGACCAGGTGCCATCGGCATGGACTGCCCAATGCGATGCCAGAGGGCGCCAATCCACCCTGTATCCTGGCCGTATGGCCTGCGCGATCGCGAAATCTGTGTCCTGGACGCGCCACGACCGTATGTATTCCCCAAGTCCCGCCACCGTCCATGCCGATCCAATCTTGCGCTCTACACCGGCGTACATGGTGGTCGTGAAAAACTCGCGAATCAACGGACGGAACAGAACGTCGCGCCCCTGATAACCGGTCAGGAACGACGTCTTGCCCCACGGCCTTCCCACCTGGAATTCAAGCGAGGCGGCATATTCCCGTGAATGCAGGTTCTCTTCCGTGAATGGGCCTGCCTCATGAAGCGCGCTGCCGCTCACCGAAACCCAATTGGCGAACGATCCCGTATACAGATAAACAAACTGCCGGAACAGATTTTGGTTCAACTGTATTGGAGATGCAGAGTCGCGACGGATGGTGAATTGCACCCCCGGGTTCAGGCTGACGGCCGTGCCGAAGAGGCGAAAAACGGGATTGATTCCGCTATTGAACGTGGTGTCATAGGTATTGCGGTACTGTACCAGCACCGTGCAGCTCGCAGGAACAGTGCAGGTCGGTGATGTGGGAGTACCGATAGGGCCCTGCGGGAACGATATGTTTCCACGAGCATTTCGCTCGGCAAACATGCCGCTGATGGTCGGCCAACCACCAAGATGAAGCCGATATCGGGCCGAGCCGATCGTCTCAATTGAGGATCGAGGCGGCAACAACCCCGAGTTCGGCGCCAGGTTCCTTAGCCGGAAATCCAACTGATAGATGTTGATGTCTTCGAGAACGGGTGCAAGCGAGAACTCCGGCCCGGCGCTCACATTCTCGGTGATCTGCCGGCCTTCGTGTTCGGCCAGTCGGAGCTCCGTTGCCTGCGCGTAGTCATTGCCGCTCATCACCTGATTGGCGCGCGCAAACATACTCAACGCCTGGCCGCTTTCGTGCTCCTGCTCGTACAGATTCCCCATGGCCAGCAGATAGTCGTAGTCCTGCGCGGCGTCGGGGTTCTTTCCGACCTCTGCAAGCAGGGCCGCAGCCTGTTTCGTGTTTCCAAGCGCAATCTCGGTATTGGCCAGGCCAAGGTTGACCATTTCCGGGTCGGCTCCGTCAGCCTGCGCGCGCTCGAAGTATCTCCTCGCCAGGTCGTAATCGTTAACAGAGACGAAAATCCTGCCCGCATCAATCAGGTTCTCAGGAGTCACCGCATTCCCTTCGCCCACTCGTGACTCGGCCATGGCGAACGCGACCTGGTCTTTAGCATCGGTGCGGCGGCCGGATTGAACAAACAATCGCGCCAGCGCCAGCCGCACTTCCACGCGGTCCGAGCCGGGAGCATCCAGTGCCCGTGCGTAGCGAACCATGGCGGCTTTCTCGTCGCCCATAATCATGAGGGCTTCGCCCGTGGCCATCAGAACTCTGGCGTCGTTCCCGTTCTTCTCAGCATTCGTAATCGCCTGGTAGGCATTTTGTTTATCTTTCAACTGTGCATAGTCGCGAGCCATAGCCGCATACAGAAGCGAAGGCTCGGTCGCGATGGGAACGCCTTTCTTCAAGACATCTAAAGAATCGCCGTACCGCCGCAGCCGGTACAGGGCTTCCGCCAGCGCGAGATAAACTCGCGGATCGTTAGGCGCCAGTTGCAAAGCGGCACGATATTCACGCTCTGCATCACGGAAGAGCATCTGCTGCCGGTAGCCCTCAGCACGTGCAAGGTGAATAGCGGCAGAATCCTTCATGAGGCTTGCCGCCTGGTCGGCTTCGTGGATGGCTGGCTTCGCGCGATGGAGTTGCAAATCCGCAAACGCCAAACCCAAATGCGCCTCGCCATAGTTGGGTTTCAATTTCAATGCTGCTTCGAAATCGGTTATGGCTTTACTGGCCTCGCGTAGATCATTGCGCACAAAACCGCGGTTCACGTACGCGGTGGCATCGTTCGGTTCGATATCCAGCGAACGGGTGAAATCAGCCTCGGCATCTTTGGGCTGCCCCTTGTGGGAATGAACGTAACCCGCGACCAGCGGTAGGTCCTTGTCCTTCGGCATCTCCGGTTCGTAACGCTGCACGATCGCATACGCATCGTCAAACCGGTTCAGATAGAGCAGGTCGTAGGCGAGATACACCGGCGCCTCAGGGTCCTTCGGGAGCTTTTCAATCACTTTGTAGCCAAGGTCTGCGGCGGCCTGATACTCGTGCATGAACGTGAGATATCGCTGGCGCTCGCGCATGACCTGCGGGGTGTCATTCACCACCGCGATTTCTGCGGCTTTGTCTATCCAGACTTTGGCGCCCGGCAGATTGTGAGCTTCGATCGAAGAGTTGATCGCCGCAGCGTAGATCATGGGGTGTTGCGGGGCAAGTTCAACCGCTCGTTCGTAGCTCGCTTGCGCGCGGTCATACTGCTTGTTCGCCGTGTACAAGTCGCCTAACGCGAAGTGCGGCACGAAATCCTTCGGATACAGCTCCGCCAGCTTCAGGAAATATTTCTCCGCCGAAGCCGGATCATGCAGGTCCCGCGACAAGTAACCCATTGCGGTGAGCGCCGCGTGGTTTGTGGGATCGTTCTGCAGCGATTCCTTATATTGTTCCAGCGCTTCCTGCTCGCGCCCAGTCTTCCAGAGCAGATTCGCGTAATTGAGTCGGATGTTCAGGCTCTTCGGCGCCAGCGACATCGCTTCCTTCAAATCCTTTTCGGCAGAAGCCGGATCGTTGAAGCCGGCTTCAATCAGCGCGCGAAGCCGCAGATATTCCGGCCGTGTTTGCGGATCAGGATTCTGAACCCGGTCGAGCGAGGCTTTTGCAGCCGTCAACTCTGATTCCGATCCTTCAGTATTTTCGGTTCGCCGATAAATTTCTGACAGGCTCAAATGCAGGCCCACAGGGTAGAGAGGCCCTTCGCGGACCGACTCCGGCAGATTCTGCAGTGCCAGCTTGTACTCGCTGATCGCTTGATCATTGTGCTCCTCAAGCGTGTACATTTGCCCGCGGATGGCGTGCAAACGATAGCTGTTCGGGTTGGCGGATTCAGCGCGCTTCAGGAATTCTTCGGCTTTTTCAAAGGCGGCGACGTTCAGTTGCGCCTGGGCCGCGCTCAACTGCAACTCAGTGTCTTTCGGAAATCTGCTCGCGGCTTTGTTGTAGGTTTCAGCAGCTTCTTTCTTCTTCCCTGCCAATCCATACGTATAGGCAAGCTCGGGGAGCGCTTGCGGATTTTTGGCAACCGCCTTCTGCAAAGTCGCGATCGATTCATCGAACTTTCCATTGTCGCGGTAGAACGCCGCCACCGCCCGAAGAACGTTTGGGTCGTTGGGAGCGCGGCTCTGGGCGCGGTCCAGATATTGTTTCGACGCCTCGGGTTGATCTGTCTTCTGGTATGCCCTGGCGATCAGCAGGTCCGTGCGTGCGCTTGCCTGCACTGCATCGGCTCGCTTCAACAGATCGAGAGCAGTTTTGGGATCGCTCTGCAATGCGAGTTCACCCGAGAGTTGAAGGTCGGTAGCGCTCTTCGGATTTGCAGCCAGCACCTTCTTCAGCAAGTCCTGCGCCTCAGTCGTGCGGCCCATCTTGGCGTAGGTCTGTGCCTCACCTGAAAGACCCTGGATGGAACTCGGGCTTCTTTGCAGTCCCTTTTCATATCCCTGCAGCGACAGGTTGTAATCCCCGCCTAGGCGAGCGGCATATCCGAGCAAGAACCAGAGCTCGGCATTTTGTGGAGCGGAGTTGGCGGCGCGGGTTGCGGCCGCAATCGCGGACTTGTAATCGCCTTTCTTCAGCGCCTGATCGACGGCGCGGGCCTCACGAGCAGTTTCAATGCCTGCTCCCCATCCAATACCTTTTTCGCCCTTTTTCTTGGGCGCGTTTCCTTTTGCTTTGGGTTTTTGGGTCTTTTTACCGGAAGACTGGGGTGTAACTTCGAATGTCTGCGCATGCAAACGTGCTCCGCCCAAAGAGCAGAGCAACACTAGCGTCGACAGAAAGCATTTTGCTGTGCGCATAGGTGCGATACAGCGGCGGCATTTCCAACTATTATCTCCCCGAATCCCGAAAACTTTCGCCGCGCCGTCATCGCATCTGATGCGATCTAAGGTAAGCTGGTTGGATTCCCTACAAGGTTGAAATCGTGCAAACCTACTTGAAACAGCAGCTTGCGAAAAAACATGGGAGTCTGTTGGAGCACTTGGCGCGCTGTCGTTGCAAGTCACGATAGCACACCTCGATAGCAAACCTTAGGCGGCCTACGTGAATCAAAACGGTCAATCAATGCTCATGGGGAGGGAAGGAATCACCGTGCCATCGAGCTTTTTTTCCCGCCCAATTCCACTGCGGGTAATTTTATTCGTGACTTTGGCAATTCATGGCCCTTTGCTGGCCCTGCAACTGCCATTGACTAACTCGTACGACGCGAACTTCCACGTATTTTTCGCGTCGCACTACGCTCATCACTGGTTTGATCCCTGGAACACCAAGTGGTTTGCCGGTTTCTCTCAAACCACCTATCCGCCGCTGGCCCACCAGTGGATCGCCGCCCTGTCCTACATCGTGGGACTGCACGTGGCTTACCTGCTGGTCCAACTTGTCGGCGTGATATTGACCCCGGTGGGGGTTTACCGTTTTGCGCAGTTGTGGGTGAGCGAACGCGCTGCAAGTTACGCAGCGCTGTTTAGCGTGTTCGTCGGCTCCATGGTCTTCCTGGTTTATTCCGCCGGACAGTTGCCTACAACGCTTTCGGCGCCGCTCTACCTGCTGGCGCTGCCGTACTTCTACGACTGGTCGCGAACCTCTGATTTTCGAGGATTGGTCAAGGGAGTCGTCCTGGTTCTCGCGGCCGGCGCGGTGCACCACGTGACCCTCATCTTCGGATCGCTGCTCTTCGCGATTCCGGTGTTGTGGCTTGCGATTACCGATCGAGGCGAAGAGCGCAATTCGGTCGCAGTAGTCGTTCGCGCGCTGATCTTCGGAGGTATCTGCGGGGTGGGTCTGGCGATCGTGCTGGCTCCATACTGGATCGCGATCATCAAGCACCCGATCGAGCAGATGCCGATCCCCCACGCCAGCCGCTCGAACCTTTTGCTGAATCTGACCTATCTCACCAATTACTTCTTTGTGCCGTACGGAATGCTGCTTGTTGCTCTCCCGTTCGCAGCCTTTTATGGCGCGGCTCGGCAAAGACTTCGTCCCTTGCTGCTGGGGTTCTGGTTAACATTCATCTTCGGCCTCGGTGGAACCACTCCGCTTCCCAGGCTTCTGTTGGGCGAGAAGTACTTCAATATTTTGACGTTCGAACGCTTCACTTTGTGGGCGGTCCTGATGGTCCTGCCGCTGGTGGGAGGCGTCGCCGAGGCGGCGATTGATCGCTATGGAAGAAAGGCAGCCATTGGATTTGCGGTTTCCGCTCTAATTACGCTTTTGCTCCCGATGGGATGGATGGCCGTCACGCCGTTCTCGGCAAATGCAAACATCAACGTGGATGCGGTGGACGCGTTTTTGAACCGCGACGGTCACGACCGCTATCGTTATCTGACCCTCGGCTTCGGCAATGCCCTGCCGAAGGTCTCAACTTACACCGACGCAAACAGCGTCGACGGTGAATACAACTCGGCTCGACTGCTGCCCGAATTCACGCACTACGGAACCGCGCAGTTGACCAGCGCGAAATACTTTGGCACCTCCGGAATGCAGGCGTTGCGCATGATGCTGCGTCACGCCAGCCACTACGGCTTGAAATACATCTTTATCCGCGACCCGTATTATGAGCCCCTGGTAAGTTTCGCCGGTTGGCGCAAAGTAGAAACCTACGATTCGGGAATCATCACGGTCTGGTCTAAAGAGGATGTGCCTCCAGCCAAGCCGATTCCTTCAGACGCTATGCCGACTGCCCTCGAGGGATTCCTGTGGGGCACGCTGCCGATCGCAAGCAGCATTCTTGCGATCTTGTTCGCGTTCCTGATTCCCGACCGCGCGCGAGCGCGCTCGGAAACCTTAGTTCACTTCCCCGAGCCTGAAATGCAGGACGACCTAGTTCGGGAGGTGCGCTAATGAGACGAACTTTACCAATCGTTCTGGGTATCGTCACCATCGTTCTGGTCATTCTCGCCTGGTTTCAATCCGGCGGGGTTGAAAGGCGAACGCTTCGCTCCGCAAGCACTCCGGAACAAGCTGTGCGGCTCATGCTTTCACAGATTCAGTCCCACAATTTTGATGCCGCCTACAACCGCCTGGCAAACCGCAATGACGTGGACAAGAACACCTTCGTCCGCGAATTCACCGGCAGCTACGGCAGCCTGCTGACAATCGGCGCACTCGAAGGCTTCGATGTGGCAATCCTGCACGCCACGGACGACCAGGCCACCGCGCGCGCCAGACTTCACTACACCACAGGTGTAGGTCCGCTCGATGACACGCGCGATCTGAATGTACAGCGTAACGGTGAGACATGGAGAGTCGTATGGCCGGTCGATACGCGGGCCAAGCTCGCGCCTCAGGTTATTCCGGTGAATTACCTGCGCTGGGACGTCATCAATCGCGGCCCGAGCGATGACTGGGGCGCGCAGAATGTGGACGGCCCGCAGGTTCGCATCGTTTCCATGAACGCGATCCAACGCCCCGATGCAGTGGTGCTGGTGGGCGAGGTCGTAAACGAAGACTCAGTCCCCGCCTACGTGAACGTCGGCGCAACCCTGCTCGGCACTAATGACGAAGAGATCGCAGAGGAAAGCAGCTTCGACAAAATCGCTCACACACTGCTTCCGCGGCAGGTGTCGCCCTATCGCATCGACTTTCCCAACATGCGCCTGGATCAGGTCAAAAATGTCCGCATGGATGCGAAGGCGCTCTTGATCGCGGCCAGCGCCGACCCGGTCATTGCGGTTGATCAACAGAAACTGGAGACCGACCCGTTGGGCAAAAAAATACTGACCGGACAGCTTCGGAACGAGAGCGGCCAAATCGTGAGCATCCCCCATGTCATCGCCGCCTACTACGACAACACCGGCAAAGTGATTTGGGTCTCCGACGGCTACGTGGCGCAAGCCCTTCTGCCGCAAATGCCGGTTTCGTTTGCAGTCGATCTTCCACCTGATATCGCAAAGAACGTGCAGACTTATCGGGTAATCGTGAATCACTACGAACAGACGACTTGATGATGCGAGCGGCATTCACAGTTCCCATGTTGCTGATGGCGGCGCTTGCCGGTGCATCAGAAATCCATGCGCCTGCGCAGATCACCGCCGGAAATCCGATTACGCTTCAAACCAGTGGATCAGGAGACGCAACGTTCTATCTGATTGGGCAAACCCAGGCAAGCAAACGCAAGGTCCAGGCCGGAACTGACATCAAAGTGGATTCCCTTGAACTGGAGAGGGCCGGTATTTATACCGGGATCCTGTGCGCATCCGACGGATGCAGTTCGGCAAATTTCGTCGTAAACCCGGCGGCGCCAAATCGGTTGAGCTTCCTGGTGCATCCCTCTCGCGTGCCGGTGGATAGTCCGAACCGCATCAGTGCGGTGGCCGTGGTTCAGGACAATTTTCACAACATCGTGCTCAAGCCGGAGCCGGTGAAGTTCAGCGTACTGCCGGAAGACGGCAAAGAAGTTTCAGCGACGCGGCAATCCGAAAATGGTGTGGCCTGGGTACGGCTCAGCTCTGCCAAAAAAGAAGGCCCCGCTCGTTTGGGCGCCGCAATCGGACACGCTAACGAAGTTCGGGTGGTGCGGCAGATCGCGGCTGAAGCCTGCAACCTACGCATTAAGGCCAGCCGGACGAAGAAAGACTTTCTCATTGAGACCGATCCGGTGAAGGACTGCTCCGGCAACTCGGTACCTGACGGAACTGTTGTGAGCTTTACAAAGGTTGATAGCGCCGGCAAAGCGAACGTAGATGTGCCGATTAAGCGGGGAGTGGCGAGGGTCGAACTGCCTGTCCAGGGCCGGGGGAAGATCACCGTGGCATCCGGTGTGGTCACAGGAAATGAACTTGAGATTGGCGGTGGGCAATGACACGAAGCAAAACTGCGCGCGGCATACGCTTCGGTCTCGTTGCCTTGTTTGCTGCGTCGTTCGTCTGCGTCGTTATTGTTCGCGATCTGCTGGTCTCCGCTAAAGAAAGCGTACCGCGCGTGCAGTTGCACACCGACAACCTTGGCCCGCGCGAGATTGAAGACCTGACCAGCAAGAGCGTGCCGCGCGACTATGCGCTGGCGTGGCAAACATTGGAGCAGGCGCTGGCTGAGAACCGTCCCGGCTTGCTTGACGCTTATTTCATCGGATTTGCGAAACAGGACCTGGTCCAGCGCGTGAATGGCCAGATCAAGTCGGGACTGCGCACCCGCTACCAGGATGGCGGCCATAAACTGGAAGGAATTTTCTATTCGCCGGCAGGCGATGTGATGGAACTGCGCGATCACGCAAAGCTGGATGTTGAAGTTCGAGACGGCGACAAAGTCATCTACCAGGAATCCTTGAACGTGGAATACATGGTGATGATGACACCCGGCGCCGACCGCTGGCTGGTGCGCGAGTTGCAAGCTTCCGCTAAGAAGCCTTAGCGAGGTACAGAATCTACTTGAGGCCGCTTGCCACATCAAAGTAAATGGAGGGGTGTTTTCTTGAATATGCGGCGATCCTGGTCTGTTGTGCTGGCCATCGGCACTGCATTGCTCATAGCCGAGACTATCGGCTGTTCGCACGGCGTCCACCAGCGCGCGAATGGACCGTTGCCGCCATTGCAGGTCCCCTCGCGAATTATTGCCGATTACCAGCCCTGGTTCGGCGACCGGAAACACATCGACGTCGGCTATTCGACCATGGACGCCAATGTGCTCCGCAACCAGATCCAGCGCGCCAAGAACATGGGTCTTTATGGATTCGCGGTTGATTGGTACGGCGACCGGCGGCCGTTCGAAGACCGCAGCTATGCCTTGCTGCAGCGCGTCGCCGCGGAAAACAACTTCAAAGTGTGTTTGATGTACGACGAAGTTCCGGAAGATAACGGAACCGCAACCGACGACGCCTTACGTTCGTTTGAGAAGGCCTATCGCAATTACATCGGACCGGAAGCTCCTAACCGCGACGCGTACATCACCTACCAGGGACGCCCGGTGATCTTCATCTTCCCCAAACGGGGACGAACGAACTGGGATGTTGTCCGCCAGGCCGTGAGTCAGTGGGAGAATCCGCCGATTCTCATCTACAAGGACGAACCGCCGCCGCAGTACGCGCACGACTTCGATGGGTTTTATCCCTGGGTCCATCCCAGCCATAAGCAACCGCCCGACCCGCACGACTGGGGCCAGGTGTATCTCGAAACTTTTTATAAACGAATGGAACAACGGCCGGGAAAAATTATCGTTGGTGGCATCTGGCCCGGCTTTGACGATCGAAAAGCCTCCTGGAGCTTGAATCGCCGGATGGACCGCCGTTGCGGCCAGACGTTTGAAGACACTCTGAAGGAGTTCCATCGACACAATGATCCCGAGCGCCCCATGCCGTTCGTGATGTTGGCGACGTGGAACGATTATGAAGAGGGCACGCAGATAGAGACTGGTATCTCCGACTGCAAGAACTCGAACCAGGTAGCGCAGGAACAGCACCAGCAGGAGCCGCCGCCTTCCCCACAGTGACGCTATCGATCAGCAATGACAACTCTGCTGCAGGTGTGCCACATCCAACTGAATCGCGCTGGTATTCGCCGCGGCAGGGCTTCTCTGTGAAAAACCAGACATCCGACAACCGTGAAATTAATCTGCTCTCGCAGCTGGTCTTCCGCGGCTACGCGGAAGACTTTTCGTCGCCTGATTCCAGCCTCGGCGAATTTGCGATCGAGCAGCTCCCGTCGAGCCCCGAGGAGTTTCGCTCCCTGCTTAAGTTAGCCGATAGTCATCATGTGAGCGTGCGCGCGCTTCGCGTGCTCTCCCGCGTCGCTGGTAAAAACGGCGCCGTCGAGCTTCGGCAATGGTGCGAAAGCGCGGTTACGGCCGAGCAGGCGCGAATCGCGAACGCGGCGGAGTGGCTGAAGATAATCGTGCGCTGCCTCGAGGACTCCGGCTGTCCCGTCTGCGTGATCAAGTCGCTGGATCACTGGCCCGATCTCGGTTCCGATCTTGATTTGTACACCAGCGGCTCGCCCGCCCAGGTCAGCCGGATCATGCGCCAGAAGTTAAACGCCGAGGAAGAGCCCCGAAGTTGGGGAGACAAGCTCGCAAACAAATGGAATTACCGTGTGCCAGGTTTGCCCGAACTGGTTGAGATTCACGTGCAGTATCTCGGACAGACTGGCGAACAAAAGCTCATGGCGCGGCGCGTCTTGGAACGCAGCATCACGAAGACCGTGGATGGTCATTCATTTCCGGTACCGGCCCCGGAAGAACGCGTTCTCATCTCCACGTTGCAACGCATGTACCGTCACTTCTACTTCCGCTTATGCGATATGGCGGATATGGCCACGCTCATCAATTCTCAATCGGTGGATTTCACAGAGCTTCAACATGGCGCGGAACTGGGCAACATCTGGCCCGGAGTCGCCAGCTTCCTGGTAATCGTTTTCGAATACGCCCAACGATATGGACGTCTCATTCAACTGCCCTCCGGCGTCGTCGAAGCCGCGTACTCGCCGGATTTGAGAGTCCAGTTCCGCAACGGTTTTCTGCGCGTTCCCATGGGACCTGCTGCTGCCCTCTACGGTTCACAGTTGTTCGGTGCCGGCAGGCACCGCGACGTGCGCGCAATCGCTCGTCTGCCACTCCTTCCGCCCCTTGCCGTCTCCGCCTTGCTCGCTTATCGATTCACAGGCAGCGACAAAGGAATCTGGTAAGTGCTAGGCGCAAACCACACGTAAGATACAGCAACTACCGGATGGTCGATCCACAGCGTAATCCTGTAAGTTATTGATTAGTAATATAGTTGCCGTCGCGCCACGAGCCATTTAAAAGCCCCCTTCACGCTTGCCTGTGACTTGGGCCAAGCTCCCGGCTTTGACTCCTGCGCGATTCATGAAGGCCAGCCCATGAGAATTGCCCAGGTCGCCCCGCTGTACGAGAGTGTCCCCCCAAAACTTTATGGTGGGACTGAAAGAGTGGTGTCATGGCTCACCGAAGAACTGGTGGAGATGGGACACGAGGTGACGTTATTTGCGAGCGGCGATTCCATGACCACGGCTCAGCTGGTGGAAATATGCCCGGAGGCGCTGCGGCTCTCCCCTGAATCGGTCGATCATCTTGCGCACCACATTGTCATGCTGGAGCACGTGCTTAGGCTCAAGGACGAATTCGATATCATTCATTTCCATATCGACTACTTGCACTTCCCTTTCAGCCGGCGTGAAGGCTACACGCATGTCACAACCTTGCACGGCAGGCTCGATCTTCCCGATCTCGTCCCTTTGTATGAAGTTTTTGACGACATGCCCGTAATTTCGATTTCCGACTCCCAGCGCGATCCCCTGCCGCAACTCAATTGGCAAGCAACAGTGCATCACGGGCTGCCAAAGGACAGTTACACATTTCAGCGTGGCAAAGGTAAGTATCTCGCGTTCTTGGGGCGGACCTCTCCGGAGAAAGGCCTGGACCGGGCCATCGAGATCGCTCGCGCTGCGGACATGCCGCTCAAGATTGCGGCGAAGATAGACCGTGCCGATCAGGAGTACTTCGACAGCTGCATCCGGCCGCTGCTGGATGGACCCGGTGTTGAATTTGCAGGTGAGGTCGGATTTCCGGAGAAAAATGATTTCCTGGGGAATGCCGCGGCCTTGTTGTTTCCGATTTGCTGGCCGGAGCCGTTCGGCCTGGTCATGATCGAGGCCATGGCCTGTGGAACTCCAGTGATCGCTTATCCTCTTGGCTCGGTCCCTGAGATCATTCGCGATGGTATCAACGGCTATATCGTGCCTGACCTTGACAGCGCCGTGCAGGCCGTGAAAAAAGTGAATGAGCTTGACCGCAAAAAAATTCGAAAATACTTCGAGCAGCATTTCACTGCTGATCGAATGGCGAAAGAATATGTTGCCGTCTACGAACGGCTGGCCAGCCGGAAAAAACTGCCGGTATCGAGTGGAGTTCTCAATTGGATGAAGGTAACGTCTCCCAGCAATACTACATAGCCACCAAGTCGCCCCCGCGGGACGACCGTGTACGCGTTCTGAAGTACGGGTCGATGTTCGCGGTCTTCGACCGGCTCGGGAATATTCAACCCAGCGGATTAGGCGAGCATGGCCTCTTCTGCGATGGGACCCGTCACCTCTCACAACTGGTGGTGCGCTTATGGGATGCTCCGCCACTTCTTCTAAGCTCGACAATCGAACATAACAACCTTCTCTTCACCGCCGATCTCGCCAATCTCGACGTATCCCGCGGCGATTCCGTTGCGATCCACCGTGGCACACTCCATCTGCTGCGCTCAAGGTTTCTGTGGCGCAACACAGCGTACGAGGAACTGAGAGTGGTGAACTACGGCATGGACACGCTCAACGTGCCGGTGAGTGTCGCTTTCGAGGCCGATTTCGCCGACATCTTCGAGGTACGCGGCACTCATCGTGCGAAGCGCGGCGAATATCGTGAGCCGCAGATCGGACCGGATTGCGTGGTCCTGGGATATGAAGGGCTGGATGGAGTGACCCGGCGGACGCGAGTTCAACTCGATCCCGCTCCCCACACTGTCGCTGCCGGCGAGGTTAAGTTTGCTCTGGAGTTGAAACCTAAAGCTACAGTTGAGTTCAAGCTGCAGACTTCTTGCGAGAACGGCAAGGACCGAAGCCGCAGTACTTCCTATTCACAGGCCTTGCGTCGCGCCAATACCGAAATGCACGTCGCAACACATTCTTTTCCGCGCCTGACGAGTTCTAACTCGCGTTTTAACGACTGGATCCGGCGCTCAGCAGACGACGTGGAGATGATGACCATCGGCAACCGCGAGGTCAATTATCCCTACGCCGGAGTGCCCTGGTTCAGCACCGTGTTCGGAAGAGACGGAATCATCACTGCGATGCAGACGCTGTGGATGGAGCCTACGCTAGCCGAAGGCGTGCTGAAGTTTTTAGCTGAAACTCAGGCGACCACGGTGGATCGCGAGAGCGAAGCTGAGCCTGGCAAGATTCTGCATGAGCTCCGGCACGGTGAGATGGCGAACCTTGGAGAAATCCCGTTCGCGCGTTATTACGGCACCGTCGATGCAACTCCGCTGTATCTGATGCTCGCGGGATCCTATTACGAACGCACTGGAAATCGCAAACTGATCCAGGACATTTGGCCGAATATTCAGGCTGCTCTGAAGTGGATGGACGAATACGGCGACGTAGACGGCGATGGCTTCGTGGAGTACGCGGCGCACGGGAAAAAAGGTCTGATTCAACAAGGCTGGAAGGACTCGAATGACTCGGTATTCCACGCCGACGGCAACATCGCCGAACCGCCGATTGCGCTGTGTGAAGTGCAGGCCTACGTTTACGGCGCGAAGTTGGCCGCTGCTCGTCTCAGTCACGCACTCGGAGACGACGTGAGCCGGGCGCGGCTCGAATACCAGGCAGCGGAATTGCGCAAAAGGTTTGAAGACGCATTCTGGTGCGAAGACCTGGGAGTCTACGCATTGGCGCTGGATGGGAAGAAGCGCCCCTGCCGCGTTCGTGCCTCGAATGCAGGACACTGCCTGTTTGGGGGAATTGCAACCTCCGCGCACGCGAAGCGAATGGCGAATTGCTTTTTTGAACCGCAATTCTTCAGCGGATGGGGCGTTCGCACTCTGGCCACGGGAGAGGCGCGTTACAACCCGCTCTCGTATCACAACGGGTCGGTGTGGCCCCATGACAATGCCATGATCGCAAAAGGACTGGCTGCTTATGGCTACCGAAACCTCGCCGGTAAGATTCTGTTAGCTCTTCTTGACGCCAGCAGTTCCATGGAATTGCATCGCCTACCTGAACTATTTTGCGGTTTAAGCCGCGACGAGCCGGGAGAGGGGCCGGTTCTGTATCCGGTAGCATGTTCACCGCAGGCCTGGGCGGCCGCGGCGCCGTTCCTGCTCATTCAGGCATGCCTGGGCGTAAGGCTGGAAGGAGCGGAGAAGCGCGTAGTTTTCGATCGGCCCTGTCTTCCCGAGGGCATTCCTCATCTCTCCATTCACGGATTGAGGATCGGCGACGCTTCCGTCGATCTGATGTTCGAGCGCCAGGCTGACACCGTGCGAGTCCAGGTGCTTGAAAAGCAAGGCGAAATCGATGTTGTTGCCAGCCTGTAAACCTTCGTAGCTAAAGCTCATTTTGCGGCCGTGTACAGTCTTCACTCGATTTGCGGAATAAGCATGCGCGGAATAGGCT
>JBKPSP010000103.1:0-5583 GCA_046735175.1 Acidobacteriota bacterium
GATGTAGATAGACGTAGAGCGGTCGATTAGTTGTTGATAACAGGCCATGTCGCAACGTTGCGCTTTTGCTTCGCCTATTCGGGCCTCGATGAGCGATATGGAGATTTATCATTAACTGGCATTAGGACGGGCCGAAGAGCCAGGCAGCAGCAACTTCTCCCAAGCCTTCAAGTTACCTTACATCCCCCCCCCGCCTTTTCAGTGGTTTGCCAATTGATTTCCAATTCATTCCTAGTGCATCGACACCCATGAAGATTATTTGGCAACATTCCGCGCCGGAGGGAAGAAATGTTAAAGCGAACACTCTCTTTGGCGTTGATTATGGCGGGTAGTCTGAAGGCCCAGACTCAAGGGACATCATCCAGTTCACATTTCAATTCCGGGAGGCACGGGAGCACTGCAGCTCGAAGTCGGGCCAACTGCTTGGCAGTCATCAGTTCGGGAGGATGGAAAAATACAGTTGTACGCTATGGACCGGCGCGACAACCTCCTGATCTCCGCCTTCTTGCAGAAAGTGGACTTCGCTGCAACTTCCGAACAATGTCGAAGCGAGTGGTGGTCCAAAACTGCAAAGGATGCGCCGATGGAGCGTGTCAACTTTCTCGAGTATCAACAAGAAGCGATGTCTATCGTGGATTACGTCATCCCGCGTTTCCGAGGAAACGACATTATGCAGAGGAGCGTACACGCCTATCTCGGGACCAAAGACCTCTGTGCTGAAGTACACCTCTCGAAAACGCAATACGCCCCTTCCGACGAGGAGATTTTTAGGACTGTCCTTTCGAGCGTAAAACTGCTGCCAGAGAGTCCCGGCGAGAACCATTAAAAGCTCTAAGCCGGAGATTCGTTCACAAAAATCCTGGATGCTAGTCAATGACTTTCGGCAGTAACGATCTATCTCGTGCTGTTTAACCGCAGAACGAGGCAAGGCGTTCATGATCTGGCAGCAGGGAGCTATGTTGCGGATGCAGACAAATCAGGGGCCTTGTGCGTAGAAACTGGAGCAGGATGGCTCGTTTCACAGGCGATCTATACCTGCGCAATTGGGCGAGGTTTACGTTGGACGACGCCCCGGATTCAGATTTGGCTTCGGCCCCCTGTTTCGCCGGCGCTCTGTCGGCGTATTGCTTGTCCTGTGCCACCGTGACATGAGCTGTACCTGCCATCTTCTCTAAACTCAGATCCGGGAATTCAAGGAACCGCTTAGACCTCGCTGTCAAAAGCTCCCTCGTTCGTGCTTCATCTTCCCTGGACCAAACTGTGTTCGGATCGAATGGCGCGTTCCCAGCTGGTTGCATATAAATGAGCTTTGGCGCCCGCCACTTTGTCCAATGAATAATCTCCTCAAACTCCGATGGAATCTGATGGGGCTCAGGCAACTCCTGACGATCACAAGCGTGCTTGATCCAGTGTTCAATGGAGGAATCTAAGCCGTGAATCATCAACTTTGAATGGTTCAGAGCCCAGTTAACAGGATGGCTTTGTAAGGCATCCCAATTGGCCAATCCGATCTTCAGCATCTGATCAAAACCTCTAAACAGTTTCACTCTCATCGTGTTGTAGGAAAGATCGAAGTAGGCTCGGAATATGCTGGGCTGGAGTGAGGACGAACGGGATTCTTCTCTGCCCACTCCCATCCCATAGCGTGCGAGTACAAGGCGCTTATCAAATTGCGGATCTTCGCCTTGAGTCGCTAAACAAACTGATACTTTCCGAGTGGGACAATCCCGAAAGTTTTAATACGTGACTATTTCGGCTCTGTAGATAGCGGTTCGGTGTCGCGAATATTGAGGCCAGCTAGCGTGTATTGTCCTATGAGGCGCACCGTAGCGATAGCGTCGAAGGAAACAGGAATCCACATACCGTTCAGCTCCGCGTATTGCAGAGTGATATGAATATCCTTGATCCAAAAGGAAGGACTTTTGGCGGGGATTCCTTCAATCCGGCGGATATGGAAAGTGCTCGCATCTACCCAGATCTGGCCGCGTAAAAGGTATTTATCCTTTCGCTTCGGGACGATCCGCAAAACGTACTCAGGAATGACGCCGAAGTTCTCGTGCCTCAGAAAGACGAAGTCATAGTTCGTCCGACTGATTTCGCTACCGCGTCTTCTTCTCGCCGACTCGGTTTCCCGGTCTAAAAGCTCGCGAACTATTTTTTCTCCCCTGGAGTTCCCTCGCGCTTGCGTAATCCTGTATGTCTTCATGTCGGGAGGAACGAACTTGATAAACGCTATTACCTCGGAGGTGGGTTGCTTATCATAGCCGCGGAAAACTTTGTATTCTCGCGTTACCTCATATGGTCGGGATTGAGCGGGGTCCTGATGCTGCACCTCCTCCATGTGTTGCAATATCAGGTTGAGATCGGGAGCTGTGATTTCTGACGACGCGGGAGGTGCCTGTGACGGCGAGGCGAGGGTCGCCAGGAAAACGATAACCGGGAAACACAATCTTGGCGTAGCTGTTGGGGTATTTTCTGTTCCGTGAGTCACGGTTTGGCTGGAGCGTCCCTCTCGCTTATTGAGATGCCTTTCAAACGTGCACGGTGGAAACTTTATCAGAGCTCGTGGACCTGCACCTGCAGCATTGGCCGGCGGGGCTGGCGAAGACATGCTGACTGGGCCGTGCAAGCCGGGAAGGCGGAGGTGAGCCGCCTTCCCGTGTGAGAGCTCCGGTTCTAGGATGCTGTGTGAACGGCGATCTTATGGAAGGTCGACGTAACAACGTCAGAGGTCTGAACCTTCGGCGTGCCCTCGATAAATCTTGCCATCGTCTTCAACACTTGGGCATAGGTATTTGTGTTATAGGCTTCGGCATCGGTCTTGTTCTCCCAAAGACTGATTGCAGTTATATCAACTCCGCTGGGACCAGCGAATGTGATTTCGTCCTTAAAACCACTCTGTTTACGAAGCAAAGGAAGGACGTCCTTCTCAAAAGGTCGCGTGTAATCGGAAAGCATATTGGATTTCAAATGAATCGACACATTGCGTGCAAACATCGCAACCTCCTTAAGGTTGGGGTGGCTAAGAAAGGAAACTTCAGATGGGCTGACTTAGTTCAGGGAACCTTAAAGAGGAGAGTACTATTAAGCTCAATTACAACTGTAGTCTTACGCGGCAGGACTGTCAATAAACGCGCTCCGCATGGCGAGTGCCCGGCGCTACCCAAGTGGCTGCTGCGAGCTGAGTTAAACCCTTGGTCTAGTTGCAGTAAATCATGAAGCGGGGTTTTCCGCCTGCGCGTTTTGTTTAGTGACTAGCCGCGGTGCACGCGTTTCGAGGTAATCAGTCCCGTTTTCTATTCCGGCACTGTGACCGACAGCTGACGACGGTAAGATCATTACCACGTTGTTCGAGCTGGGTCTTCAATGCTTTGCGGTCTGGAGCTTGGACAAAATTGATCGTATTTCTGAAAGGGCGGCGGCGTCTCCCTTCGCTAGATCACCCGTGATCTGATCGCGGGTTGCCAGGCTGTCACGGAGTAAATTGCTAAGTGCGAGATCTTCTGTGCTACTGACAATTCGCTGATGTTGATCGAAATACTCCTTCGCGTACTCGCCGGCCAGCCCGTAGTTCTTTTGCGCCGCCTCCAGATACATCATCGTGGCTGTGTCGCGAAGCTGCGTCAGTTGTTCGCTAGACTGACAGGATACTAATCGTTTTGACGATGCAGACAGTTCCTCCTGTAGGCGCTGCAGTCTGGCATGCTGCAGGATAGATCCAACAAGAAATCCAGCAATCAATAACACAAACCAGAGGACGAGTTAATGTCGCATTGATGTTTCCCTCCACTTCCAAGCCTCCACGCCAGTAGTCAGCAAGAGCAGCCGACGCACAAACTGCCTGGTCAGTATTCGACTCATGGAGACAGCCTGAGCCGCGACCTGCTGGAGAACTCCTACAGTTTTAGTAGAAATGGTGCCACGGTCGACAGCACGAAAATGCTCAATACTGCTCATTTTCCAAAACACCGCCATCGCAACACACACTGGCGATCAGTTTGAACGATGCGTATGGCACGTAATCCCAATCTCCGCATGTGAGCTATGTTGCTCAGACGCAAAAGCCCACACCTGTCATTCTTTATTTTCCTGAGTGTGTAGACGGGAGCCGCGACCGCTGATTCGCAGCTCTCAACTCTTAAGGTCGCTGCGGACCAGTGGTAATCAATGCACTGCGAAGCGACCACATCCAGCTAAATCGGCATTCTTCATCCGTGTGCTGCCGCGACCATCTCCGGCGAACAGGGTTCGACCCAGGAAGCTCTCGAACATAGAACTTAGGGCGACACCTCGAGACGGGTGCGAGGTGGTAGCCCGCGAAACGGAAAGGTCAAAGATCATGCCTTTAATTCAATTAGTGGAAGTTTTGGTCGTGGTGGGTGTTCTGCTGTGGCTGGTGAATCGCTTCATTCCAATGCAGGGAACCATTAAGTCAATCTTAAATGGCGTCGTGGTTATCGCCGTCGTTTTGTGGCTGTTGAATGCTTTTGGGATGTTTCATTCCCTCTCTCGAATCCACGTTGGATCGTGAAGAAGGATGACAGTGGAAATCAGTCTGAAGGCTGAACGCACCAACACAAGATTTGATAAGCAACGCAATATGGCAGGCATCTGCCGCGAGGAGACATTGTGAAGACCACACTATCGTTAGCAGCCGGAATCACCCTCAGTTTGAGCGCGTTCGCTCAAACCAATTCTCAAACAAACCTGGTCGTTGAGCCGCTAAGCCCGACCCCCGTATTTCGAGTGTCCGTAACCAGCCGTAACGTGCAAGCGATCAACTACAGGCACCGCGGCGGCGCCACTAAGCTGGACTTCGCGGGCACGGACTTGATGCCTGCAGCGAACGGCCAAGCCAAAGTAGAAAGCAAAAAGGGCTACATCGAAATCGAAGTGGAATTTGGCAATCTGCAAAATCCCACAACCTTCGGCAACGAATATCTGACTTACATCTTGTGGGCAATCTCGCCCGAGGGCCGGGCGGTGAACCTCGGCGAAGTCTTAGTGGGCGATAACCATCGCAGCAAGCTGGATGTCACCACCGACCTTCAGGCCTTCGCTCTAGTGGTCACCGCAGAACCTTATTATGCGGTGCGCCAGCCCAGCAACGTCGTAGTGCTGGAAAATGTGGTCCGCACTGACACTCGAGGAACTATCGAGGCGATGAACACAAAGTACGACCTTCTAGAGCGCGGTGGCTACATTCCTGCCGGATACAAATTCGATCCGGTGGTCCTGAATACCGGGTTGCCGCTGGAATTCTTTGAAGCGCGCAACGCGTTGCGCATCGCAGAGTCCGAAGGGGCCGAGCAGTACGCCAGCGACAGCTACCAGCACGCAGTGCAATTGATGGACAAAGTCGATGGATATGCCACCAGCAAGCATATCGATAGAAAACCCATGATTGCCGTCGCCCGCGAGGCAGTGCAGACTGCGGAAGATGCGCGCGCGATCACCGTCCAAAAGATAGAGCAGGAGCGCCTGGACAACGAACGTCAAGCTGCCGCGAACGCACAGGCACAAACCCAAGCGCAAGCTGACGATGCTAGCCGGCAGAAGGAACAAGCCCAGTCTGACCGGGCC
>JBKPSP010000104.1:0-18213 GCA_046735175.1 Acidobacteriota bacterium
ACCAAGTATTTTCCGGAGGCGTCGTCCATCAACTTCCGCCGCAGCGTGAAGTATGGGCTTGGTGTTTTGGCGACTACCCTCCAGTTCGCGCTGCAAAAGTGGGGCGTGAAAAAGTTCAAAATCTTCGATTCAAACGGGCGCAAGCTGGATGTCGGCGCCGGCACTTACTACAATCGCGGGGCGCTGGCGAGGTAACTTCCCCTGGCAAACAGTTTCAGAATGTCGGGACAGCCGTCTTCGGCTGTTCAGTCGAGCGCAGTTTGATTGCGAGTTCTCGTCAGCTCTCGCTATTTCATTCGTGAAATCGCGCGCAGAAATCGACTCACGAATTCATCGGAAAAGCCAAGCTTCGCCTTGCTTCGGGAGTAAAGGCCGACCACGGTTTTGTCCATCCAAATGAAGGCGCGTTTTTTGAAACTGTCGCCGGGCCTTGCCTGGTAGTCGGTGGGACGCGAAACGCCTCGCAGACTCTCTTCCTGCGTGTAGTAATAGAATGCGATGCTCTTGCGACAGACATTTTCCGGGCACTGCAAGCGATCGGGAAAGCCGTGTAAGGCATTGTTGTCGGTGTTGAAGATCACCGCATGATTGAGTAGCGGAACATATTTGGCTACGCAGCCGCGTACTTTGCGGTCCCAGAATTCGAGCGCCCCTCCCCAATGTGGTTCCCAATCCGGGTTCAGATACAGGATCAGGTTTACCCGCCGACGCCAATTCCGGTTGTAATAATGGGTGCTGAAGTCGGTGTGCAGGTTCAGAAACCCGCCGCGTCCGCATTGATGCAAACCGCCTCCATGCAGGTCAGGATCCGCGACCAGGCCGCGGATTCCCGTCAACTCTGAAAGCCACAGCACGAAGCGAGGCGAGTTCAGTTCATCGGCGAGCCGTCGAAGTGCGGGTGGGAACATTTCCTTCTTTGTCAGGCCTACTTTCTCTTCGTTGTAATGCTTGTAATGAGTCCAGAAATGGTTGTCGGGACGAGGGAACTCATCTGCGGCTGAGGAAGCTATTGCATCAGCCAGGAATTGCGGAATCCGAATGTGCGGGATCGGGGCGTTCCGTCGGTAGGTTTGCGAAAGGTCCCCGGCCGATTGCCAAAGATCGGAGCGCAGCAGCGACTCCGATGCGGCATTGCGTTCGCGCATTAACTGGAAGCGCTCTGTCATGCTTAAGGGCTTGCCGGATTACTTACTTGCGGATAAGAAGAGGCAACTGCAGCAAAGCAGGAACGACGACTACGCAGACGTTACCCTACGAGGTGATCTTGCCTCACATCCACTACTTAGTATCGGGTTCCAGCGACCGTATGATGCTGCACGAAAGGTCGGGGATTGCTGTTCAATTCCCAATTTGACATACCGCCACTGCAGCATTGCGATATGGACAAGCCAGTCCGGACGTTTGAAAGGGTTCCAGCACCAGCCAGCTGATCCCGTACATCTGCCTAAGTTGCAAGAACTTAGCGCGGTCGAAGTCTTTCCAGCCCTTTTGCGCCTGCCACTGCTCATACCAGGTCTGGGCAAGTGAGGGGAACATGCTGACCGAGCCACTGTCCTTAATGGCGTCGGCGAGGCGGCTGCGTTCAGCCAAAGCACGAAAGCCTATGACGTCTTCGCCGCGAATCTGCATGTAATCGGGATCGATGGCGAACCTGCTGTCGAGGGTCGTGTTTTGGCGGATCCAGAGAAATGCCTGCGCCCATTCATTGCGCGGCGCGGCCCATGGGAGTTCGACATGCGCGCTGGCGGGAAAAAGAGAGCGCTGAGCGATGAACATGACCGCGGCTAGCGGCGCGAACAACGCGATCCACCGCCACAATTTCGTTTTCAGCAGGTGTTCGGCAAGTAAACCACCGCCGAAGACCACTAAAAGCAAATACAACAGATACAAGCTTCGCAGCGGCTGGATTCTTGCCAGTACCTCGAAGCGACCGGGGACGGAGACGATGAGCGCCGCAACGAAATAGATGACATCATAGAGCGCAAGTGTGCGGCACATTGCGGCCATGTCATGACGTTCTGTGGATTGTGCGATGCGCGAAAACCACCAGAGAATCGGCAGTGGCCCGATGATCCCGAGCACTTCGTACCAGTGCCAGTTCGAGATGTAGTGGAAGCCGTGAAACTGTGCTGCCGCATGATAGGCCGTCGAAGTGGGTTCGAACAACTTTGAAAGTGGCAGTAGCGCGTAAGCCAATACAGGAATCTGCTTTTTCTTGAGCGCGGGTTCGAGCAGGCAAAATGAAATCGCGAACGCCGCCATGAGAGGATGCATGGCTGCCGCAAAACCCAGCCAGGCCGCCGCTCTCCAATATTTCTCTTCCAGGGTTCGCGTGACCGCAAAGATTGCCGCGAACCCGGCGAAGTTCCGCGGATTCACGTACTGATCCATGAGGTACAGCGCGGTGCCGGCAACCGGCAGTGTCAATAAAACCGCCACCAGCAAAACCGCGCCGAATCTGGCCCGTACATCTTCGAAGCATTTCCCAGCCAACTGCCAGCAACCCAATAGCAGGAGAAAGATGGAGATCAGGTGCCAGGCAAAAAGGGCGTACGGCAGCGGCAAATGAGCAAGCCGCACTGAGAGCGCAATCATCCTGGGAAATAATGAAGCGTTCGAGTAGGCCTCGAACGAGGCTGTGCCAACCGGAAAAAGAGAGGGCTGCAGAAATTTTTCGACGCCAGGAAGGTAGATTTCCGCATCTTCGGCGTAGGGATGGTAGCCGTGGATGGCCACCGCGAGCACGGCCAGTGCGAAGAGCGCAACAGCAACTTTCGGCTGGGAAATGGCTTTCAATTTATGATCTGGGTTGATTAAATCCCAGGAGACAGGGCCGGTGCACAGTCTTTAGTACGTACCTATCTCCTGGTGCCGCTTGGATGCGCAAACCCACGTAAAATATGGTTCTGGGTTGTTGCTAAACAGGCTTTGTTGATGAAAGGACCGGAATGAAGGTGCTCCGCCCGATTGCCATTGCAGCGCTGCTGGTTGGCGCTTTCTTCTATTACACGACCTACCGCTCGGCGACGCTGCACACGACAAGCTCGCCGCCGGAGAGGATCGAGGTCACGCAAGCGGCCAGCACCGAGCCGCTCGATGGCGAAGAGCAGAACAATATCTCTGTTTACCGGAAGAACATCGGTTCGGTGGTGAACGTGACGTCAAAAGCCGTTGCCTTCGATTTCTTCTACGGACTGGTGCCGCAGGAAGGCCAGGGCTCGGGGTTCATCATTGATAAAGACGGGCACGTTTTGACGAATTACCACGTCATCGCGGACGCGCGCACGGTAGAGGTCACGCTTCACAATCGCAAGAAGTACCGGGCCACGGTGGTAGGTAGCGACCGGTCTCATGATCTGGCGATCATCCAAATCAAGGCCCCAGACCTGCAGGCGATGACGTTGGGTGACTCCCGCAACCTGCAAGTCGGGCAGAAAGTGTATGCCATCGGAAATCCGTTTGGACTTTCGGGAACCCTGACCAGCGGGATCGTCAGCTCGATCCGGTCGGTGCAGGAGCCGGACGGAGTCACCATCGACGAAGCCATTCAGACCGATGCCGCCATCAATCCGGGAAATTCGGGCGGGCCACTGCTGAACTCACATGGCGAAGTGATCGGAATCAATACCATGATCGCTTCGAATGTCGGCCAGAACGCTGGGATTGGATTCGCGATTCCGGTAAATACCGCAAAGGCGGTGTTGAACGATCTGTTGACCCTCGGGCGTGTACGCAGACCGGCACTGGGAGTGGTAACGCTGCCGATCAGTCCTGACATCGCCGATGAACTCGGCCTCGCAGCCGATTCCGGATTGCTGGTTATTCGCGTAGTGCCTGGCGGCGCCGCCGAACGTGCAGGACTTCGTGGAGGGTCCGAACGCGCTTATCTTGGCAACATGCCCATCATGGTCGGTGGAGACCTGATCGTGGCCATCGACGGCCAGGAGGTCCAGGACCAGCAGGAGCTTTCGCGAATCATGAACAGCCACCGCGCGGGAGACACGGTCAAGGTGACCATCTATCGCGGAAAACGAAAGATGGATGTAGATGTAACTTTGGGGGAGGCGCGGCAGCAGGTTTAACTATGGACCTGGATTCGCTGCGCAAGTATTGCCTCGCCTTTCCGCATGCGACCGAAAAGTTGCAGTGGGGTGACGAGCTTTGCTTCAAAGTTCGGGGAAAGATTTTTACGATGGTCGGTCTGGGGAGTGTTCCTCAGCGAGTGACGTTCAAATGCAGCCCTGAAGATTTCGCTGAACTGATGGAACGGGAGGGGATTGCCCCGGCAGCTTACGTGGGACGCTACAAATGGGTGACGCTTGCCGGACCCGATGCGCTGAACGACTCGGAACTGCGCGAGGTCATTTCGAAGTCGTACGAAATGGTTGCGGCGAAGGCGAAACCGGCAAGAAAGCCGGCGGGAGTTCGCAAGCGGAAGACGCGCGCAGCATAATCCTGAGTCATTTGACTCGCGCCTGCACGGTGGGCTAGCCTCAAAAGTCCGCACACAATCGAGTTCTGACGATGCTGAAGGCGATTTCCACATATATCTACGTTAAGGAGCGGCTGCATCCTGGCTTGCTCGACAAGCTGGTAAGCGGCGGCGCGCAGTCCATCGAGATTTTCGGCGCGCGGCAGCACCTGGATTACGCGAACCGCAAACAGCACGTCCGCGAAATTGCCGACTGGTTCCGCACCAGTGGCATTCCGCTTCATTCCGTGCACGCTCCGTTGTTTGCTGACTACGAATGGGGACGCACCGGCGCGCCACCTATCAATATCGCCTCGACCGATCGGGCCGCGCGCATCGAAGCCATGGACGAGATCAAGCGCGCCATCGAACTGGCCGAGCAGATTCCGTTTCGTTTCCTGATTCAGCACATTGGGACGCCGAACGAGTCCTACAACGAGCGCAAGTTTGAAGCTGCCATGACTTCGGTTGAACATCTGCGCGCTTTTGCGAAGCCACTCGGGGTGCGGATCCTGCTGGAGAACATTCCCAACGAACTGTCCGAGCCTGACCGCCTGGTGGAGTTCATTCGCACGACGCACTTTGAGGATGTGGGCGTCTGCTTCGACACCGGCCACGCGCACATGATGAGCGATGTCCCTTCCGCGTTCGAGACGCTGAAGAGCCACGTGCACTCGACTCATGTCCACGACAATGCGAAGGACAAGGACTCTCATCTGTGGCCGGGAGCGGGAACCATCAACTGGAAAGAGACTTTGGAACTGCTGAGCAGCGCGCCCAACCGGCCGCCAATGCTGCTTGAGATTGAAGAGAACGAGAAGATCAATCCCGTCGAGAAGATGGGGGAAGTTTTTGGACAGTTAGTACCGGCGTAGGATCAATCACCGCCGAGCACGCCGAGGTCGCCGAGTTTTTTCGACCAGTTTTCCTCGGCGAACTCTGCGATCTCGGCGGTGAAATGGTTTTGAAATGAATTCACCCGTAACTACCATCTCGGAAATCGGCAAGCACGACGGCCAGTCGGTCACCATCCGCGGGTGGCTGTACAACCTGCGCGAGAGCGGGAAGCTGCTGTTTCCGATTTTCCGCGACGGCTCGGGAACCATTCAGGGGGTGGTGCCGAAGAACGCGGTCGCTCCTGAGGTTTTCGACGCCATCAAAAATCTCACGCAGGAGTCGAGCGTCATTGTCGAAGGCAAGGTGCGTGCCGATAAGCGCGCCCCCGGCGGATACGAACTGGACGTTTCGAATGTGCAGGTCGTGCAGCGTGTCCCGGACGATCAGCCTTTCCCGATTTCGCTGAAGGAGCATGGCGTCGATTTTCTGATGGACAATCGGCATCTCTGGGTACGGACTCCGCGCCAGGCGGCGATCCTGCGGGTCCGCGCGGAGATCATCAAGGCTTGCCGGGACTTTTTTGACGATCGCGGATTCACGCTCACCGATCCCCCCATCTTGACGCCGGCTGCGTGCGAAGGGACGACGACGCTCTTCCCGGTCGACTATTTCGACGAGCAGGCGTACCTCACGCAATCCGGTCAGCTTTATCTCGAAGCTACGGCCATGGGGCTCGGCAAGGTGTATTCGTTCGGACCGACTTTTCGAGCAGAGAAGTCTAAAACGCGGCGGCATCTGACCGAATTCTGGATGGTCGAGCCGGAAGTTGCGTACGCCACGCTCGATGACCTGATGGATCTTGCGGAGGGTCTGATCAGCTTCGCTGTGGAACGCTGCCTTTCGAAGCGCCGCGTCGATCTGCAAACCATCGGGCGAGACGTTACGAAACTGGAGAAAGTCGCGGCGCCTTTTCCGCGGATCATGTACGACGAAGCTGTCAAGATGCTGCAGGAAGGTCACGCGAAAGGCGCGTTGGAAACTAAATTTGAGTGGGGCGGCGACCTCGGCTCTCCGGATGAGACTTACATTTCATCGCAGTTTGAAAAACCGGTGATGATCCATCGCTATCCGGCGCAGGTGAAGGCGTTTTACATGGAGCCTGACCCACAGCGGCCCGAGTTGGCATTGTGCGTGGACGTGCTCGCGCCCGAAGGCTACGGCGAGATCGTCGGCGGCTCGCAGCGCATGGCCTCCTACGACCTGCTGCTTAAGCGAATTCACGAGCATGGATTGCCGGAAGAAGCGTTTAAGTGGTATCTGGATTTGCGCAAATATGGCGGCGTGCCACATGGCGGCTTCGGCATGGGAGTTGAGCGAGTGGTGGCGTGGATTTGCGGACTGGAGCATGTGCGGGAGACGATACCGTTTGCAAGGACGTTGCATAGGCTGTACCCGTAAAAGCGATCCACCGCCGAGTACGCCGAGATCGCCGAGAAAAAATGGAAGAAAAAGACAGACTGGATCAGGTAACCCGACGCATAATCGGCGCTGCTATAGAGGTACATAAGACTGTCGGTCCCGGACTCCTGGAATCGGCTTACCAGGCGTGTCTGGCTTTCGAACTTCGAGAGAGAGGCTTTACGGTCGAGGAACAGAAACCGCTCCCTGTCGTTTACAAAAAGTGCAGCTCGATTGCGGTTATCGCATGGACTTACTGGTCGAAAATGAAATTGTGGTGGAAATCAAAGCCATCGAACAATTGGCTCCCATTCACGATGCGCAACTGCTCTCTTATCTTCCGCTCTCTGGTAAGCGAGTAGGACTTCTTATTAACTTCCACGTGCGTGTTCTGAAAAATGGACTCAAGAGGATAGTGAATGAATTCCCCGACACGGCGGTCTCGGCGTGCTCGGCGGTGAATCAATGATGGCCCATATCTCAACTGACAAGAGCATTGCCCCTCGCAAGATCCAGGTGATTGGTGTGCCTTTGGACCTTGGCCAATCGCGGCGTGGCGTTGATATGGGGCCGTCAGCGGTTCGGGTAGCCGGGCTTGAAGCCAGGCTCGAAGAGCTTGGGCACGTCGTTGAGGACGCCGGGAATGTGGCGGTTTCGATTCCAGAGCAGAAGAAGGCCGGCGATCCGCACGCGAAGTATTTGAAAGAAATCACCGCCACGTGCACCAAACATGCCGAGCTGGTTCTAAAGACGCTTGAGGCCGGCAAGGTGCCGCTGGTTTTAGGAGGCGATCACTCGGTTGGCGCGGGCACTGTGTCCGGTGTGGCGGAGTTTTACCGCAAGCAGAACCAGAAGATCGGCCTCATCTGGATCGACGCCCACACCGACATCAACACTCCTGACAGTTCTCCGAGTGGCAACGTGCATGGCATGCCCTTGGCGGCCATCATGGGCCTGGGGCCTGCGGAACTGGGGAACATCTTCAACTTCTCTCCGAAAGTCGCGCCAGAAAATTGCGTGCTCGTGGGCGTGCGGGACATCGACGCGATCGAGAAAGAGAATGTCCGTCGCGCCGGCATCGGCGTCTTCACCATGCGCGATATCGACGAGCGCGGCATGCGGACGGTGATGGAAGAGGCGCTCCGCGTAGCCGGACGAGGCACTGCTGGCTATCACGTGTCGCTAGACATGGATTGGGTCGATCCGGAGGACGCCCCGGGTGTGGGGACTCCGGTTCGGGGTGGTGCAACTTATCGCGAAGCGCACCTTGCAATGGAGATCATCGCGGACCACGGGCGTATGCTGAGCTTCGAGATTGTCGAGGTCAACCCCGTCATTGACGAGCACAACCGGACGGCGGATCTGGCGGTGGAGCTGGCGCTCTCGGCGTTTGGGAAGAAGATTTTGTGAAGATTTACCGCAGAGCACGCCGAGAAGACATCCTTCTATAAGCCATCCCCTATAATGTGTGATCCCGCTTGAGATTCTTCTTTAGGTTTGAGCGATCCCGGCGGTGAATCGTTCTCATGCTTCGCCCCGATTACAAAGAATTTTCTCGTCTTGCGAAGGACTCGACTCTCGTACCGGTGGTCAAGTCCGTCATGGCGGACCTGCTCACGCCGGTTTCGGCATTCCTGGCTATCTCCCGAGGCGAAGAGAATGCCTTCCTGCTCGAGTCGGTTGAACGTGGTGAGCAGATCGGGCGGTACACCTTTCTCGGTGCGCGGCCCTACATGCAGTTACGCTCCGTTGCAGGCCGCGTCACGATCACTCGGGGACGGAAATCTGAGCAACAAAGCGGGAATGCATTTCAAGCCGCGAAAAAGTTGTTGACCGAACATCAGCCGGCGGTTGTGCCCGGCCTGCCTCCCTTCACCGGCGGCGCCGTGGGATTTTGTGCCTACGATATCGTCCGCCAGCTCGAAACTATCGGCGACAGCACCGAAGACGACCTGCATCTTCCCGACTGCGTGCTGATGTTCTTCGACCGGCTGCTGGCATTCGACCACCTTCGCCATCAGATTCACATCATCGCCTCAGCGGACGTTTCGAATGAGAGCCCACGCAAGGCTTTCGATCGCGCAATCGCCGACATCGCAAGCCTTGAAAAGAAGCTGGCAGCGGGACTGAAACCCGCGGAGTGGCAGAAATCGCGGAGCAAGCCTGCCGGAAAGCTGAAGGTTCGCCCAAAGGTATCGCGAGAACAATTCGAGGAATCTGTCCGAAAAGCGAAGGAGTACATCGCCGCCGGCGACATCTTCCAGGTCGTGCCTTCGCAGCGCCTGGATTTCACGCCGGATGTGGCGCCGTTCGATATCTACCGTCATCTGCGGGCTGTCAATCCATCGCCCTACATGTATTTCCTGAAAATGGGCGACACGCACGTGCTGGGTTCGTCGCCGGAGATGCTGGTTCGTGTGACCGGGCGCAAGCTGGAATATCGGCCCATTGCCGGTACGCATCCGCGGGGGAAAGATGAAGCTGAGGACGAGCGGCTGCAGGAGAAGATGCTGACGGACGAAAAGGAACGTGCCGAGCACGTGATGCTAGTGGATCTCGGGCGAAACGATCTCGGCCGGGTGAGCGAGTACGGCTCGGTGAAAGTGAAAGACCTGATGTACGTGGAGAAGTACTCCCACGTCATGCACATCGTTTCGGCTCTGGAAGGAAAGCTTCGCCCTGAGTTGCACGCACTCGATGCGCTGGCCGCCTGTTTTCCGGCAGGGACGTTAAGCGGGGCGCCGAAGGTTCGGGCGATGCAGATCATCGAGGAGCTGGAGCCGACCCGGCGCGGAGTTTATGGCGGCTCGGTCTTGTACGCGGATTTCGCAGGCAATCTGGATTCCTGCATCGCTATTCGCACGCTGCTGATGGAAGGCAAGAAGGCGTATCTGCAGGCCGGGGCGGGGATCGTGGCCGATTCCGACCCCGCGACCGAGTATCAGGAGACGATGAACAAAGCTCGGGCAGTGTTGAGAGCGGTTGAGGCGGCCAGGACGAGGGATAAATGGGACATTGGAATCCGACGGTAAGTCAAAATCCCCACCCTGTCGCAAAGAACGCGACAAGGGTGGAGCACCCTCGGGCTTAGTATTTCTCCATCGCCATGTCCTCCGAAACTTCCCGCATCGAGGCGTTCTCTGACGGCGTCTTCGCCATTGCGATCACGCTGCTGATCCTGAACGTGCAGGTTCCGCCCGTTTCGACCGGTCGTCTCGGCGCCGCACTCACCCGACAATGGCCTACCTACACTGCGTATCTGATCAGCTTCGTTTTTATCGGGATCATGTGGGTGAACCATCATCGATTGTTCAACCACATTCGCCGGTCCGACAACGGCCTGATGTTCTTGAATCTGCTGCTTCTGTTAGGGGTCAGCGTGGTCCCGTTCCCTACGGCTCTCATCGCCGCTCACTACTATTCGCCGGGAAGAACGCTGGCGGCTGCGGTCTTTAACGGCACCTATGTGCTGATCGCCGTCTTCTTCAACATCCTTTGGACACATATAGTTAGGAGTGGGCTGCTCGATTCCGCAACGCAGGAATCCGCCGAGGCGATCTCGCGGCAATACGCGGTCGGACCCATTTCATATCTCATCTGTTTCGCCCTGACCTGGGTGAGCGTTCCCGCCAGTCTCATAGTGAACATCGCGCTGGCGGTTTTTTTCGCTATTCCGGCCCGGAGGAACGAGCAAAAACACGCACCGCAGATGCGGAGTGCAACGAAATAGTTGCATTTCTTGATTCCCCCAAGGTAATATGAATGTAAGGACGCATTCTGTGGCGTCTGGTTCTGTGTCAAACCGCCCAATTCTTCCCGGGTTCGAACTAACGAGTTGTCTCAAAAACCGAGGCTAGCTGCTTGCCTCTACCAGCTTTGGAGAGACCTCTTATGTCTTGGTACGCGTACTGCCTCACGGAACATCGCAATCTCAACGGAACACGGACTCGACGCCCCTTTGTTATAAGCGGGATCCAGGGCGTCCATAACACGGTTGTAATGAGTTATCCCTGTGGTGAATTTGCGGTGATCGTGAGTGAGTTTGACCGCGCCAAGAACACCCTGGACGAAAATCATGTGCTCGAACACGCTCGGGTGGTAAGCGTGTTTTTCCGGCAAGGGACGGTGCTGCCGTTCAAGTTCGGGACAATCTTTGATACCGACGAATGCCTCCGGCTGGCAGTTCGCCAGAACCGCCGGGCCTTCGGCGAAAGCGTTGCCCGCCTGAAGGGCAAAGCCGAGATGCACGTCAAGCTGCTGGTTCGTGACGGTTCACTCAAGCAGCTTCAGGACGTCATTGTTCCCCAGACCGTTGGCGGCGAATATCTTTCGAAGCTCCGGGAAAAAGCCATGGCCGACCGGGAGCGCCAAACCAAAGCCAAGGCGCTCTCAACGCAGGTCCATCGGCTCTTCAATCCGCTGGAAGAAGAAATCAGTTGTAAGCGGGTTGACACCGACGGAATGATGATCGACATTGCCCACCTGATCGACTCCAAATCCATCGAAAAATATCAGAACCGATATGCCACCGCGGCCAAGCAGTTGAAGGACTGCGAGATGTCGGTGAGCGGGCCCTGGCCGCCGTATCATTTTTTGCCGGGGAAGCTGCGGACCGTAGCCTAAAAGCCAATCTCAAGGAACTAGAGGGAGCCCACTTCTCGCGATTTTTGAGAAGTGGGCGGGGCGCGCATCTCAGTTAGATGCGTGTTTGCGAGCTTGTTTCCGTACCCAGTCGGAAAGCCCATCACCCTCGTCGTTGCCTCTGCCATGTTCTGGGCGGCAGTAAACAAATTTCGGCGCGGATTCGATGGGAACAAATTTCAACTCCTTCAAATCAACTCTCCATGCTTGCCTGGCTGCACCGAAGGGTTTGGAGTGCGTAGCGGGCCAAGTCCCAATGACCACTGCTGCAGGAGTCCGTCTATCCGAGCATTCCCATACAACTGAGCTGTCCTCGTCCTGAACTTGAGCGACATCTCTTACAACGCCGCATCGACTGCGATCAGTTTGCGAGTCGTCCTGATATTGCACAATAGTCGCAATTTCGGAGTCCTTGAACTTGTACACAATTACGTATGCTTTTTGAGTTCTATCTAGACGAACCCCGTAGCGGTTAATAGGTGAGCTTAGCTCAGGACTGCAGTTGCTCTTGCCGATATAGCTCTTCCACGAATCCTTCGCGCTTGCGTGGGTTCGAACAAGGCCGCAAGCAATAAGCAAAAACAACAAGCTAACTTTTGTTTTCATAGGATGCTCCCATTGCCCGACCATACGCGATTTTCGTCGGGTGGGGATTTTCATTTAGATCTCGCTGTTTCGCGCCTTAGGCGCTACTCACTTGCCAGCCGACCCAGGGCTTGCGCCTTGGGCTGCATTCTTTCGCCGCTTTGCGGCTACGCCTTTGTTTCCGTCGCCGGTTCCTGATGATGGCGGCCATGCGCGCATCGGCCGCGCATCCCTTGGCGAAACCGTTCCCGCTCTTCCGGCGTCATGGACTCCCAACGCTCTCTCATGCGGTGACGCCAGTGGCCTCGATGCCCGTGGAAGAACCCTCGTGGTCCACCGAACAGCAGCCAGCTCAGGCCCAGCAAACCCAACGCCTGCCAATACGTGATCGTGTGCAGACCGAACGTTGCCGGCATGAGCCAGTTCCACAAGTGCAGCACGGCCTGGCCAAAGCCTAGAAGAACGATCGTTGCGATTATCAGTACCATCGCCAGCATTTGAAAAACTCGTTGTGCCCTCATTTCATTTCTCCTGGTTGAACTCCTCATAGATATCTCGCAAGCGCCGTCTCAGAAACAACACTGCATAACGCTTCCGTGACAGCAGCGTGTTGATACTCGTCCCCGTCTCGGCCGCAATTTCCGCAAACGTCCGGCCTTCCATCTCGTTCGCAATGAACACCTGGCGTTGCTCCGGGGGCAGCTCCGCCAGCGCGTCGTCGAGTTCCTCAATCAGAACTCCTCGTGCAAAGATCCCGTCCGGGCCGTCATCGGGCGAAGGCAGCACTTCTTCCAGCGAGAGCGAGTCTTCCTCGCCCGAAGTGCTCCCAATCCCGACTGGCTCCGGTTTTTTCTTCCGGAAACGATCGATGATCCGGTTCCGCGCCACCTGAAACAGCCATGCACCAACCTGCTCGATCGGCTTAGCCAGGCGATAGGCTGCGACCAGCTCATAAAAAACGTCTTGCAGGATGTCTTCGGCGTCGCCCGGATCAGCCACGCGGCTGCGAATGAAATTCCGCAGACGTCCGCGCTGCTGCTCGACCGCCTCCGAGATTCGCCGGTCCTGCTCGCGAGTCATCGCCTCGATGGTAAGCTCTGCAGCCATCTGGTGGTGAAGACGGGTGGGACGGGAAAATATTGTGGGAAGGGTGTGCTCGCACAGGCGGGCCGCCTGTGCTAGACGGTGCGGGTGACCGTCACTGCCGCCAGCCAGGAGATGGCCAGCGCGGCCAATACTGCAACGCCTACACCGATGAACAGGATGCGGCGCGCATGGGCCGTGGCGATGTCTATATCTGCGAGAGGATAGGCTAGCCTGGCGGCGCCCCCGGAAACTGGCACTGCTACGTAGAGAATCGGCATGGCGAAGTCGTTGCGCTTGCGGGTCATGACTCCGGTTTCTCCGTGCAAGGCAGAAACGAACTCAGGATGACGCGCTTCGTGCTCGAGCGTAGAGGCCTGCACTTCGGAGTCGGCAATGACTTTGCCGTTGGTATCGACCACGGTGGCACGCGCGCCGGCAGCTAACGCTTCCTGCGCGACGATGTCCTGGATCTTGTGGTCGTGGTCGGTGTTCACGCGAGCGGCAAACATGCGGGCCTTCTCGGTGAGACTGCGCGTGATTTCAACCCGCAGCGCATCTTCCCAGTAGCGATGAACGCTGTACCCGACGCTGACAGCTCCGGCGGCGATCATCACCAAGAATGAGCTCAACAGAATAAAGAAGACCCGCAGGCGGACAGCTTGCGGGCTCTGTGCGTCAGTTGCCATTGGTCGTCCGGGCAAGGGTGAGCAGCGCTTTCTGCTCAACCTCGTGGGCCTTGGCCGATCCGGTCGCGGGGCTCGGGCTCGCGGACCGCTTAACTGAGAGCACCGGGCGATCACCAACCAGGCGATGCAAGCGCGGCAGCATGAAGTTCATGGCGCCCATGTTCGACGGCTCTTCCTGTACCCAGACAATCTCGGCATCGGGGTAACGCGAGAGCTCAGCCGCAATCTCGGCTTCAGGAAACGGATAAAGCTGCTCCACGGAAATGACAGCGACATTCGAGATCTTCTTTTTCTTGCGCTCGACCCGGAGTTCGTGCCCGATTTTTCCGGTGCAGAGAAGGATGCGTTCGGCTTCGGTGACCTCGTGATCCGGCCGGACTCGCAGGAAGCTGCCGTTCGAGAATTCCGCGATCGGCGAGGACGCCTCGGGATGGCGAAGCATGCTCTTCGGCGTGAAGACGACCAGAGGCTTGCGCCATGGCCTGAGGGCCTGCCTCCGCAGCAGATGGAAGTATTGCGCCGCGGTGGAAGGCTGCGCGATCTGAAAATTATCCATAGCGGCGAGTTGGAGGAACCTTTCTATACGCGCGCTCGAGTGCTCAGGGCCCTGCCCCTCGTATCCGTGCGGGAGTAGCAGCACCAGCCCCGACAGCAAATCCCATTTGGCTTCGCCGGCGACAATGAATTGATCGATGATGGCCTGCGCTACATTCGCGAAATCGCCGAATTGTGCTTCCCACAAGACCAGCGTTTCCGGATAATCGCGGCTGTATCCGTATTCGAAGCCGAGAACGCCTGCTTCAGAGAGCGTTGAGTTGTAAATCTGGCAGCGCGCCTGGTCGTCCGAAATGTGTTCGAGCGGAACGTACTCCTGCTCGTTCTCGATGTCGAGAAGCACGGAATGCCGCTGATTGAATGTTCCGCGGCGGCTGTCCTGACCACTGAGCCGCACCGGGGTTCCGTTCTTCACCAAGCTGGCGAAGGCCAAGGCTTCGGCCATGCCGTAATCGACAAGCCGCTTTCCGTTGCCCATTTCCGCGCGTTGCTCGAGCAGCTTTCCGACCTTGGGATGAATGTGGAACGTCGGCGGAAATGACGCGAGCCGCTCCGTCAACAGCACGAGTTCTTCGGCGGGAACGGCAGTCTCAACGTCGTATTCGCGCTTGTAGCGGCGGCCGACGTACTTGTCCCAATAATTCGGAAGCTGGCGCAGCACCGGTTTCTTGCGAATGTGGCCGGCACGTTTCTGGGCTTCCTCCAATTCCGCTTTGATTGCATCGGCGCGCGACCGGGCATCCTGCAGATCGTTGTCTTCGGCGTAAATCTCCCACAGCGGCGGATGGTCTTTGATGGCCTTGTACATCAGCGGCTGCGTCACGGTCGGATCGTCCACTTCGCTGTGGCCATGTCGGCGGTATCCGATCAGATCGATTACAACGTCGCTGCCGAACGCGTAGCGATAGTCGAGAGCGATCCGGCCCACACGCATCACGGCGTCAACATCCTCGGCGTTGACGTGGAAGATGGGAATGTCCTGGCGGCGTGCAATCTGGGCGGCAAAGCGCGAGGAATGCAGCTCGCGCGAAGACGTGGTGAATCCGATCAAGTTGTTGACGATGACGTGGATCGTGCCGCCGACGGTGTAGCCGGGAATGTCCGCGAGGTTTAAGGTCTCAGCGAGTACGCCTTGTCCGGCGAATGCGCCGTCTCCATGAACCAGCAAAGGCAAGAATTGTTTTTGCCCGCCTTCGCCCGCCCGGTCCTGCTTGGCGCGCGTGCGGCCTACGGTCACAGGATCAACCGCTTCCAGGTGGCTGGGATTTGAAACCAGGTGAATGTGGAGCTTTCCCCCACTGCGCGTGGTGTACTCTCCAGTTGCTCCCATGTGATATTTCACATCTCCGCCACCCAGCCAGCTGCGTGGGTCCACATCTTCAAAGCCGGCGAAAACTTCTTCGGGAGCGCGTTTGGCGATGTGCGTCACCACGTTGAGCCGCCCGCGATGGCTCATGCCCATCACCAGTTCCACAGCGCCGTACTGAGCGGCGCCGTCCAGAATTTCATCCACTAACGGAATTAGTGCAGTGACGCCTTCGAGCGAAAACCGCTTGCTTCCGAGATAACGCTGCTGCAGCACCAGTTCGAACAGATCTGCACGAATCAGCAGATCGAGGGCGCGGTCGCGATCAACCGGGCCGGGTTCGCTCTCGATCCGCTCCTGAATCCAGCGCCGCCGCTCAGGATCGGCGATGTGCATGAACTCTGCGCCGATGGTGCTGCAATAGGCATTGCGCGCCTCCTGCGCGAATTCACTGTCAATCTGCAACTCAGGATGCGGGATCGGCGCAAGAAAGCCGAGTGGATCGAGGTCTGCCTCGAGGTATCCCCAGTGGCGAAAAGCGTCGAACACACGCTCGCGGTCGTTCTGGGGAGCCTCCAGGAGGGCAGTACTACCGGATACGGCTGGTTTGGAATGTCGGGAAGGCATGGCTCAGGTATCTAGAATAATGGATGCTGAGACGCCCCGCAGTGATTCTGAAGTGACTTTGGTCTTACTTCCAAAAGAGCCACGGATTTCGCGGGTTTTAACGGATCAGAATTTATCTGTGTGAACCCGTGAAAATCCGTGCCTGGTTTGGGTTCTTGGCTGAATGCTGATTGCTATTTCAAAAACACCACGAGAAGCCTGCCATCGGAGTGATATCCGCCGCCGCTGGCATTCTTTGCATCCTGCACGGGATTGGGAGGGAGGTAGTAGGTCATGCTCTTGACCTTGCCGGATTTCTGTAGGCTCTGACCGATGTTTTCCCGCTCGAGGTCCACTTCCGGATCGATCTTGTGCGTCAAATGCCCGCTGCGAACATCTTTTTCAAAACCGATGTCGTGCGTGCCCGCTCCCACGAAAACGGTTTCGTCGTGGTAGGTGAATGGCGCCTTCCACATGCGGAAGTGGTGACGGCTCGCGACAACTGAGAACGCCTGCGCCTGCTCGTAGCCGTAATCCTGCATGCGGTCGAAGAGATAGAGATGGCTCATCGGCATCTCGAGGTAATCCTTCTTCTGGTATGTGTTCATGGTCGCCTTGAGGCCGGCTTCTTTGCTGTCGACGTCGGCGAGGTGCCAGTCGGCCGCATCCAGCGCGGCTTTGGCGCGATCTTCGCTGGCGATAATCACGAAGTTCACCATGTCTCCGGAATTGCCGAGATGATCGTGCACGCGGCGTGGAAGGCCGTCGATGTTCTTGCGAAGCTCGGCGTCGAGAATGACCGTGGGAAGGTTCAGGCCAGTTGGCGCGGCAGCAGCCGTGCCGTTGGTTGAGTTCGAGCTGACTGCATTCGAACTTTCCGAATTCGCGCTGGAGGGTTTTCCGAATTGTCCCTGCAGCCACACTTTGGCTGCGGAAGAGAGCTGGTCTTTCATCTTCGGACGTTCAGCGGGACGGTCAAGCGCGGCCTGGTCACGCGTGATCTTCGCCTTGACCGCGAACACACAATCGGATTTGCCATTCAGCCCTAAGAAAAGATGCCCATCGCTTTCGGCGTGCAGCTCGTGCGTAGCGCCTACAAGAACGGGCGTCGCATTTTGTGATGTACGCGCTATCAGTGCGCCTGCAGGTGCGTCGGGAATGGACAGCTTTTCGCCTGAGCCGGATCCCGCGGGGTTGCAACTCGCGGGCGCACCAGATTTCGATTCGGCGGTCAGGGAAACATTATCGCCCGCTTTGAGGTCCGTGCCGGTATCGATCCAGTCTTGCGCGCCGGAAACGGTGAAGGAGAGTTCTGGCGATGCATCGGTCTGGCCGAATGCGATCGTGACAAAGAAGAAAAGGACAGGAACCAGGGCAATGCAGCGGCGTTTCACGTGCGGCCTCCGCTTGAACGTGCCCTCAATTATGCCAAAAAACAAAACGCCCTGGAGTTCGTCCAGGGCGAAGCTTGGTCTTGAAAGAGCCTTACGGCCAGCGTTTGGCGCTGTCTTCCCATCCCGCGGCGCGGGCAGTTGGTTGCACAGGGGCGGCCTGTGGCTGCGGGATGCGAATCGGTTGTTGTGGCGCAGGATTGGCAGTGGCGAGCGTCGGCTTCGCGGTTGTGACATCGGAGCCGGATTCTTTGTCGTCGGAAAGCAGCGGGGCGGCGACGCGCAAGGCTTCGACCTCTTTTTCCAAACGGGCAAGCTCCAGCTCTTTTTGTCTCAGAACCTCGTAAACATTCTTCATATGTTTGGCACCTGGGAAAAACACGAATCGAGAAGCGATTGATCGAACTTTATGCAGAGCCGGTGATTTTGTCAAGGAAAGAAGCGCTCGGGAACCAGAAAACACGCGGCTGGGCTGACGAGAGGCCTAGGAACCTATTCACCACAGAGACGCAGGGGCACAGGGAAAGATTGGGAAATTGTGTAATTGAGAAATTGGGTAATTGAAAAGCCTCAGGTTGGTTCGGATTGCAC
>JBKPSP010000105.1:0-10669 GCA_046735175.1 Acidobacteriota bacterium
GTTCATCAGGAGGACAGAGATTCCGCCCAGGATGTAAGCCTTCCGGTATTTCTTAACGTAGGGGATTAGCGGGCGGAGATGATCGACGACCATGAGCTAGTAGATGAAATTCTATCAGCGCTGGACGCAACTATCGGCGAGGTGGCTGGTTGCCGCGGGGTTGATACTCACGCGCAGATGATGGAAATGCCACAACGAAGGCACCTGCGACCATGACGACACACACGCCAACGAATACCCAGTCCCAAGCGGTAAATACTGAGACGAAGGACTCCGTGCTCATAATCAGTTAAACCTCACTGCCGGGCAAAAGTTGCGACCCCTGCCCGGTCGAGTCTTGATGCCGGGCGCTACGTCGCCCAAGTTATGGGCTCACAGCGGCTACGTCCGGCGATCCCTGTGCGGACAGTTGCTTCAAATCCGCCATGAGCGTGGCCATGCCCTGACTCAAATTCTTCTCGAACGTTGCTTTTCGAAATGCGCCCTCAACCGGAGCCGAGAGCGTCCACAAAGTGAAATGTGTTTTGATATCAACGATGGAGAGTCTGTACTGCGGAGCGTAGGTCGTGACCTTTTCGCAATCCAGGAGAGGAGCCGAAAAGCGTATCTCGAAAACGAGATCGGCATCGGCAGGAGAGGACGCCAGTTCGTACCTGCCCCAGGTCTTCATTTCCGCATAGAAACGGTTGTAGGGCTGACCACTTTGGCCCAAACGATTGAATGTCTCTGTCACATCCGGATCAGCACCAACATTGGAAATAAAAACTTTTCTGGCTGCCAGAATCTGGGTTGGGATAGGCGCATTTTTGGTTTGTGCTTGAGCCAGGAGTGCTCCCAAAAGTAGAGCACCACAGAGTAGTCTCTTTGCTCCACGCATAAATCCTCCTTCATACTCTCAGTGAAGAGCAACGATCATCAGTCAGCGACTTGTATTCCTCCAATATCTTTTGAATTGCCGAGATACGCTCGGCAGTGGTAAAGCTGCGGTCGATGACTTCGATCTCGATCCGGCCCAGCCAGTAGCGAAGTGCGCGGTCGATACCGGAGGACATTTCTTCGGCGACGATGCTTACGAAATCTCCGTGAATAGCGGACGTTGCCATGGAGTCTCCGTTGGGTCTCAATGAAAGTTGTTTCTCTCGCCCCTCCGGGGCGATCTCTACGTTGCAGCAACCCAGGGCTTACGCCCTGGGCTGCATTCTTGCGCCGCTTCGCGGCTTTCGACCTCGGTCAGCGTGTGGGGCCGAGTAGCTCCCGCCTAGCTTAAACATCCTCCTATCGCTGGTCTGCTCCCTTTAAACATCCACCTATTGCTGGTTTGATGGTGCTGCGGGCGCCTGTTCGCTGTTCTTCTGCATGTGCTCCTGCATGCGCTGCTGGTGTTTGGCCATCATGTCGGCGACTTTGGCCTTTTGGTCTGAGCTCAGCAGGTTGTAGACCTGAGAAGCGATTTTGGCGTGTTCGACCTCAAGCTGCACGCGAGCCTGCGACGCCTGCGTGGCGATGGCTGCAGCCTTGGCCTGGTCAAAATTACCGCTGGTCACGAGCTGCATCATTTGCTGATGCGCCTGAAATTCCTGCTGCATCAGCGGCTTCATGGTCGCGTGCTCGGTTTTCATGATCTCGTGAATTTGAGTTTTCTGGTCGTCGGTGAGGTTGAGTTGGTGCAGTGGAAGTCCGAAGCCGTGGCCGAAGCCATGATGCATCATCATCCCGTGATGCATGGAGCCGCCTTCGCTTCCCTGGTCCGCGGCAATGGCTGCGCCTGCGAACAACGCCAGCGCCAACGTGCTAATAGATAGGATCGATACGAATCTTGATTTCACAGTTTCCTCCGTCACATTCGGCTCCTGGCTTCAGGCTTCTGGTGTTAAGAACCTAAGGCTTCGCCATTTACCGGTTCATTTGACTTACGAACATAAGAACACGCGCCGTCTCTATTTGTAGTAAAGAGTGCGTCAATTGGAGTAAATCTTTGTAAATACGTGACTTGGCGGTTTTGACGATTCTTTACTGTGCTCTAAATCTCTGAGGCTAGAATGAAATTCGTGGACCGCATTCTGGTAGTGGATGACGATGCAGAGTTGTGCTCGCTGGTGGCCGAATACCTGAAACCGGAAGGGTTCCAGGTCGACGCGGTGCACGACGGCAAGGCAGGGCTGGCGCGGGCGCTCAACGGCGAGTATCTGCTGGTGGTGCTGGACGTGATGCTGCCGGGATTGAATGGATTTGATGTCCTGCGAAAGATTCGTGACAGCTCGCGGATACCAGTTCTGTTGCTGACGGCGCGGGGCGAGGACGTTGACCGGATTGTGGGTCTGGAAATTGGCGCCGACGATTATCTGCCGAAGCCGTTTAATCCGCGGGAGTTGGTTGCGCGAATTCGAGCCATTCTGCGGAGAACCAGCGCGAAAGAGGGTGACACACCTGTTCCCGACGTGATCAAAGTTGGGGATGTGGAACTCGATCCAGCGACCCGCAGTGTGCACCACAATGGCAAGCCGGTAGATCTGACCTCGGTTGAGTTCGGCTTGCTGCAGGTATTGTTGCGCGAGGCTGGACGCGTGGTGACACGTGAAGCACTGGTGGATGAAGTGCTGGGGCGAAAGTTCTCGCCGTTTGATCGCAGCATCGATATGCATGTGAGCAAGGTCCGCAAGAAATTGGGCGATTCGGACAGTGAAGACCACATCAAGACGGTGCGCGGCGCCGGGTATATTTTCGCCGCGGCGCGTCCGAAGACGAAGAACGCATCGCGATGAGAAGCCTGTTTCTAAAAATATTTCTGTCGTTTTGGATTGCGGTGGCGCTCATCGTAGCGGTCGCGATATTGCTCACTGCGGCGATGCGGCCCACGCGAGAGGTTTCGGCGGTTGAGGCGCTGCAACCGCAGCTTCTGGCTGATGCAGTGCAAGCGTTCGAGCATGGCGGCGTGGAGCAACTTCGCGCTTACCAGCATGGACTTCATGAGACACATCGCGTCCACGGAATCCTTTTTGTGGACGGCAAAAGCGCGCTCGGACATCCTGCGCCGCCGTGGTTTACCGAAGTGGCAAAAGGTGAAAGAGCGCCGGCGAACACGCTGCGCGGGCGTTTAAATCCTCATTTCCAGATGCTCAGCGCCTCCATGGATTCGAATGGGCACCACTACACGTTTGTAACCGAGTTGCCACCGGGAGAGAATGCGCTGTTTGGGCCTCGAGGCATACCGGGATTGGGGCTGTTTGTCGCGATCGTATCGTCGGGGCTGGTTTGTTATCTATTGGCGCGGTTCTTAACTTCGCCGATCATCCGGTTGAGAAATGCGACCCATAAACTGGCGTCCGGGGACCTATCTGCGCGGGTAGGCGGAAAACTCTCGAAGGGCCAAGATGAGGTCTCACAACTGGTGCGCGACTTCGATCAGATGGCTGAACAGATCGAGAAGCTGGTTAGCGCGCAATCACGATTGCTCAAGGATATTTCGCATGAGTTGCGATCTCCACTGGCGCGGCTGAGCGTGGCGCTGGAGTTGGCGCGACAGCGCTCGGGAGCGGATGCGCAGGGGGTGCTGGACCGAATCAGTCTTGAATCGGAGCGCATGAACGAGCTGATCGGAAATCTGACTGCGATTTCGCGCCTGGATAGTGGGTCGGGTTCAATGCGGAAGGTACAGGTCCCGCTGGAGGCGCTGGTCGAGGAAGTTTGCCGCGATGCCGATTTCGAGGCGCAGGCCAGGAATTGCCGGGTGGAATGCGAACTGCTTGACGAGCTGCCGGTGTCCGGCGATCCCGCTTTGCTGCGCAGCGCTGTGGAAAATGTTGTGCGGAATGCTACCCGTTACACGCCGGATGGAAGCACGGTGAAAGTTCGGGCCGAGCAGTTGGGGAACGAAGCAGTGATCCGAGTCAGCGATAGCGGCCCAGGCGTTCCCGCGGGCGAACTGGACAAGATTTTCCGTCCTTTTTACCGGATCGATGATGCCCGTGGAAGATCCACCGGGGGAGTGGGGTTAGGCCTGGCAATAACCGAGCAGGCGGTCAGGTTGCACGGAGGCTCGGTGGCAGCATCCAACCTTGCTGAGGGTGGGCTGTTGGTGGAGATTCGGGTTCCGTTGGTGCCAAGGCCGATTTCACCACAGAGACACAGAGACGCAGAGAAAACAATAGGGTAACGGACGCTTCGGACCTGTGTAGTGAGCGCGACGTTCGTTTGCTCTTTTCTGCCCATTCCTGATACAAAAGCAGCTTCTAGCTCCCAGGTTTAGCTACTCGCGGGCATTCATTTGCTCAACCTGTTCCCGGGCGCTAAGTGTGTGGCAAGTCAGCGGGTTTAAGGAGAAGAATGCGCATTCGGTCCTGGATACTGGCGCTTGTGGCTGGAGGGGCACTGGTCTTGTTCAACAGTTGTTCCAGCGGGAACAACAGTTCGACCACGTCAGGCACTGGCTTCATGTGGGTCGCAACCACCGGCGACCAGACCCTTAGCTCGCTGACCATCGACCTCAGCAATGGATCGGTTTCGTCGGTCAAATCAAAGGCGCAGACCGGGCCGAACCCTTCGGCGATGGCATTGACGCCGGACGGAACCCTCCTGTTCGTTGCGAATTTTGGCGACGACTCGATCGGGGTGTACAAAGTCAACTCCGATGGAACTGTGAGTGTTCCCTGCCCCAGTTCGAACACGAAATGCAGCATTGTCAGCATCCAGGCGATAGCAAATTCGACCACGCCGACAGCGATGGGGCTAGCGATCGATCCGAGCGGGAAGTTGTTGTTTGTTTCCAGCCAGGGAAACTCCGGGCCGCTGGGACAAGCGGGAACCGTCCCCGGAACCATCACGGTTTTTTCCATCTCGAGTTTCGACCAAAACGCAGGCACAATGACGTCGACAAGCTTTCCAGCCTCGCTGCCAGGGGATGTGATCGGAAATGGTCCTTCAGGAATGGCAATTCCCGCGTCTGGGAACTACCTGTATGTGGCGGATGAGTTTACCAGCACCATAGCGGCCTACACGTACGACAGCAATGGAAATTTGGCGCTGAGCAACAGCTATCCGGTGGCTGCGAACCCGACAGCACTGGCGTTTTCTCGCATCGTGGCTGCCTCAAATCGCGATAACTTTCTGTTCGTCTCAAACACCGGCTCGAACCAGGTCAGCGTGTTCTCTGCGTGTGTGGCGATGAGCTTGAATTGCCCCGCGGCAGACGGATCGCTGACGTCGATCGGCGCGCCGTTTTCTGCGCCGACTGGCCCGGGACAAATTATTGTGGACCCGGCGTTCGATTGGGTGTACGTAGTGGAAAAGAATTCCAATCAAGTTTCGGAGTTCAGCTTTGCTCCGGCCACGGGCGCGCTTGCGGCCTTGTCTCCCGCGGCCGTTTCAGTTGGATCAGGTCCAGTATCGGGCGGGATTACCTCCGATGGGAACTGGGTGTTCGTGGCAAACGGACTGGCGTCCAACCTGTCGGCGCTCGCTGTGGGTGCAACAGGAAAGCTGAGCCCGGCGAACACGTCCACGGTTCTGCTCGCAAGTCAGGCGTCCGCTGTCCTGGTGCGGTGAGAGATGGAGAACTTTCGCGTTCGGCCATTCATCTTCGTCCTGATTATGAGCACAGTCGCGTTCTCTCAAGCATTGAAACCTCCAGTCGCGATTACTGATCCCAAACAAATTACCGCCAAAGCGAGCGCTGAGGTCGAGCAGGGCGAAGAGAGTCTCTCGCTGCAGCGCCTCTATATGACGCGGGCCGTCGGGGACAGCGCGTGGTCTCCGGATGGGAAGACGATTTGCTTCGTTTCGAATATCACCGGACGAAATAACTTGTGGCTGGTTCCGGCGGGTGGCGGGTGGCCGTCACAATTGACAGTGAGCGATCAGCGGCAGAGTAGCCCGGCGTGGTCTCCCGATGGCAAGTGGATCGCGTATCAATCGGACTACGATGGCGACGAGCAGTGGGACGTTTTCTTTGTGTCGCCGACGAGCGGTCAGATTGTGAATGTGACAAAGACGCGTGAGATTTCTGAAGAGAGTCCTACGTGGTCGCCAGACGGGCGATACCTGGCGTACATGGTGAAGCCGAAGACTTCGTCATCGTTTGAGATCGATGTGTTCGACACGCTGATGCGCGAGACCAAGCACGTGACGACGGGAACGGCACCGGACAAGCTGAACTTCGGTCCGATCTGGTCAAAGGACGGGAAATACATCGTCTATACGCAGGCGGAGGCGAAGGGGACCAATTCGAACATCTTCGTTGCGGAGGTGAAGACCGGGAAGAGCACGCTGCTCACGCCGCATGAAGGAGAGTTGCAATACTCGGCGAATGATATTTCGCCGGATGGGAAGAAGGTTCTGATCACGTCGAATGCCGGGAATGGATACGACAACGTTGGAGTGCTGGACGTCGCGAGCAAGAGGGTTCTGTGGCTCACGAAAGACAAGTGGGAGATATCGGCCGGGCACTTCTCGCGAGATGGGAAATCAGTCACGTTCCGCGCGAACGTAGACGGCAATACAAACCTGTACATCCATACGCTAGCCGGTGGCACGACCAAAGAACTGCCCCTTCCCAAAGGCGTGAATTCGTTCGGCGGTTCTGAATCCGCTTTCTCGCGCGATGGCTCAAAGTTGCTCTACTACCACAACGGCCCGAACGCTCCGAACGACGCGTGGGTCTATCACCTGGCGACCGGAAAGTCCACGCAGGTCACGTATTCGCTGATGGCGGGAGTTCCTGCGAACCATATGGTCGAACCGTTTCTGGTGCATTATCCGAGCCGCGACGGCAAATGGACGATTTCGGCGTTCGTGTATGTGCCGCACAACATGCAGCGCAATGGGCAGAATGCTGCGATTGTTTACATTCACGGCGGGCCGACTTCGCAGACAGTCAACTCGTTCAACCGTTTCATTCAGCACATTGTGAACCAGGGTTACATGGTGATCGCCCCGAACTATCGTGGATCAACCGGTTACGGTAAAGAGTTTCAGCAGGCCAACTTGTTTGACATGGGCGGCGGAGACCTGCAGGATGTGCTGGCGGCGGTGGACTTCGTGAAGGGGACTGGGTTTCTCGATCCCAAAAAGCTGGTTGTGATGGGCGGCAGCTACGGCGGATACATGAGCATGATGGCCGTGACCAAGGCTCCTGAAGTCTGGGCGGCGGGCGTGCCGATTGTGCCATTCGTCAACTGGTTCACGGAAATCGAAAACGAAGACCCGGTGTTGCAGCAGTCCGATATGGCGACGATGGGCGATCCGAAGAAGAACCCTGATCTGTTCCGTGACCGATCCCCGATCTTCTTCGTGGACAGAATCAAAGCGCCGCTGCTGTTCCTGGCGGGCGGGCATGATCCGCGCTGCCCGAAGGAAGAGACCATCCAGGTTGTAGAGGAGATCAAGAAGCGCGGTGGGGTGGCGGATTACAAGATTTATGAGAACGAAGGCCACCGCTTCGCCAAGGTTGAAAACCAGATTGACGCGTATCAGCGGGTGACGAATTTCCTCAAAGCTAAGGTGCCCCCCGCGGATTGCGGGTGCAAGCTGAACGAGTAGAGCGGATTCACCACAGAGACACAGGGGCACAGAGAAACCATTTCGAGCGGATTATTGGCTGGCTCGCGCTCTGTCGGACGCGCTTTTAAAGTTCAACAAAAACCAACAAGAATTCTATGTTTCTTCAGTTGTTTTCTCGGTGCCTCCGTGTCTGTGGTGAAAATGATCTTGCGATCGCCTGGATCAGTCCCGGAATTGTGTATTTCTTCGCTTCGATGTGCACCGTGAGGCCGAGTTCCCGCATGCTGGCTGATGTGACCGGCCCAATGGATGCGAACTTGACGTCAGCCTTGCGGAGCCGACGTTCTCTCAGCCCAAGCAGCGCAACGAAGTTCCGGACAGTGGACGAACTGGTAAACGTCACGATCTGCGGACGGGTTTCTGGATCGCTCATGAGTTTCTGCAACGCTTGTTGCGAAGAGCGGGGCACGACGGTTTCGTAGGCTTCAACTACATCCACCTTCGCGCCGAGCTTCCTCAGTTCTCTGGGAATCACGTCGCGTGCGACCTTTGCGCGGGCCAACAGCACTCGCTTCCCTTCCATTTTGTCGCGGAGACTCTCAACGACCGATTCGGCAATATAACGGCTGGGTACGACATCCACTTTGAGGCCGAGGCTTTCGATTCGTTCGCGGGTTGCTGGGCCGATGGCGGCGATGTTCAGAGCGCCAAGTGCCGAGGGTTTAAGGCCGAGGATGTGCATCCGTTCCTTTAGAGCATCTACGCCGTTTACGCTGGTCAGGATGAGCCAGTCGTATTCGTCGAGTTGCTGGAGCGCCGAATCCAAAGGCCGGAAAGAACGAGGCGGGCGAATCTCGATAAAAGGAATTTCGATGACATCGGCACCAAGCTCTCTCAAGCCCCGTGAGAGCTGGCTTGCTTGATGGCGGGCGCGCCCGACCAGAATGCGAAGACCATTCAGCGATTCTCTCTGGCGCGATTCTTGGGTGGATGAATTCACTGTCGGCCTACATGTCTGACGTGTGTCGTCCTACGGGACTTTCTCATTATTTGCGCCACCCAGGGCTTACGCCCTGGGCTAAAGTATTTCGCCCCGCTGGGGCGTCGCTGGCCTTATTCAGCTCCGCTTTATGCTGCTCCTGCTTTAGGCGGCTCCCGCTCTATTTGCGATCGCCCAAACCTTCTCCACGCATCAGAGTTGCGGTGCCCGCAATCGCTGAATCCGGGTTGCCAGAAAGCGCGCGGATGACGTTCTCCTGCTCAGGCTTCGTGCGATTCTGGCTCAGCTTGAACTTCGCCTGAATCCGGCTCGCACAGATTTCAAATGCCACGATATGGCGCAGCATGCGGGTGCGGTAGTCAGCGCTCAGCGAATTCCACTGTTCGCGGTACGACTCATCGAATTGCGCGATGAGATCCTCGAGTACGCGGGTTGCGCCGGCCTCGTCGGAGACAATCCTTCCCTTCCCATAGACGTGAACAGTGGCGTAGTTCCAGGTGGGCACACTTTCGCGAATTTCGTATAACGACGGCGAAATGTAGGCATGAGGGCCGTGGAAGATCAACAGCGATTCCTGTTTTTCAATCAACTGCCAATGAGGATTGGCTTTGGCGACGTGGGCGCGCACAGTAAGCTGGCCGTCAATCTCGCTGATCACTACCGGAAGGTGTGTGGCGAATGGGACCTTTTCATTCACAGACACGAGTATCGCGAACGGGTTCGCGCGCATGAAGGCAATGGCTTTGTTGCGATCTTCGACTCGGTTGAATTCGGGAATGTACATGCTTTTCTGACGGGCCCCGCCCGTCACCCATTGTCGTAAATAACTCTCACGGCTGCTGTGGCAACGGAATGCTTTCCGCGTAAACCGCATCCAGTATGGCTTTGCCGCCGCGAGCCAATAGCTTCGTTGCTGCCGAATTTCCGACGTAAAATGGGCGGCTGCCGGTTACGGATTCACGCAGAATTATTTTTCCATCAGGACTCGCGATGACCGCCGAAAGAAATAGAGTCTCGCCGGCCAGCGTCGCATTTGCCCCGATCGGCACCTGACAACCGCCGCCCATGGCTTCGAGTAAAGCGCGCTCGCACTCGGTTTGGACGCGAGTAGCCGAATCATCGAGAAACGATAGTGCGTTGATGACGTGATGGTCTCCCGTGCGTGCCTCAATTGCGAGCGCTCCCTGCCCTGCGGCCGGGCACATGACTTCAGTCGAGAGTGTCTGCTTCACCTGTTCAGTTCGTTCGAGACGCTTCAAGCCGGCGACCGCCAGTATGATGGCAGCGTACTCGCCCGATTGCAGCTTGCGGAGACGCGTATCCACATTGCCGCGAAGCGGGTGCACGTTCAAATCAGGACGGAGCGCTTTTAGCTGTGCCTCGCGGCGCAGGCTGCTGGTTCCGACGCACGCGCCCTGGGGCAAGTCTTCGATTGAGGAGAAATCCACGGAGCAGAATGCGTCCCGAGGATCTTCACGCCGGGGAATGGCCGCGATGGTGAACTGATTGGAGAGTTCCGTGGGCAAGTCTTTCAAGCTATGCACAGCAAGGTCGATGCCATGGTCTGCAAGCGCTTCCTCGATCTCCTTGATGAACATTCCTTTGGAGCCGACCTTTGCGAGGGCTACGTCTGTGATCTTGTCGCCGGTGGTGTGAATAACTTCGATTTGGACTTCGTGAGCATGCGCGCGCAGCTTCGCGGCAATGTGATTGGCCTGCCAGAGCGCCAACTGCGAGCCACGGGAGCCGATGCGAAGGCGCAACGATCAGCTCCTCTGTCCCGAGCGGTGAGCGTCGTCTTCAGACTGACGTTCGCGTTTAGGTCGCTGCTGCAGGTTGAATATCTTGCGGAAACTTTCCAACAGGGTCGTGATCTCTGGGTCGGCTGCTGCCGACTTCAAACGTGTGATGGGCGTGTGCAGAATTTTGTTAACGATCCCATGGCTGAGGGCTTCAACCGCTTCCTCCTGTTCCGCTGAGAGCTGGCCGAGCCGGCCACGCACGCGGTCGAGTTCCGCCTGGCGGATGGTCTCGAAGTGGTCCTGAAGGGAGACAATTGTCGGCACCACGTGCAGGCTTTGCAGCCGGGCGTGAAAACGCTCGACCTCAGTTTCTACAATCTTCTCTGCGGCCTGAGCTTCCTGTTTGCGGCTGGAAACGTGAGTTGCGACGACA
>JBKPSP010000106.1:0-4583 GCA_046735175.1 Acidobacteriota bacterium
GGAATATACCTGGGGCCGACCACCATCGGAAACACCAGGCGCATTCTTCCCTGCTCCCACCGCAGCGGCTCGACGTAGCGCAAGCGAACGTCGATTCGATCTCCCGGCATGATGTTCGCGACCGAGGTTGTGAAGATGTTCGGACGCTCCTCCTCCACCAACGCCGCCCGTTTGCCCTCAGCTTTGGCGGCTTCGTACACGCGTTTAGCCTCGGCGCGCTCACGAATCACGCTTCGAATGACGCGATTGCCGATCCTGATCTCCATGTCATAGACAGCGGCATCGTGCGGCAGGGGGAAAACGTAAACAGCGTCGATCGGGTCGGCGCCGGAATTCGCGTACCGCTGGGTCACAGTCGCCGAAAGCACCAGCCCCTGTACGTCAAGAGCAACATCGGTTTGCAGTAGCGGGATCTCCTGGTACTTGTTGGAAACTGGCGACCGGTAGAGTAGCGAGCCTTCTCCCATGACGGGTGGCCGCTCGTCAGATTGCCTGGTTTGCGCAACTCCACGCACAACGGCAATGAAAACCAGAAGAATCACGACGACACACTGGGCAGCTCGATTCTGCTTTGCGATAGTTGAATGCATGCACTCCTCCGCGAAATTCAGCTACGCGCTTATGAAATGCACGCGAAACCCCAATGATCCGCAGTCAAGCCGTTTGCCAGAGATTCAATAACTTACGGAGACGAAAGCGCGTGGAATTGACCTGGCTGCGTGTTGAGGTAAACACGATTGTGGCAGCGCGGCTACGCCTGGCACTCTCCCATGGATTCTGCAGCAGGCAGTTACTCATAGGGAATGCGGCGCGGATTGGTGTGGCCGCGACCAAACAGCGGGAGTATGATTAACGCGGTTTCCTGATAACCAAAGACCAGCAAGAACGGCGGACTGCGTCGTCTGCGCTTGCGATTCGGCTACCGCTCTTCGCGTGAGGAGGTCAGGCCATGAGGTCAACTGTTCGCGCGATTCTGCTTTCCTCAGTTGCCTTGATATGCAGCGCTGTTGGTGTCGCGCAAAGCTCACCGAAATACGATTCCGCAACCGAAGCAAAATTTCAGGGCACAATCGCGGAGTTGAGGATCCCCGAGAAAGGCGCTGAGAAGCAGATCGCGCACCTGACGGTGAAAGGCGGTACCGATACATGGGACTTGTATCTATGCCCCAAGTACTTCATGGATGACATGGGTATCAGCTTCGCGAAGGGCGACGAGATTTCCTTCACCGGCTCCAAGGTCAAGGAAGGCGATGCGGATATGATCCTGACCAGAGAGTTGATCAAGGGAACCGACACCCTCGTGTTCAGAGACGAAAAAGGCAAGCCCGTCTGGATTTGGAAGAAGTGAGCGCAGATCCATCAGTTCGCCGCGCCGAGAATTTCAGGTGGATCACGATAACACTGCCTCCAGAAGTTCGACTCGGAAATTGCGCCGCTACGCCATTGATCCAGAGCGTCACGAGCGGAAGCGACCATGCCGCCGTCCTCTGCGTCAAAGATCAGAACCAGACCATCCACTCCCGCGGACAGAATTTCTTTTCTAAAAATAGACGCGGCAAACTGAAGCTTATCTTGCGGGCTGGTGATTCGGCCGGAACCGGGCGCTTGCTGCACCGAGATGATTCGCGTGCTCTTTCCCTTGAGCGCGTCCCAGGTTCCAGGGAAGACTCCGATCTCCTCGCTGCTGATGGTGAAGAGCGCACTTGCAGGAGCGGATGCCGGTTCAGCGGCAGTTTGAGCTGAATCTTCAACTCTCGGAGAATGCGAACCATCCAGCACCTCAACGCTCGAACGCCGGAGCCAGCCGCGCGACAGTCCAGAGATTCGAACGTGGACCCACTCCGGGCTTTGATCGAGAACTTCGAACTCATCTTCGGCGCTAGCGAGGAACAAAACCTTCGCGTCCGCTCGCGCGCCTTCGAGTACTGGAGTCTGGTCGCGTTTCACGGCCACAAGGTTGGTGGGACGACTCTGGTTGCGCAGTAACTCCTCGAGGCTGCGGGCTTCGTCGCGCAGGGGCGAATCAGCGGAAGGCGCAAATGATGGGCTGGATGCCTGCCGAGGAAGCTGCGGCACGGGAGCTGAAATCTCGGGAACCGGCTCGGATTTGGCGCGAACCGCTGATTGTGTTGCCAGTGATTCCTGAAGCCGATCAAGCAGATCGGCCTCCAGTCGGCCGTTCGATGGCAGAACTTCATAGCCAGATCGCGGTGGATTGTCGTGCCACGCCGTGATCTTGGCAGTCACGCGCACCAGCGATCCGCCACCAGCCGAAGGAGTCACGTGAACGGAGCACTGGTAGAAGGGCCGGCGATATTGGTCCAAAGGCTTTTCGGTTGACGACACGAAGCCATCGAGGGCGGGAAGTCGACCGGAGAGAGTGGGTGTCAATTTCTTGAGCACCGACTCGATTTCGGAAGGCGGTGCGCTAAAAGTACGCTGGGTTTGCAGGCTTTCTGACGACGGCTTCGCACTCTGAGGAACGCACACCCCTGACAGCACCAGAAGCGACAGAAGCGCGTACTTTCTCACGGGAGCAACTCCAGTTGGCTGCGATGGACCCAGCCGTGCTGCCCGGATTCGGTCTCTACTCCATACCAATAGGCGGTGTTAATGAGAATTACAACTCGGTCCCCCGGCGCGAGGGAAACGATGCTCGAGGCGCTTCGAAACGGCGCAGACTTAAGCTGCGCTCCGGGAGATTTTACTTTTCGCTCGGCCTCGCGCCGAAGCCGCTGCACATACTGCTGAAGATTTTCATCGTGAGTTTGGGAGAGCGCAGCGTCGCGTTCCTCATATCTCCTCTTAGCTTCGAGCTCCTTCGCGGCAACCTCTTGTTTGCGATGCCCCTCTTCTTCGGCCGCACGCTGCTTTTGCAGGTGCATAGTCGCGATGTGGTCCTGGATAGTCGCGTATTCTGCGGACTCGACTGATCCATTCGATGGATGTGCGCGATGATGCATGTCATCCACGTAAACGGCGTCGATTTTCAGAATGGTGCCTCTTTCATCTCCCGGCTGCACTACGTAGCGGACTGCGAGCGTACCGGAATCACCCGCGTCCTTGAAATTCCGCGGATCGATGGTGTTGTGACGGACCTTGTAAAACGCGCGGCCCTGACCTTCCCACTTGGGAAACACCGTTGTACTTTCGGCCGCTTCGGCGCCGGAAATGTACTCGTCTTTGTTGTATTCCTTGCTGCCTTGAATGATTCCGTCCGCCACCACGTCCTGGACCGCCTGCAAAACCTCTGGCTCGGGTGCAGTTACGGTGACGCTCAGTCCCGCTCCAAACGCTTCCGTGGAGTTCTTGTTTCGCGCTGCGCCGGGAACTGCCAGGCAAACGATCAAACCAGCGATGGCGAAGGTTGAACGGTGAGACAATGCGAAGCTCCTCAGAGTCTCTTATCGTGGAGAACGGTCGAATGTCAAACGATCAGGAGACAATTTGGTGACAACTTAGAGACAATCTCTTGACAATTGATATTTCCCTGTTAGACACTTCCGAACTGCGCGCGGTAGGGGCTAAAAAAAAGAAATCGGTTGGATCAAGCTTTTCCCAGGAGGAACCGATGACTTCTGCCCGGAGCAGTCTTGCGGGTCTTCTGTTAACTGTCAGCTTTCTTATTTGCTTCACCAGCAGCTCCAACGCCCTTCCTGCATTTGCCAGAAAATATGGCCTGCGCTGTTCGGCGTGCCACGAAGCCTGGCCGATGCTGAACTACTTTGGGCAGAAGTTCAAAGACAACGGCTATCAGTTGATGAACGACCGCGATTCGCCGGTCTGGCAGAATCCCTCGTACTGGCCGGTCACGTTCCGCATGACTCCCTTCTGGCATTTGGAAAGCTCGGACAAAGTCAGCTATGACACGCCGGGCGGTGGGCCAGCCGTAAAGAGACTAACCTTCAGCGGCTTCGATTACGGTGGGTTGGACATTCTGAGTGCCGGAACGCTGGAAAAGAACGTTTCGTTCCAACTGATTCCTGCCTCGGATGAAACCGGAGCATTCCACATCGAGGCGGTCAACGCGCGGCTCGATAACCTCTTCCACAGCCCCTGGCTGAATTTCAAATTCGGAAAATTTGAGCTGGATAACATCGTGTCCGAGAAGCGCGGCCTGACGCTTTCAGCGAGCGGCGGGGGATACAACCTCTACCATTTCATTCCGGTTGGCGATGGCAATATCTTCGGCCAGATTGGCGACAACCAGATCGGTGTGGAATGGATGGGGCACTCGGCGAACGACCGCACCCGGCTATCAGTCGCGGTCCTGAGTTCGACGGACGGAAATCCTGATGTGCCGTACGGAAGTAACTCGTACAACGCGTTCATTACCGGCAGCCATGCGTTCAACGTGGGCAAACTGGGGACGGACCGCGTTGGTTTCTATGCCATGGTCGGTGAGGCGGCAACAAGCTTCTTGACTGACTCGAGCAGCGGATCGCCAGTTCCGATCGTGAGTTCTGGAACCGGCAACAAAGGCTTTCACCGTGAAGGATTCGTCGGATTGTTCTACTTCAACAAGCTTAATTTTCAGGTCGTGACTCAGCACGGATCCGACAGTGCCTGGTTCGGTGCTGGAT
>JBKPSP010000107.1:0-36784 GCA_046735175.1 Acidobacteriota bacterium
GTCCGAATACCGATCTTCAAACCAAACACTTCCGCTGAAATGCCTGCCGCCCAGCCCAGGCGGTCCATTTTCGCCATTCAAGTGGACTGCCACCTGAGCATCGGAAGTTCAGGGCCTCTCGCAAAGTGTGGCATCTAACGAACAACCCTCTCCCGACATTCTGGGGCAACCTATTGCTCGGTCTGTTTACTACTTTTATTTTGTTACGAAAACGGAACAAACGAGAGAGCAGAGGGCTTGACGTTCACACCTGAACACACCGCTCCTGCGAATCACAAGGGAAGCAAAGACCAATGAACCGGCGTTCGTATCGGGCGGACTGGTTTCAATCTTAATTTCGTGCTTGCGTGAGTTTCTAGGGTCGAGTGCGTCATTGATTTAAGCATGAACTTAGACGAATCGAAATCTCGAATCTCTGACAAAAGTGGAACAACAATGCGCCTGCCTCTAGCGCTAACTCTTCAACACGACCTATCCAAAACCGTGGGCCAGATCCACTGCGAACTGACCTTTTTCCGCTTCTACTTAGGTTGAATACCAGCGCTTCCCAGCGCATCGAGCTTGCCGATGCCGTTCCCAAAATGGAGTCCCTACGTTTACTCCACCTTCATCTTTGCACACGATCAGAAGCGGCTGTCTGCCGTCCTCCATTCGACCGAATATCTCTTTCTGGACAACATGGCCGTGAAGCTGGTGCTTGAGCATCGGGGCCTGGCCAATTGGCAGATTGGTTGACCATCTGATTTCCGACAGAGAGATGCTGAAAGGTGTGCGGTTGACGTTCCGTGATCTGTATCGCGAAATCGAGAAATTAGCCGGACCTCACAGCCGCTCTGGAAGTATTCCTCGGAAGGATGCCGAAAAGCAAAACCATTCAACGAGTGTTGCGGGAGTTGTATCAACAGTCTGGATGAGGCAGGGACGCTCATTGGCTTTGCGGTTTTGCGACAGCGGCGCATTGATGGTTTTCGTGGGGCTGACGGACTCGGGTTGCCGAAATATCGGCATTGGTGCCGAAATAACGGCAGCAGGTTCAATGAAGGGTTCGAGCCTCTCGCACAGCGCGTGCAATTAGCGATGGAATTCAAGTTGCACCTGCCAATACCCGTGCAACTTCGCTCCAGTGTCCCTGATTCACAGTTGATCATCCTCTGTGATTGGTGTATCGCGAGTGCAGACTTCCTGCCAATGAGGGCTTACATAGACGGACGGTTCGTCTGCGTTTGTTGCGCCCACACGGTGTGCGTTGGCGTACCGCAGTATCGCTGCAAGTGTCGCGCCTGTGGTCAATTTGGCAACGTTATGGATCTCGTAATGGCAACCCAGGCGTAAGCTGACCGGACAAATCTGTAACGGTTGGCTGTTCTGATTTCAGCTTCTTCATTGCCGGTCTCCTTTTATCTGTACTTCGAGCACGTCGATAACGCGTCCGGAGACCGCCCTTCTCATCTCATTTGGTATCGACAATCGAAAAAAAGTGCACCTCAACCTGCCGTTCCGTGTTTGACATTGGGTAATCAGACGAGAAGACTGTTACCACAAAATACACGTTCAATGTTCGTGACGTGTGATTCCATACAGGAGTACAGTTGTGAAAATTAAATCTGTGAAATTCTCAGCGGTAGAAGGATCAGGGGAGTCGTTGTAACATCCACCTGTTCTTGCGCACGACCCCAAATGCGCCGAGTCAGTTTCGGCACGCTGTAGCCTCAGCACTATTCCCGCATCGATTGAAGGCCCGTTAATGAGTATGAATCTTCATATCACTGAGTGCCCGTGACGGGGCCTCAGTGGAAGATTGGAAGAGTCTCGAACCCCTGCTCACTTACGGCTCTTCTTTGTTTTTGGTTTAGGGCCTTTTACCGCGTTTTTCTTGCGCGGCGCACGGTGAACGACTCGCTCAGGGAGTTTCTGGGCTCCGTTTCACGGTTCCACTCCTCGTATGTTTTGTTCGAGATTTTTTCCTCCACTAAGAGTTGGGCGAATTTGCGCCTCTGAGCTTTGCTCTTGAATGGCATTATGCCCGTGAATCATACGGCCAGAGGCCAGTCCCTCTTCGCCATCAAACGGCGTTTGCGTCCGGAACCGCTAGCACTATTATCGGACTTCATGCAAAAGGAGCGATGTTCTGAATTGGCTGCCTCCGCATGGCGTTTTGGCCTTTTAGGCTTCCACCGGCGCATTTTGTCGTAAATCGAGGCTTTAACAGCACATCCGGATGAGGAAAATCACCTAGGACAAAAGCTTATGCGGCTCTCACGTCCTCCTCGATGGCCCGCTGCTTATGCTCAAATGCCATGCCTTTGCGGTCCTCATTCTCGATGACCCAATTCACTTCACCGCCCACGAGAATGGCCAATCCAGTTAGGTAAAGCCACAGCATTAAAATGACGACCGCACCCAAGGAGCCGTAGGTCGCACTGTAGCTATTGAAGAAGTGGAGATACACGCGCAAGCCCAAGGACGCGAGCAGCCACAGAGCGACGCCGACGACACTGCCCGGTGTTATCCAGTACCACTTTCTCTCTTCAATGTTGGGCGCAAAGTAATAGACCAATGAGAATGAAAGAAACATGGCGGCAAATGAGACTGGCCACTGTAAAGCTTTCCAGGTTATGCGAAAAATACCGCCTGCGCCGATGCGAGCAAAAAGCGCCTGCCCGACCGTTCCGCCATAGAGGGCCAACACAAAAGCGATAATCATTAGCGCAGCCAGGGCAACCGTCAGCCCCAAAATCGTCGCTTTCTGCTTCCACCAGGGACGTGTCTCGGAAACCCGGTAGATCTTGTTGAGCGAAACTACGACCGCACTCATCCCGCCGGAAGCAGCCCAGAGCGCACCCAATACGCCGGCTGCTAACTTAATTCCGCTGCTGTGTTTGAAGGTCTGGTGCACTACATTGCGGACGAGATCAGAGGCCGAGCCCGGAGCTAGCCGGCCCAACGCCGAAACGATGCTTTCCTGCACCTGAGAGCTCGAGCCAGCAAAAACGCCGATTAAAGAAAGGAGGAATAGCAGAAGGGGAAACAGTGCCAGTAAAAAGTAGTACGAGAGAGAGGCAGAGCGAGTGGATAGCTCATCTTCGTCCACTTTGCGCTTCGCCAGTGTTACGAGCTTCCGTGGCGTGAGCTCACCAAATTTCCATAGGGAAGGCATCTGCGTCACGCGGCGGATTTCCTCTCTGCCCGAAGCGCCTTATCAGGAAATCTTGTGAGTTCCGCGATCGCGCTGATCATCGCGCCCTGCGTAAGAAAGAATTTTCTTTCTTTTTCACCTTTGAACGCCAGAAATTCGGGCATCGTGGCAGTCATCGCACCCAAGCCAATATCAATGTCGCGGTGCGTGCGGAGGCTGATCACTTTCCTTACGCCACCCGGGTAATTGGTTAGCAAACTCACCACGAGTTCAGCACCCCCGCTAATGAGGCTGGCAATAGCTGCTCGCTTGCTGCGCCGCCAAAACCAACCGGCAGTCACAAGGAATGTACCCACCGTCACATAGTCGATGATTGCATGCGCTTTAGGCGAGATGACTTTCGAAAACGGCTTGGCGGCGACTCTGGCTGCGGCAGTCAAGAATGGCATATTTCCTCCGTTGCTGCGCCACATCCATGACTGCTTGCATTTCACTCGGAAGATGCTTGAGAAAGCATCTTCTCTTGAGCACAATTGTTTTGGCAAACCGACCTGAATCGACGAAGCACGCAAGGATTAACTTAATCAAGCGGCTACTCTGAAGCGATCAGTACTAGACTGTAAGCAACTTTCGTTTTTGCTGTACGAACACCCTGCCAGAGTCAATGAGCAATCTCGAGTTTGTCACGATTCTGCTGCCGGCTGACCATCAGCCACTGCCAATCAAGTAGTCAGATTGCCTCGCGTCGCGTTACGCTCTCATCCGGCTGCGAGGCTGAGGGTTTCCGCAGCCCGTCATGCGAAAGTGAACTTGGGGCATTCAGGTTTGCATTCTCGTGGACGCCTACTCCCAGCCGGTTCACCAATTCGCCCCCGAGCCATCCGGTTACGAGCGCGAGCAGTGCACCGCTGGTTGTGAGTGCCAGACCCGTACGCGTAATTCTGTCAGGCCTCCTTCGGCGCAGGAGCCAACTCGCCCCAAACAAGCCGGTGACTATCAAGTTGCCGGCACCGTGCAACAACCCTATCTTCCTGGCGCGCGTATTCCGTGGGATGTCGCACCAGTCGATCGCACCGGGAACCGCCGCTCCCAATCCGGTCAGCAATCCGGCGCTGTGCATGTAGTACACTCCGCGCGCAAGCCTCCGGTTGCGGGTCGCGGCGCTGATTAGATCGCAGGTTGCTGCAGTCGCAAGCAGTCCGAGGGGCAGCACGATCATCATTTGGTGTATAGGATGTCCAAGAAATTCAGCTCTGGTTTTCATAAGTACCTTTCTACTGAACAAAGCTTGGATTCGTGTTTCACCGCAAAGGTGTCCCGTTGTGAGCGCTTGTTTCTCGCTGTTTCCCAAAATGAGTGGGGGTCAGGGTCTTATCGCCGGCTAAGGTAATGCCACTGAATCGGTGCTCCGCTTACGGGCTTCCATCGGTAGGCCGATGAGTGATTTGGAGATTTCACTCAATAATCTTAGAAGTAAGCGACCAGTTGGCCAAAGAAGCGCATTCGCCACTGGCGTTGCAGTGGTATTTGCGGATCTTGCATCACGAGCAACGCCCGGCAATGTTTCTGAAGATCGGAGTTTTCGACTTTCCACCCCGCCACTTTGAGCTGTATACTCGCTGCGCTTGAACGGAGGCGAATATGCATTGGCTTTGGGTAATTCTCATCGGATTAGTCATCGGCGCTGTCGCGAAGCTTCTCATGCCGGGCAAAGATCCTGGCGGATTTATCGTGACCATACTGCTCGGGATCGCGGGCTCCCTGGTGGCAACCTGGCTCGGCCGGGTTCTCGGGCTGTACCACGAAGGGCAATCAGCAGGCTTCATCATGTCGGTGGTCGGCGCGGTGTTGCTGCTTGCCATCTATAGAGTCCTAGCCAAGCGGCGCCCAGCATAGCCAAGCAAAGTATTCACTCTTCCAGAGGAAGGACTCATCGACTTCCGAGATCATTTGCGCACCACAGGAGGGGCGCTAAGAAGCTGGGCGGTTGCCCAAGCGCAAGACTCGTCAGCCGTCGGGCTTCTCTGGCTGATCGGACTGTACATTCTGCATGTCCCGCTAGCTCCACTTTGGGCACTGATTGCGGCCGTGATGCAAATCGTGCCGCACTTCGGACCAATCCTGGGACTACTTGGGCCCGTACTCACCGCGACGCTTGCGTGGAGAGATTGGGAACATCCGCTCGGTTTCTTGGCTTTCTATGCGGTTGTTGCCGTGCTCGATGGTGTTCTACTGCAGCCATACATCAGGCGACGAACGGCCAGGGTCCTTGTCTGGGCATCGATCGTTGCACGCATCGTGCTTGGGATTATGTGGCCATTCTGTATGCGTACAAAGCTCGGCACGAGAGGTAACGTGAGGCTGACCGTGAGAACAGGAGAGTTCGCGCGTTCGCTCGGCTTTTGTGGGTTTTCAATGTGTGATATGAAGATTTATCCATAATTGAGACGAAGCTGGCAACACGTACAGATTGACCCTGCACAATCGGCAAAACTAGAATCGCTTCCTACGCCCGCCTCCTTCGGAGTCCTTAATGATGTTGCGATCAGCGCTCGTTATATTTCTTGTTTCTTCTGCCGCATTTGCTTCCAGCCACAAGCCGGTTTGCCCGGGACCTGCTGCACCGGGAACGGGGCGTTGTCATGCTCGCGTAGTGACCGACGAGCAAGGCCACCCGCTCGCTTCGATAGGACCCGTTGGATTCGGTCCTGTGCAGTTCCGGACTGCCTATGGCCTACCCTCGTCGGCAAGCAAGGTCCAGACGATCGCGATCGTCGATGCCTTCAACCATCCCAATATCGAAGCTGATCTCGGAGTCTACAGCAAGCACTATGGGCTGCCGCCTTGCACGACAGCAAACGGCTGTTTCAACAGAGTGAATCAGACCGGAGGAACCAGCTTTCCGAAAACCAACTCGGGCTGGGCGCTGGAAATTTCACTGGACGTGGAGATTGCTCACGCCATCTGCCCCAACTGCAAGATCCTGCTGGTTGAAGCCACATCGAACTCAGTGACGAACCTGCTTGCAGCTGAAGACTACGCAATAAAGCATGCCAATGTCGTTTCGAACTCTTGGGGAGGCAGCGAATTTTCCGCCGAGACTACTTCAAGCTACAACGGACATTTCAACCATCCAGGCATTCCGATTACGTTTTCTTCGGGGGACACCGGATATGGCGTGCAATTCCCCGCATCGTCGCAATTTGTGACGGCGGTCGGAGGCACAACGTTGATACTCAATTCGAATAATACTCGGAGCAAAGAAACCGTCTGGTCAGGTGCGGGAAGTGGTTGTAGCGCTTACGTTGCAAAGCCTACATGGCAGAAAGACTCCCGCTGCATTCGCCGAACGGTTGCAGACGTATCGGCCGACGCGAATCCCACCACGGGAGCTGCGGTGTACGATTCGGTCACTTATCAGGGGCATTCCGGATGGTTCAAGGTCGGCGGCACGAGTCTGTCGGCGCCGATCATTGCAGCGATTTACGCGCTTGCCGGAAATGGCGCCAGCACCATCGATGGTTCCTATCCTTATTCGCATCGGAGCGGCCTGTTCGACGTGACCTCCGGCAGTAATGGAACATGCGGCGGTTCATATCTTTGCACAGCGAAGACCGGCTACGACGGCCCAAGCGGGCTAGGCGCACCTAAAGGCAAGACGGCTTTTTAGGAAAGTAGCTGGCAGAGAGTCTTAGAATCAACTAATCGAATAAATGAGCAGCTAAGTTGCACTCACTCCGACTTGGGATGGAGTGCGTCGGTCAGCCGTTCCCGCCTTCCCGACTGCCGAAGTAGAGCAACCGTATGAAGGCTTCACCACAAGTCCGAAATGAAGGTGCCCACTCCAAACAGCCAAAGGCATGGCTAGCCACAGCTACTCCTGACGCCATATATCTTTGGCGCGTATTCTGATCCTTACCACATCCAGATTTACCGACGTCCGGCTCTGGTCGCGTCAACGGATGCAATCTTCCATCTGGGATCATGGCAATCGCAAATGATTCCGCTAGCAATGGGAATGGAGAGCCCGCGATCGGGTGAGGGGTCCCGTGGCCGGCAATGCTAAAGACGGTGACCGTCCAATTTACTTGACCATCCCCATAGACGAGGCAGACGGTCTCTAGAACGGTAAAGCTTGCTGCTTTGAGGCCTATGCTTGCCTTTTTCGTTCATGGTATGTCTCTCGAATCTTCTCAAATTGAACAGCCAAATCTTTCAGTTCCTCGTCTGAGAGCTTCTCGATGTCGATCATTTGGTTGTTGGCGGCTCGAATTGCTCGGATAACCTCATCCAGCTTCAGATGCAGTGCTTTCGCATCACGATTTTGCGTGTTCTGGATGAGAAATACCATCAGAAATGTGACTATCGTGGTTGCCGTATTCACCACCAACTGCCAAGTGTCCGAATAGTGAAACCGCGGCCCGAGCGCACCCCATACCATGATCGTTCCCAACGCCATGGCAAACGCCCATTTGGAACCAACCCAATCCGAAGATCTCGAGGCGAACAGATGGAAATGTCCAGCGAGGGTTCGGCTTCTCTGCATCTGTAACCTCCTGGCTTGTGCACACTTTTTGATGCACAAAGCACTCTCATTGAAGAGCCCTCAATGAGAAATATGGGTTTATCAGTCGGTAGTAGTATCAGGCTCCGAGAAACGCAACTCTTCTCAAGCTTGCAAGGTACTGGCCCAATTCTTCAGTTCTTGTGTCGTCATGAAATTCAGGATGCGCTCCGGATTGATGCCGGCCGTCAATGCCGAAGCTAGCGAATAGTCTATAAACCGGAGTTGCGAGGGATCGTGGGCATCTGTACCCAGCGAAATCCGACATCCCGATTTCTTTGCTATGGGTAACAAATCACAGCTGAGGTCTTGGCGATCTGGATAGCCATCGATCTCGACCGCTTTGTCCAACTCAGCTGCAAGATCAAAAACTTGCTCCCAGTCAGCGCTCAATCCTAAACGGTAGTTGTAAATCCGGCCTCGTGGGTGCCCGAGAATGTGAATGTCAGGATTCCTGAGCGCTGCCAAATAACGTTCCGTTTGATCATCCTTCGTGCGTAATGCGGAATGGAAGCAGCCGAGAACTAGGTCGAGTCCCTGAAGAGAGTCGCACTCCATGTCGCCGTTACCGCGAGGATCGAGATTCAGCTCCGTTGAGCGGAGGACTGTGACTTTCAGGCCTTCAGCTTGCAAACTGTCGTTCACCTCGCCGATCTCAACAGCCTGCAGCTCCAACTGAGCCTCGGTGATTCCTCCCGCGATCTTTAAACCCTTGGAATGATCGGTAATAGCGATGTACTCATAACCGCGCTCGTCAGCCGCACGTCATATCTTCCACGGAGCCAGAGCCGTCGCTCCATTGCGTGTGCATTTGCAGATCACCTTTCACCGACAACCGCGAGTGCTTGGTGAGTATGCCGCGGGCTTCCGGAAGCGATAGAAATCCTCTTCGGATTTCCGGCGGCAAACCAACCTCCGACGGATTCTGAATCCACTGTCGGATGATGCGGTCCAGGGTCGTACCAATCCCGGGCAGTTTCATCAGAGATCCCTCGTTCTTCATGAGCACAGCCGCTTCTTCTTCCCACATAAAGGCCTTGCGCGACGCTCGTCGAAGTGCCTTCTGAAGGGGCATCTTCGCCGTCTCAGCGGCGAGCGCCAGCAACTCTGCAATCTGCGAGTTCGAGAGAAACTCTGTGGTCACGCCCGTAGGATGCATCCCCCCGGCCCGCGCCGGTAACTGGGGAATTATCCAGGTTCAGTTTCCGGGAAGCCACTCCCGTCGGTCGTCGCGACGGGGAGGTTGCGTGCTTTTCCAGGTGAATGACGTGATATTGGAGATTTTGCGCGCCAACACGAAGGCGCACTTCTACCTACAGGAGGCTGGATGATTCGAGCTTCCCGCCTGAAGGGAGTGCTTCCAGTCTGTAATGCAACGCTCGTCCTTCGCGAGTTCCGTTCGGTCTTTAGACACTTGGTAAGTTTTTACATTCATCACATGGACATCGGCAAAAACCTTCAGCGACGCCGCCATCAGATTGTCAGGACTACCTTTATCTCCCGTAGCGGTGGCGGCCATTTCTTGAAAGGCACAGGCAATCCGCGCCTGAGCGGCGCTCGCCGATTCAGCGCCAGCAGATTCATAGTTGCCAAGTAGCATCAGATACTTGCCTGCTGCGTACGCAAAGTCTGCACTCAGGTTTGGCTTCTGTGCGCCGAGAGCACCTGATCCCATTAAATAAATACAACATCCTATGAACGCATGCTTCATTACATTCTCCGAATTGCAGTCATAACACGGAATCCGGTGACCACAGTCGTTACGAACGTCATGCTGCTGCGTCCTACTCATTGTTGATTTCACTCGAACTCCGCAGGGAGCTTTTGAGCTAGACAGGTTTTTCACCAACGCCGAAGAGACTGCCTGTGAACAAGAGCTAAAGATGGCGCGGGCTATCTTTCCACGCGCTGTGCGGGAGGATGTTGAATAGGCATAATTCCCTCTGGTCCTGAGGTTTCAACTGTATTATGCGCTCCCAGTCCAGGTGTTACCGTAGTCCCGGAGCGGCTCATGCGAGATCACGTTCTGATGCTGGCTCGAAGGCTTTTTGAAACCAACGATCTTGATGAGGCCCGCGGCATCGCGAGTGAATTACAAAGACTGGTTCGGGAGCATGTCGAAGAACTTGGATTGAAGCACTACTGGCGCAAGATGCGCACTGCGGGTGAGAGCCATCCGTCTAAGGTTGTTGAGATGCCGCGCAAAACCAAATTCTGACGGTCGCCACCAGCTTTTCCCGCCGCTGTTAGGCCGACATCTCCGGCTCAACCGACATTCCCCACGTTTTCAAAAGCCACTCCGGCACGTAGCAGCGATCTTTATTTTGCTGGCACCAAGCGCGGAGTTCAGCAGAGTGCGCGTACTCATGTTCGTGCAGCCTCAATCGTTGAACACATTCTTCAAAAGCGGTTGCGCCTGGGGAGGGGATTCTTGTCACGGCAAAACCACTTGCCCATGCGGAATTTGCAGGACGCGCCATGTGGGGAAAATCATACGCCGAAAGGTGAATGAATCGACAGCGAATCGGTCGCTGATTGCACCTTATTCACACACCTGAGTAACGTTTTGGAGGACCCCGAAGGGGTCGGGGCTAGAATCTTGCTGTAGCACGCTTATCAATCATACGGTCAACCTCTGATCCTAAGCTGAGTGTTTCGATGTAGCCTTTTGGAGCCATTTGCCGCATCGACCTGCCAGTTTAGCCTGCTTGTGAGCTTCCGCGGGGGAGGGGCTCGACAAGCGTCGTATGGCTTGTTAAGCGTGGGGCGTTTTTCTTGTTTCCTGTTGGCAAACCTGTGCTCGCCACGCCCCGCTGAGCCAACCCCCAGACAAATATCAGCATAATTATGGGACAGACCATCCGAAAGCCTTCGGCTGACCACGATGGAACAGCGCCGTGAGCTTCGAGTCGATGAACGCCTTGTCGTCAGAATAGACGCGAGAGACAAGGCCGGTCAGTCCTTCACCGAGCAGGTTGTCGCTACGAGCATCAGCCGACGTGGCGCGTTGCTTTCTGGCATCAGCCGCCAGGTGCGGTCAGGTGACATTATTTCGGTTGAGCACCGAGGCAAGAAGTCGCGCTTTAAAATCGTCTGGGTAAGGGATTCCGAATCGTTTCATCTCATACAAGCTGCCATTCACTTGCTGGAACGGGAATGTTGCCCTTGGCAAGATAATTGATCCGACCGGCGATCCGCTTCCAATTTTCTGCTGAAATCCTTCCGTCGCACCGAAACTGTATGCCTCATATTCGGATCAAAGGCAAGGATGCAACAGAACCGTAAGGATCGGACTCCCTCAATAAGTGATATGGAGATTTGTCGCGAACCATCATAGGAATTTAGCTCAACTCCTTGATCTCGGTAGCCCGGAGACGCGCGGAAGGGGCAGTGTCGTGTGCTGCGAATTCCTGGGCCCGTTATTGAGAAGTACCTGACCGAGCGGACCAGGTAGAAATCCGTGGCAGAAGATGGCGTTTGCACGCCGCCGTCCTAGGCGGATAATAACTTCCAAATTTCACAGCCCGAGTAGCGGGAGGTACTCATGCTACTCAACTTCAAAATTCAGAACCCGGAATCGTGGCGGGATGTAGCAAAGCAGCTTGAAAAGGAATCCGATCCAGACCGGATTTGCGCTTTGAGCAAAGAGCTCATTGCAGCGATCGACGCGCAAACAGGGCGGGTACAGAAAAAGCGACAGATTGTGAAGCTGAATAATAAAGCGGCACCTTCCTCGGATTCTTAGGGCCATCTTCCCTAGGCCCCGCGTTGATCGAACGGGCCGCTAAGGCCTAAGCCTTAAGCCGCTCGCGAATGTCGTTACTTGGCGGCTCTCTGCCCGCGAAAACCCTTGAGCAGCGCGGCACTTGGTGAGACGATCATCCCAACGTAGTCAGTTGCTAAAGATCGCCACGGGTCGGGAGCACTCCTCATCGTCGTTCGCGACGTGATTGACGCGATTGCTGACCGGATAGCTCCTCATTGGCTGCGCATCGTGGGGCTTCAGTAGTTCGCAAACGGCAGACACGTTCCTCATCCCAGGATCGAGCCACAGGTCGTAGTCGTCGCATTGAGGATCACGGGCATTCGGTCGTGCACTGTTGAGGTCACCTTGTTGGGAGTGGCCTCCCAGCTCGGCACCCAGATCCGGGGAAATCGATCCTCCACCAGCAAGCGCAGAATATGCCGAGCATCCTCACGATCCGTCTTCTTCTTTCGTACTCTCTTCGCTCGAATCTCGGCGGCATCGCCGATCCATAACTCCATTTGCAACTCCGCCAGCAGTCGCTCGAACCACCGCGCCTGCCCGCTGGCTTCCATCCCCAGCCGTACCTGCACGCCTCGCAGCCCAAGCTGGCGATAGAACTGCTCCGCTGGCTAGCGATGCTGCAGGCGAGTTTCCTGGAACTCTCCCGTGTCGGTGTCAACCCATGCAATTTGCTGAACCCCCGGGTGATGATCGCAACCTATAATGATCATCTTCGGCTCCTTTCTCCGGGCCTTGGTTGGTATGCACCACCAAAGATTACCCCGGCGTGGAGCGGACTTTGTCATGGAATCAATATGGAGATTTATAGCCGACAATCTTGACTACACACCGTTACCGTAGCCATTCTCTACATCCATGCCCCACTCCTTGAGCAGCCATTCAGGCACATAACACCGGTTTCTATTCCGATGGCACCAACTTCTCAATTGGCTTGATGCCGTGTACATCTCAGGCTTGAGCTTTAACTGTTTCGCCATGGTTTCAAATTCAGTGGGACCAGCAGGAGCCGGCGGCAGGGGTTTACCCCAATTCGGGTTTCCGCGTGGGCGATTCATGGAAGTGGCGTTGGTTTGCCGAACCCAGATGCACCTGCCGATTGCGACGACAACTGCAGTTGTTTGGTCTCGGCGGCTCCAGAAGGGATCGTCATTTTTGCGAGTTTGGGCCGTTGCGCCGCCCACCTTATATGCCTGAGTGAACAGTAGGGTCGAGAGACCGTTTTTTGTATTTGCTATACATCAAGGTTCAGGCGCACGCTTTCCGGTTTCCCAGACACTCGCCGACCACACGCGCAAAATCTGCAATTGCGATCTCGGGTGCTTCCAATTCCGGATGCCACAACTTTTCCCACTCGAAACAAAAGAAGCCTTTATATCCGATAGCACACAGCGCTTCGATCTGGCGTGCGATGGGAACATTACCTTGCCCAGTCAAAACATATCTTCGCCCCGCTCCACGTCCAGTAGAATCCTTCAAGTGCGTGTGCCGAATCCAGGGACCCAATTGTTTCACCGTAAAATCCGGATCTTCATCTGAATCGGCAAAGGTGTGATGCGCGTCCCAGAGCAGGCCTACGTGATCAGAGTTAGCGGCCTGTAGCACATCTTTGAGCGAAGCGGAGGCGGTAAAGTGATCATGCGACTCTATGATTACGGTAACTCCACGCGGCCCGGCATAGTTGCCTAAGTCGTGCAAGCCTGCGCCGACTCGTGCCTTCGTTGCCGTATCTGGGAACCGGCTGGCATCAGACTCTTCTTTTCCCCCAAAAACACGCACGCACGGTGCGCCGAGACTGGAGGCCAGATCGATGAACCGTCGCGCGTCTCCCAACTCCTTTGCCCGTTTGGCTTCGTCACTGAAATACAGATTAGCCGAGCTACTGACACAAGCAATCTTCAGCTGCCTTTCGCGAACTTCGCGCTTGGTTTGCTCGATTCGACCCGCTGCAAACACCGGATGCGAGGGCAAGTCGAGACTGCCCTCCAAGCCGCGCACTTCTACGGCGTTGAATCCGTGCTGACTGGCAAAGTCCAGAATTTTCGTCCAATCCCATGATGGACACCCCAAAGTTGAGAACGCAATTGGCAGCTTGGTCTTCTTGGCTTCTGCGGAAGACGCGCCGCCTGCTAACCAAGGCGTGAGCGCTGCTACGGACAATTCTTTCAGAAATCGCCTCCGATTTCTGGACATAATCGAGAGCTCTCCCTTGTTATTGCCGCATGGTCGCGTTTCCGGCTCGGAAACCCCGCTCCATCCGGAAACACAGCTGATCACGCCTGAAATATTTCGGCGTTCGTCGTTGGCCCGTCCAGATGTCCCACCAGTCTTTTCTCCAGGCCCTCACGCGCCGGGCCAACCTGCTGCCGGATTTTCTCTTTCTCTCCGTCATCGAGCGGCGAAAATCCGCGCGCGATTTCAACATTCTGCGCCAGCATTTCCGGTTTCGGCATTCCCACGACGGCGGTCGTTACTGGCAGGCTCATGGAATATCGCAGCAGCAACTGAATGTTTGCTTTCGCAGCGCCATCACCTACAAGAAACTCCTGGCCAGTGATCTTCATCGCGATGACGCCAAGATTCTTCTTGTTGGCTGCAGGCAGGGCCAATTCTTCGAACCGGCCGTTACGCGACGCATTCAGCGCCATCTGCACGCAATCAAGATCGTGACGTTCGATCGCCTTCGCCATCACCGCTCCGTCCGTATGGCTGGTTATGCCTGCAAAGCGTGCCATCTTCTGCTCACGCGCTTCCATCAAGCCTTTCAGTGCCCCATCTGGCACCTCAATCTTCGCTAGATCATCATCATGACCCAGGCTATGGATATGCACCAGGTCCACGTGGTCCGTCCTCAGCCGTTTAAGACTTCCTTCCAGGCGCCGCAAAAATCCATCGCGCGTACGATCTGGAATTTTCGTCGCCAGCCACACGTCATTGCGCCTCGATGCCATCACCTGGCCGACTCGGCTCTCGCTCTCACCATCTCCGTAAGCAAACGCCGTGTCGAGATAGCTGATCCCTGAATCGATGGCACGATTAAGCACCGCCACGGCACTTTCTTCATCTTTGTACATAAGGAAACGGCTTCCGCAGCCAAAGGCAAGGATCGAGACTTTCGCTCCCGTCCTGCCCAACGTACGCGAAGGAAGCCTCGTGCTTGCGGTTTCAGCTCGAGCGTTTTCTTTCGTTAGCAGCAAACTAGCACTAGCAGCAGCTCCCACTCCGAGATTTTCGAGGAACTCTCTTCGGGAAATGTCCTTGCTCATAGCGCCTCCATCATCGTCATATTACGCTTCAAAGCGGCCCTTCAGCTGGCGTTGACGAGTAACCTTTGGCTCCGAAATGGAATGTCGCAAGCTACCTGCAGCAACTCTGCAGGTGGCTTTCCGAAGAAGACCTGTTCTATCCCAAATTGCAGCCAAGATGGCTTGCTATCGCGCAATCTGGGCACAGATGAAATGCCCCTAATGCAAGGGAGTCCGACAGTCCCGATTAACCGGCAAGTTCCACGTCAATTCCTGATACCAGGCGATGTCGCAACTTTGCGCTTTATGTTCGCCCATTTTGAAGGGCGTCGCCGTAAATGGACTCTTCTGTCGCCTACGTCTCGACGATTCAGATTAGAATCGCTCGGGTCATGAAAGCAGACAGCAACGTCGCGAGCAGCATAAACACTCTTGCGATGGCAGGCTTGCGGATCGCGGTCGGCTGCCTATTTCTAGTGTTCGCTCAATACAAGGTGTTCGGTACCCAGTTCACCGAGGTGTGGATTGCTTTGGTGTTGTAGCCCATCATTTACTCGCAGCGATAACCCGCTCCATGACTCTCGCAACCAGCCGATCGCAGCGTTGGCCCATGAATCCGAATGCTGCAGGTGCGTCAGCACCAGCCCGAGAAAACAAATTCTTGCGCACCATCGCGCGTGCCCGGTGAAGTCGTACCTTGACATTTTCTTCCGTGAGTTCGAGAGCCGCCGCGGTCTCTTGCGTGTTTAACTGTTCCACATCGCGCATCATCAACACTAGCCGATACTGCTCTGGAATCGATAGAATCGCGGCTTCCAGCGCTCCTCTCAATTCCGACACGGATACTTGTTCCTCGGGATTCAGGGCGTCCGCTGTCACATTAACCTCCCCATCTTGCATTCCTTTCTGCGAGTCATGGGCGCTGAACTGTTCCGTTCGCCTGCGGCGTTGAGACCGAGCCAGCGCTTCGTGAATGGTAATTCTGGTCAACCAAGTGGAGAACTGCGATCGCCCCGCAAACTGCGCTAAATGCTCGTAAGCCCGCACGTAGGCGTCCTGCATCACGTCTTCCGCTTCCGCATCATCGCGCAGAATGGCCCTGGCGACGCGATAGAGACGCTGGTTGTAGCGGCGCATGATCAGCTCGAACAGCGCCGTCTCGCCTTGCAATATGCGGCGGACCACTTCCTCATCTGGTAGCGTCTCGGTATTGTTCAGGAGATCAAGAACATTCGGGCTCATTTGAGTGCCAGTTGAATAGAGGGCGCAGCCACCAAAAAGGTTACAGACCTTCGAGATGCGTTTTCCCGCGCGGAGTTGTAACCAGTTTCCCTCGAACCACTCTATTCCGGACAGGAGGCAAAAATGCAGAACACAGACAACCGACTGAATACTACCTGGTGGGCACTTCGCCTGCTGTTCGGGTTCGTCCCTATCGCAGCAGGGCTCGACAAATTCTTCAACCTCTTGACCAACTGGGAGGCTTATTTGAATCCGTTTGCGACGAGAATAATTCCGGTCAGTCCAGCAACCTTCATGCACGTGGTTGGGGTCATCGAGATCAGCGCTGGCCTTGTGGTGCTCTCGCACTTTACGAAGACAGGAGCCTACGTGGTCACGGCGTGGCTTGTGGCCATCGCCCTGAACCTGCTGACGATGGGAAGATTTCTAGACGTTGGCGTGCGTGATCTTGGACTGGCGGTCGCAGCATTCTCCCTTGCCCAGTTGACAGCTGTTCGGGAAGAAAGCACTTCCAGCATCGGTTTGGGCCATCCACACGCATCACCCGTAAGGTCCTAAGACTGACGCTAAGTCTGGGAAATGGTTCATGTGGGTGCCTGCCAAATCCACCATTTTCCATTCTGTATTCTCCCGAGTTTTCGGCGCCGAACGGAACTGCAAGCTGGCACACAAAGCGAATGGGACGGCAAATGCGAGCACATGAGTATCGGAGAAAACTGATCATGGCGGTTATTCGCATTGTTCTTCTGGCCCTCGGGTTGTTGATCCTGATTGGCGCTGGATACGGTACATACGTGATCCGCCACGGATTCAGCGCACGGGATCAGCCCACAGGCATCGAGACGGTTATCGCTAAGATGATGCGACGGCTGGCTGTGCCATCTCGGGCAAAAAGCATCGGAAACGGCTTACCGGCAACGAACGAGAACATCAGAGCGGGCATGGCGCACTGGGCGGACCATTGCGCGCAATGCCATGCAAATAACGGCAGCGGCGACACTGGAACCGGCAGGAACCTCTATCCCAAAGCTCCGGACATGCGACAGCGCGAAACGCAAGATCTAACTGATGGAGAACTGTATTACACAATTCAAAACGGGATTCGCTTAACGGGCATGCCGGCCTGGGGTTCGCCCGATGACGGCGATAACAATCAGGACAGTTGGAAGCTGGTGTTGTTTATTCGTCATCTTCCGCGCTTAACTCCCGACGAAGAAAACCAGATGGAACGGCTCAATCCGAAAAGCCGGGAGGAACTGGAGGAGGAACAAGGAGAACAGGAGTTTTTGAACTCCGAGACTCCTACAACCCAAAGCCAGTCTACGTCAAAAACAAATCACTATGGAGGACATCACAAATGAGACTGACAATCGCTGCACTTGCCATCACCCTTTCTCTTTCCGTAACCGCCTTTGCGCACGGTAACGAGCAGCATGTAATGGGCAAGGTCACACAAATTTCCAGCAACAGCATCACGGTTGAAACGACAGAGAAGAAGTCAGTGACCTTCGAAGTGTCCGATCAAACCAGCTTTCAAAAGAGCGGGTCGGCAGCGACACTGAAGGACCTGAAAATCGGAGACAAAGTCGTCATACATGCAGCCAAACAGGGCGAGAAACTCGTGGCGCACGAAGTTCGTTTTGGCGCCACTAAGAAACCGCATCCAATCACTCACACCAACAGGTCACAACCCTCAACTCCGGGCTACTTGACGAACCTGATTTGACGCGGCGCTGAGATGCGCGACCGACGGGAGGAGGTTGCTGTTCTGACGCTTTCGAATCAGGTCCGAAATACCACGGGACGCGTACTTGGTTGGTCGTGTACGGGAATTTCTGAAAGACCGCCGTCTCCTGGCAACAGCCTTAGGCCGACAATGAGTGTGATATGAACGGCGTTATCATCCATTGACCCAGAACACCATTGAAAGTTTGAGGCCCGATTTTGGAATCGGGCCTCTTTTTCTGAAGTTTTGAAACTAAGCCGCCTTCTTGGTCTGTTGGGCCCTTACTCGCGCCCACCTTGCTCTTGCTGCGGCAGCGATCCGCTTTCTGCCAGCAGCTGAAATCCTGTGCGAACCCGGCTTGGATGTTCTGGCATTCGCAGCTGACGATGGTTTCCTGAACTTCGCCCATCTCGCTCTCTGGGCCGCAGCAATTCGTCTCCTTGCTGCCGCCGACATCGCTCTCTTTGGCCGCTTGCCATTCGTCGTGCTGCCAGCACCTCTTGCGTTCAGACCTTGGATGGCGGAGATAGCCTTACCTAAGCTCTCAGCTGCTGCTTGCGCCTGCTTTTGCTCCGCTCGAAGCTGCTGGAGCACCTTCTCAAAATTAGTCATGATCGTCCCCTCGATAAAGTCACAGCAGCTTTGATTTTACTGGAACGGGGTCTCTACGCAGTGTCAATGAGTGATACGGAGATTTATCACAATCAGCGAGCCCGACTCCTCATTGGATACCTCTTAGAGTACTTCTGTTTCCTGGGCGTTTCTTTCTTCGATAAACTTCTTTCCTTTCGCGGGAGCCGCTCAAAGGTTTGTAGCTCGTCTCTGCCGGGAAGTAGCCAGAAAAGAGGGCGTTCAGTTCGCGGACTCCGGCGGCTTTAGTTCGTCGCCCGTTACCGAAAAGGTGCCAGGTTCAATAGACGAAAGCCCCTTGCTCTCAAGTATTGGGTTCGCTTCCAGCCTAAATGCTTCTCGGAACGCATCCTCATTGGAGAACTGGGACAAAATTCCATGCTCGGGGCAGACAACTTGGTGTATGGTCTTTGGTCCATTGCTAACGATATTAGGTTGTTTTCCGCAGTTGTTCACATTACAAAGCAAATCGGTCTGCGTTGTATTGTTGACCGCATCATGCGCTACCAAAATCTTCACATTGCCGAGCATCGGCTTAACCCTTCTTCGCTGAGGAGATCTATGAGCACCACTGTCAGCGGAGCTGATTGTGCTGTTGGACGGGCGGAGCGCATCTAGCGTGGACTCATCAAACAAGGGCTAGGCGGCTCTCTCTAAGCCCTTGCACTTATGCCTGTCATATTGTTGCTGAAGGCTTTTCGTAGCATCACTGACACTGCTCAGTGCACTAAGGGGCACTTTAAACTCGCGTCTACACAAGATGCATATCCCCACGCACGGTGTGCTCCCGATATGCTTTACGACTCGGATGGCGCGTTTTGGCATCCGCGATAGTCTATCGCTTACCCGACAATCTTGCGCCTTTCAGTCAGCTTTTCTGCCTCGATTGATTGATCTGAAGATTCATTGATACCCAACGAGAGCCAATCACCAGCGACCACCGCGCTTACGGCCGCCACCCCGGTCGAACCCGCTATTTCTGCCTTCGCTACGCTCGGGCTTCGGGCGAGCTTCATTCACAGTAAGCGTGCGGCCGGAAAGGTCAGTTCCATTCTGCTCGGCAATGGCCTTCTCGCCTTCTGCGGTATTCGCCATTTCAACAAAGGCGAAGCCACGAGACCTTCCCGTGTCGCGCTCTGTCATCAGCGATACTCGATCGACTTTCCCGTATCGCCCAAACAGCTCACGCAAATCGTCTTCCACAACGTTGAAATTGAGATTCCCAACAAATATGTTCTTCATGACTTCTCCGGATAGTGGAAGCTATTTGAAAGCAGGTATCGAACGGCGGGGACGGGATCAGCCACCGTCGTGGCCGGAGATGGAACGCACCATTCAAACGCGCGCAAAGTATAGCAGCCCTAGTCCAGAACATGCACCTATCCGTGTCAATGAGGTGTCTCTGACAATGTCGGCTCAGTCAATTTCGTTTTTGGGCACTGATCCGTGCACTCCGGGGAGCGGCGCCATTTCGCTCTAGCTGAACCACTGCCATGGCCAACCAAGGCTCGCTTCAATCATCGGCAGGTCTGGAACTCAGTCCGACCCATGCATCTCTTCGATCCGCTTTCGCGATCATGATTGCCAGTTCGAACTCCCCCGATCAAAGGGGAGCGGGCTGCCCACGAACGAGACCGAATCACTGAGCGCGGCGCTTCGTTTGCGCTAAAACCATTACGGTGCAATGTAATGGTGAACTGGGAAGATGTTGGGTGCTCCGAAGCCGAAGCCTTTCTCTTTCATTGCAGCCTTAAGACGGGCGCGAAGGCATCATTCCTCCCTCGTGTTCCAAACGTTGATGGTAAAGAAGGCGATAACGCAACTTTGCGCGTTCCATTCGCCTTTTGTGCCCTGAATAAGTGATATGGAAATTTTTCGCCAACTGACCGTCGGCCCATTATCAGTGTCGTAGAATGCCCTTGGGCGCGATCAACGCTTCCTTTTATTCGATGGAAGATGAATCTTGAGAAGTGAATACAGCGCTTGCTGCCGCGGGCGAGGGTTCATCGAGTTCGGAGGGTTCATGAGCACTTTGCGAGCGCAGTTGTTCATACTTTCTCCGGCGGGTCTCCTGCAGAAGCGCGAGAAGCCATGAACGTCTGCGTAGATGCACCATCCTGCAGAAGTGGGCCGCGTAAATGAAGGTCGGATTCATTGGCTTGGGAGCGATGGGCCTGCCGATGGCCAAGCGTGTGCTCGGCGGCGGCCACAAGCTGTACACGACTTTCCATCGAAGACACGAGCCTGCGCAGGAACTTGGGGCCATGGGTGCTGAGGTCTTGCAATCCCCGGGCGAAGTCGCCCAGGCGGCGGACGCGATCATTACGATCCTTCCGGCGGACCTGGAATTGAAGGAGACGGTCTTTGGAGAAACAGGAATCCTGAACAGATTCGTTAACGGTAAAGTGCTGATTGAGATGACGAGCGGGACTGCTCTGGCGATGCAAGAGGTCGATGATGCTATCAGGTCGAAAGGCGGTTCGGTTCTGGACGCTCCAGTGAGCGGCGGAACCCCAGCAGCCGAACAAGGGACGCTGACAATCATGGTTGGGGGCGACGAAGCATTGCTCGAGCACTGCCGGCCCTTGCTTCAGACGATGGGAGCTCGCATCGTGCACGTCGGGAACGTGGGTCAGGGAAAGATCGTAAAGATCGTGAACCAGATGATGGCCGCTATCCACCTGCTTACCATTGGCGAGGCTTTCGCGCTCGGAGTAAACAGCGGCGCTGATCCCGCCACGCTGTACGAAGTAATCAAAACCTCTTCGGGATATTCCAAGATGATGGACCTGCGGCTTCCTGGTTTTCTTTTGGAAGGCTCGTTCAAACCGGGTTTCAAATTGGATTTGATGAAGAAAGATGTCAACCTGGCACTCGAATCCGCGAGGGCTTCAAACACTCCTCTTCTTCTAACCTCGGTGGCAGCACAGGTTTTTGCTGCTGTTAGCGCTGCCGGCAAGGGCGGTGAGGACTTTTCGGTCGCCGCACAATTCCTGGCTGCTATGGCGGGTACGAATTTGAGCGAATCCAAGTCAGCATGACGATTTCTCCCGAGCTCATTCGCCAACTGTCGGAATTCGACGCTGCCACTCTATACGAGGCAGCCGGCCAGCGCGGAATGGTAGATCCAGCGATCAAGCCCGTGTGGTTCGAGGCCAAGGTCTGCGGTCCGGCTGTTACGGTGAGCTGTCCGCCGCGTGACAATCTCATGCTGCATCATGCGGTAGCAATAGCCGCTCCGGGCAGCGTGCTGGTGGCAACTGCCGAGGGATATGAATACGCGGGGGCGTGGGGCGAAGTGCTCACGGTCGCGGCGCAAGCGAAAGGTATTGCCGGGTTGGTCATCGACGGTGCGGTGCGAGACATTGAAGCGATAACGGAACGTCGCTTCCAGGTTTTCAGTCGCGGTCTAGCCATCGGTGCGTGCAAGAAAGAACAGATCGGCACCTTATACGAACCCATCAATCTGGGCGGCATTACAGTTCATTCGGGAGACATCGTGGTCGGCACGGCTGACGGCGTGGTTATCCTGGAGATCCAATCGATCGAACAAGTGCTGAAAGATGCGGTCGCGAGAAGAGAGCGTGAAGCAGAAATCTTCCGCCAACTTAAGTCAGGAAAAACCACCATCGAGATTCTGAATCTGCCCCGTTGGAATCGTTCCGGTGGAACGGCATGACGGAACCACATCGCTATCGACCGGAAGCTATTCACCAGTTTTGTTGTGCAATCCTCCAGAAATTGAAGGTACCGCGTGAAGATGCCAAAGAAGTCGGTGACTGCTTGTTGCAAGCGGATCTGCGCGGCGTGGATTCGCATGGCATGATCCGGCTTCCGGTTTACGCGTCGCGCATTCGCAAAGGTGTGGTTAACCCGCGACCAGTCCCCCGCATCGTCAGAACAAGTGGATCAACCGTACTCTTCGACGGAGACAATGGTCTTGGTGCGGTGGTTGGATCAAGAGCGATGGAAACTGCGATCGAGCTAGCCACAAATTCTGGGATCAGCTTCGTTGGGGTCCGCCGAAGCAACCACTTCGGCATCGCCGCGTTCTACGTGCAAAAAGCAGTCGAGAAAGGATTGATCGGATGCGCTGCCTCCAATGCGCCTCCGCACATGGCACCGTTTGGTGGCCGCGCGCGATTCCTCGGGACCAATCCTTTCGCGATTGGAATTCCGGCAGGCAAGCAAGCACCTCTCATTTTCGACGCCTCAACGAGTGTGGTGGCACGCGGAAAAATTATAGTGGCAGCGAAGGAAGGTAAAGCGATTCCGCCGGGTTGGGCAATCGACCGCGACGGAAATCCAACCACCGATGCAAACGCGGCCCTTGCTGGATCGGTCCTGCCTTTCGGAGGCCCTAAGGGGTCCGCCATCTCGTTGATTATCGATGTGCTGTGCGGCGTGCTGACGGGGTCAGCGTTTGCTCTGACCTTGAACACGCTCGAAAACCTCGAGGCGGAACAAAATCTTGGCCATGTTTTTGTAGCAATGCGAACGGACATTTTTTTAACGGCAAAGGATTTTGCCTCGCGGATGAATGAAATCTTGCAAACATTAAAGGCATCGCGGCCCGCTCCGAATATCGAGCAAGTGCTTGCCCCGGGCGAGATCGAGCGACAGAACGAGGAAAGAAGTCAGAAGCTCGGAGTTCCCTTGTTGCCGACTGTCATAGATCAACTCTCCGCGCTGGGAGCGGAATTGAACGTCAGCTTTCCTCATGCGGCAACCATGGAGCAGCCGGCGGAGACCCACCCGTGATCCGATTGAATCCGGAACAGACGTTTAACTTCCTACCGGTTCCGACCGACATTCATTTCGGCCTCGGCGTGCTGGCTACTTTGCCAGAAAAAATCCGATCACTTGGCGCTCAGCGAGTATTTTTGGTCACAGATGTCGGTATCCGCAATGCAGGCATTCTGCAAAAGGTCCTTGATCTTGTTTCATCGGTGCAGATTGGCTGCGAAGTGTATGACGAAGTAAAGCAGGACTCTGGATCAAACCTGATCGCCGAGGCTGCAGAGCATCTTCGCAAGAGCAAAGCGGATGTAATCGTGGGAATTGGAGGAGGGAGCTCTCTCGACACGGCAAAGGCGGTGGCGACGCTTTTGACCAACCCAGGGACGATACTCGATTACACAGGGCTGCACAAAGTGAAGAATCGCCTGCCGCCAGTGATCGCGATTCCAACCACTGCGGGAACGGGAAGTGAAGTGAGTCTATGGTCAGTGTTCACGAATGATGATACCGGATTGAAGGTCGCAGTGGGGAGCATCCACCTCTATCCGATGATCGCGCTGTGCGATCCCGAGCTCACGTTGAAGTTGCCGCCGTTAATGACAGCCGCGACTGGCATGGATGCATTGGCTCATGGAATCGAGTGCTACACCAATAACGCGTGCCAGCCCATTTCCGCCGCGTTGGCATGGAATGCGATCGGGCTCATTGGCAGGCATCTGAGAAACGCGGTATTGGAGGGCGGAAATCGCGAGTCACGCTATGCCATGCTCCTCGCCAGCACCATGGCGGGAATCGCGATGAATCCAACTCGCCTGGGACTGGCTCATGCGCTGGCCATGCCGCTGGGGAGCTGGGACATCCGCATTCCGCATGGTATTGCTATCGCTGTAACATTGCCGAGAGTCATGAAATTCAATTGGGTGGCTGCTCCGGATCGCTTTGCTGCAGTCGCGCACGCCCTCGGACAGCCAGTGGATCGGTTGTCGCCGGCTGATGCGGCTCAATGCGCTGTCGCTGCAGTAGAGAAACTGGCGAGCGACATCCAAATACCGAAGGGATTAGGGGAGTATGGCCTTCGTTCTAGTCACATTCTGCGTGTGATTGATGAAGCGATGAAGAGCGGAAATGTCGTAGTAAATCCTCGACTAACCAGCAAGGAACAACTGACGGCTGTACTTGAGGAGAGTCTTTAGATGGAGCGGCATCTCAATTACATTGCGGGGAAATGGGTTGCGCCGGAAGGAGGAGACTATTATCAGTCACATAATCCAGCCTGCCCGTCGCAAGTTCTCGGCGAATTCCCCCATTCTGGTTCAGCCGATGTAGACGCGGCTGTGACTTCCGCCGAGGCGGCGCGCGCGGTCTGGGACCAAACCCAGGCGCCGCAGAGGTCGGCGATTCTGCTGCGCTTTTCTCAGCTTTTGCTCGATTCCAAGAATGAGCTGGCGCGGATAGTGACCCTTGAACAAGGCAAAGCGCTCGGCGAGTCGATTGGCGAAGTAACGCGTGCTGCCACTGAGGCTGCGTTCGCAGCTGGCGAAGCGGTGCGTTTATCAGGACAGACTTTCCCGAGCGAACGCGCCGGATTCTCGTGTTACACAGTTCTGCAGCCAGTTGGCGTGGTCGCAGCTATAACGCCGTGGAATTTTCCGGTCGTTAGTCCAGTCCGAAAAATAGCTCCGGCGTTGGCGTGTGGCAACACGGTTGTGTTGAAACCAGCCTCGCTGACTCCGCGTTCTGCGGTATATCTGGCAAGCCTGCTGGAGAAGGCCGGGTTGCCTCCTGGCATTCTTAACCTAGTGATTGGATCCGGCGAGTGCGGAGAACGATTGATTTCGGATACTCGGGTCCGCGGGATCAGCTTCACGGGGTCGACGGCTGTGGGGGTAAGCATTGCTGAAAAGGTCGCTGCGCGCATGGCAAAAATCCAACTCGAACTTGGAGGAAAGAACCCCGCCATTGTTCTTGAGTGCGATGATCTGGACGGTGCGGCACAAGAAATTGTGGCAGCGGCGTTTCTGTGCAGCGGCCAACGATGCACGGCACTCAGCCGCGTGATCGTGGAGGAGTCACAAGCGGACCAACTACGTGAGCGTCTGGTTGCCCACATGGCGAAGATTCGCGTCGGCAACGGGCTCGATCCGCAATTCACCATGGGCCCAGTGGTAAGCCGGCAACAGCTTGAAACAGTTTCTGGCTATGTAAGCAAAGGCATCCAAGATCATTCGACTTTGGTTGTTGGCGGCCGACAACTGGCGGAAAACCCTGATAGCGAGGGATATTTTTACGCGCCGACGCTCTTCGACCGCGTTTCGCCCAGCTCTGGCCTCGCGCAGGAAGAGATCTTCGGACCAGTTCTGCCCATCATTCGGGTAAAGAACAAACAACAAGCGTTTGAGGTAGCCAATAGCACGCGCTACGGCCTGGCTGCTTCATTGTTCACGGGTAACCGGCATCTGGTGGGTGAATTTGTGCAGCGCGTGGAGTCCGGAATGGTTCATGTGAACCATGGCACCGCCAGTCAGGCACACGTTCCCTTCGGAGGCATCAAGGACTCGGGGCAGGGAGCGTTTTCTATCGGTCCCACGGTGAAAGATGCATTCACGAATGTGAAGGCGGTGTACATCAAGTGGTAAGAATGGGGCTGTGATGAAGCTCTCCACGGCTGGTGCTGCTCTGGGCCCGGCGAGCGTGAACATGACGACGCCCACTAACAAGCGATTTCTCGTCATAGCCTCACTGTTTCTGCTTTCGCTCATCCTTTACATCGACCGGGCTGCGATTTCGTCGGCCAAATCTGCCATCGCTGGCGAGCTTGCGCTTTCTGACACCGAGATGGGTTGGGTTTTCGGCGCATTTTCCCTTGGCTACGCCGTTGCCCAAATCCCATGGGGATGGCTCGCCGACCGCGCAGGACCGCGGTTGGCGCTAGCTATCGTGGTGGCATCGTGGAGTATTTTTACGACGCTGACAGGAACAACCGGCCGGCTCACCTGGCTGTTGCTCATGCGATTTTTATTCGGCGTTGCCGAGGCGGGTGCGTTTCCAGGCTCAGCGAGAGTCTTCTACAACTGGCTGCCGGACCGCGAACGTGGAATTGCCAACGGCATTCTCTTTTCTGGAGCGCTACTAGGCGGAGGTCTGGCGTTCCCTTTGTGCCAGTGGCTCGTAGCTGCTTATGGCTGGCGAATGGCGTTTTATTTCCTCGGTTTCCCGGGGCTGATGTGGGCGTTGAGCTGGATCGTCTGGTTTCGCGACTATCCGGAAACGAAACTCGAGAGCGGCGCTCCGCTCTCGCACGAGACGCCACTTCTCCAAGTTTTTCGCTCGTGGAGAATGGTGAAGGCCATGTCGCAGTATTTTATCGGCAACTTCACATTTTTCGTCTGTATAACCTGGATGCTTCCATATCTGGCTGAGCGTTACTCTCTAACCCCCTCCCAAGCAGCACGCTTCTCGATGGTGCCGTTGCTTTCCGGAGCATTAGCAAACTGGCTCTCCGGATTTCTCGTGGACGTGCTGTACCGGTCTCGTTTTCGACCTTGGTCACGACGACTGCCGGCTACGTTAGGCTTTTTTCTGGCCGCGTCAGGAATTTATGCAGTTTCGATCGCTACCGGCCCGGAAAAGGCAGTAACGGCGTTTGCAATTGCCATGTTGGGTGTTGAGATGACGATCAGCCCGAGCTGGGCCTACTGCATTGACATCGGCCGGCGGAACTCCGGCTCAGTGTCGGCGGCTATGAATATGGCGGGAAGCTTCGGCGCTCTGGCCAGCGCCAACGCCTTCCCGTGGCTTCATCGTTGGACAGGAAATTCGGGGACCTACTTCCGAATTGCTGCTGCATTAAATGCACTCGCGATCCTGTGCTGGGTCAGCATGGGTTCCGTCCGCGGCGCAGACTCAGCCCGGACGTCCGAGAACTCCGGCAGGTGAATCTCGCAGGTGAACCCTACGAGAACCGAAGAAAGCGGAGCGTCGCATCTTTCCGTCCAGGGCCGCACCAGCAACGAATTTCGATTTTCCCGCTCGCTTTGCAGGAGATGTAACGGCCGATGCTCCTGGAGGCATGGTACGATTTTTAGGGACTCTGTCATCTCCAAAAGCACGACACTCACCAGGAGCCGTGTGTGTCATCAAAGCGATTGCGGTAACAGTGCTGATAATCTCATGACAAGGCTACGACTTTTCCTTGTTACAGCAATTCCGTCGTCGTCTTCCCCAACCTGATCCCGAAAACAGTTCGCCGCGGCACACATGGCCTGATCGCAACCAAAAGCCAGCACCAAGGTATTCACATTAGACACCGATCATCGGTCAGATGACGAAACCAGGCACGATCACTCATTGACGCCAACGTCGTCCTATCCCGCTAGCTTCTCAAGGTCTCTACTTCGCGAAATATTTCTCGAATAGGGCTTTGGATCGCTGGGCGCCTTCTTCCGTCAACAGCACCGATTTAGCTTTGCTTCGCGGATCGTCGATATAGCCGCGCTCGTGCAAGCGATCCAAAACCTCCCAACTGTAGCTTTTCCAGGTTCTGAACCCAAACTTGTCTTTGAACGTAGTCAAACACAGCAACGCCAGCGAAATCTCATCCACTTTCCGTTCGTCGATGTCCATCGCCCACTTCACCTCTGCGTGGAAACATTCTATTGCGGACGACTACGTGCCGGTAGCCACTTTCCGGGATTAGGTACCGTTGCCTTCCATTTTCGTCAAGCTCAGATTCTTCATGCTGGCATTCGATCTTCCCCTCAAAGGCGTCGAAAAGCAATGATGCCTGAGTCTGGTCAGTTTGTGACTCGTTCTCGTCGGCCCGAGCATCCGTGCTGAGATTGAGCAGATCGTTCACCGCGTGTCCAAGATTCTGTTTGCAGCCAAGATAGCGTTCGGTGGTCAGGACCGAGGCATGCCCGAGCAGGAATTGGATCTGTTCCAGCTCTCCGCCGTTCGAATGGCACAGCTTTGCACAGGTCCGGCGCAGATCATGGTAGGGCCATCTTCCTAGACCCTGCGCTGATCGAACGGGCCGCTAAGGCCTAAGCCTTAAGCCGCCCCAACAGCGTTTCTTGGCCGGTTTGACTCTGCGGTAAACCCTCAAGTGCACGTGCCGCTGAAACTCTGGCGTGCGAAGTGTGTTGATACAGTGATGGGGATTGGGTAATTGCTGACGTTCCAAACCTGTTAAACCGCGTGATCTTGCCCGCATGTGAAAGGTGAAAAGAGAGTGTATTCGCTGTGAGAAGACCCCAACTGCTTGGCGTGTGACTTGAAAGGGCTTATATGCCGTCGCAGGGGTGCCATCACAGCCATTCTCGACGCAACTAACGGCAACTATGCTGTTAGCTCAAGCTGTCGCACGTCACAAAAAGCATGACCACCACCCTGAATGTCGATAAAGAACAAATCACCACGCAAGGTTTGGTTGCAGGCATGAAACAGTTTAAACGTTCACTCACCAAGGGGGAACAACATGAAGGGTGATGTCATCCCGGCTGTTGATCCCGATGACTTCAAAAAGATCTGGGACATTCGGAATTCGGTGTTTGGAAATTTGATAGATGTGGAAATGTACCGAAGCCTTTGCAACCCAGACACAGATGCAAAGGCGACAATTGTCCGTGCCAACTTTCTTTTCATGTTAACTCGCACCTTTCCCGATAAGTTTGCAAAGATCATGGAGCGCGGACAACTAAACGACGCATTCCTTTCGACATTTGCCAACATCTCATTGGTGGAAGGGGAAGATGTCAACGTTGGAGATTTCCTGCGACAAATGGAAACCGTCGGCACAACTGATGGGGAATGATACATTGCCCATCGGTACACGCTTGAACTTTGTGGCGGGACTCCCGGCTTCGGCGCCCCCTGGTCTCCACTGCCACTGTCGCCGCCATAGGCAATGGAGCTGCCTTTCGCAAAGGGCGCGACTTCGCCGCCTGGCTGGGCGTCGTACCCAGGCAATACTCCACCGGCGGGAAACAGAAACTGCTCGGCGGAATTCAGTCATTCACCTCAACCGAGGCCGGCGCCCCCTTCAATCAGTGAATGGTGATTTGTCGCCACTATGGCGACGCAATGGAATGGGGCGGCTCCTTCCTTCTAGCTTTTGGTTGCGTTGGTAGTCGGCCTTGTCTGGTGGGATGAAGTCACCACGCAGTTCCTCGTGCCGGACATTGTCCGAAACATTTTCCGTGCGCTGCACCGCGCGTTTACCCACACGGACTCCCTCGTTCACCACCGGCTGCTTCTCCGTGCGCACGCGCTCTTCGCAGAGAGGCACGCGGAACTTTGATTGCTAACCGACGGCCAAGCCTACTCTGATTTGCGAGATACACTTCCCCATGCCGCCTGCACCCAGCGGCGATTCAATCTCGTATGGACCGAGTTTTGCCCCGCGCTCGAGCGACATGTGGGGGAGCAATTTATACCTTCCTGGCTAAAACACTAAGCGCGAAGGGTCTTTTGGATTTGGAAGAGAATGACGACTGGGAAAAACGATTGCACTCAAAGCCACTCCGGCGAGGTCAATGACCGACGTGATATGGAGATTCGGTGACCGTAGCATAATGGGGATATGCCAGTACGGTATAGTCTGCGAGCACTGCAGGACGGTCGCATTTAATTCCGGACAAGGGAAAGCCCAGCCGAATCCCACTATGACCGCCAGCAGCGAGCATTCAGAGCAGCATGCATTCCACCCCGCTCGAATGTCATCTACTTTCGCATGGTCACCGATGAAGCCCGTCAGTCTGGCTACGTCAATCTTGACGATTGCCGTCCGATTGCGAAAACCGCGTGAGATTCGGCAGCGCTGAACCGGGGGTCCTGCAGCCAAGGTACTTGCGTTGTCCTTACAACTTTTGAGAATCACGCGCTCTGCGGCGCAACATTTTACGACATCCACTGCCAGCGTCGGGAATGGGGCAAACGCACACAGTGCAAGCGTTTATTCGCCGGCAAGATATGAATGGGTGACTTGGAAGATTTTTCGTCCGTCATCGTCACCCGTCGGAACCTACCCTAGTCACTCGGCCTATTCTTCGTCTCTGCTTGTACAGCTTTTTCTGATCGATGGGCTGATCAAATCCGGCATCCGAAGGATTGCGCGCGGGGAGTCGCGCGATTACCGCAGCAAGGAGGTCGTCCACGATGAAGAAATCGGTGTTGATCGCGGATGACCACGAGATGATCCGAAACGCGCTTTGCGAGCTGTTTGCCTCGCAAGCGGACTTCGAGGTATGCGCGGAGGCAGAGAATGGGAAAGAAGCTGTGGAAATGGCGCAAGTCTTTCGGCCAGACCTAATTCTTCTCGATCTCTCAATGCCCGTGATGAATGGGATCGAAGCAGCACGCGAATTGAAGCGGCTCATGCCGATGGTGCCAATCATCGTATTCAGCGATTATGGAAGCGCCTTCTCTGAGCGAGAAGCTTCTTCGGCCGGCATCTCTGCAGTCGTCTCCAAAACGGAACAGCTTTTAGTGTTATTGAACAAAGCCCGCAACGTGCTGTATTCGAAGGCAGCGTGATGAGCGGGAGTTCGTCCTCGACGCCTTTCAACCGTTGCACCTGACGATCTATCTTGTTCTGCCACTGGTATTGTTAGGCATATTCGTCAGGCTGGTCGGCGAGCCGCTGGAAGGGAGCGGTCGAACTTCCGGAGCAAATCTTCCGCTTGGACTACAAGGTGTTCGGCGCGAATGGTAGCTTCCTTTGACCGTTGTCGTACTTGACGGGATCGCTCTAGTCGCATTCGCAGTTGTTGAAGCAGCTCGTCACGCATAGCCAAAACTCCTTGTGGATCGGAAAGCGTCAAGAAAACGTCAGACCAGCGTTTTAGGCATATTCCCCGTAAGGCTCGACCGTAAGGGACCGGGACAAGCGTATTCTGGAAGAGATGACTTATCTTGGAACACCTCTGCAGTCTTCGTGAGGAAATCGCACACTTGCAGAATATGAACACTCACTATTACAGCAAGAGCGAGCACTCGCCAATCGATCAGCCGGCGTTCGAGATGCGCACAATCAGGCTGTTGCAAATCAAAAAAGAATTAGGGATCATGCTGGCCCGGCCTAACAATCCCAAAGTCTGGTGGGAGAATCTTCACAAGACTCCATCATCTAAGTCGGGCTCCGTCTTGACCGAGCCCGACGCTCGCAAATCAGAGCAATTCGGCAGAGACCGGCACCGCCGAGCTAAACCGCAAGATCCAGAATGCGGCAGAATCGTAATCTTGTCGGAATCAAAGGGTGAGGAAGCGCAGTGAAAAACTTACATGTTGGCAATCTACCTCATAGCACGACCGAATCTGAGTTGCGCACCATTTTCGAGGCTCACGGATCCGTGGATAAGGTCAGCATTGTGATGGACCGGGAAACCGGCCGCTCACGCGGCTTTGCATTTGTCGAAATGACGGATTGGAGTGCAGCGGACCAGGCAATAGCTGCCTTGAACGGAACTGAACTGGGAGGGCGGACTTTGACCATCAACGAGGCCAAACCCAAGTCGGACCGGCCAAGGAACGGCAAGCAGTTCGGTGGTGGGAGAAGCGGTGGACGAGGACGCGATAATTATCGCGAGCACGCGCGTCAGCCGCGCGAGCCTCGCTGGTAGTGCGCCACAACGTGAGGACAACTTTAATCATGAAAGATAACAACGGCGTCGACCGATGCCAAGAGGCCGATCAACGTTCAACAAGCGTCAGAAGGAACAAGTGCGCCAACAGAAACAGCGTGACAAGGCTGAGCGCAAGAGCCTGCGAAGACAGGACGCTCCGACGGACAGTGTGGACGAACAAGCCGAAATGCGCCGTCATGCCGAGGAACAAGCCGCGCTTTTTAATGTCGGTTTGAGCCAAGCCGATCCTTCAGAATAGAATCCGACGTTTCGCTGTAGCTCTCCTGCCATACACCTATCGTGACTCCGCACGTCTTTTCATTTGTATGTTGAGGAGCAGCGACTTTCGGTGGATTGTTGGTTTTACTATTTACCGGGAATCAGGAATGGGACGAGCGGAAAACAACATGCGACACGGTTTTGCCATCCAGCGCGCCCATCGTACTGAACGGGTTAAACGGGCGCTGTCGATTGCGATACCGGTGTTGGCGTACATCTGGCGATAGAGTTTTGAAATCAGCAGAAAGGCGAGCCGGGACTTCAGTGAGGTGACGCAATGGGCGCGCCTCCAGATGGACCTGAGGGTATAAAATCTGTCCCACACTTGCTGCGTCCTTTGCCGTATTTCTTCAGCTGACATCACGGGATGCGGGGAGAACACCTTTGGCCGAAGCGCACGTGGAATAAGCCAATGCCGGGTAAGCGGAATCCCGGCAATCCTGGTTGGATCCTGCTGCATGGTCTTTTCCCAGTGCTCAAAGTCAACGGTTCCAGGAAAAGGCATGAGCATGACAAATTGAGCGAAGGCGAGATCGGCCCTTTGCGCGACCGAAAGCGTAGTTTCAAAGGTTTCAGGCAGGTCGCTCGGCAAGCCAAAAATGAATGATCCCAGCACCTTGACGCCATGCTGGGGGAAGCAGCGCAAGCGGTTCACGAGTTCTTCGCCGGCGGCGTTGAAGTCCTTGTAGATGTCTTTCAAACCCTGGGGTGTGACCGCCTCGACGCCAACCAGCGCTCCTTTGATTTTCGCCCTACTCATGGCATCGAGAAAGGCAGGGTCCTCGGCAGCCTCCATGGTGATTTGCGTGAAAAACACCATGTCTGGTGGAACATCGGCGGCGAGGCGCTCCATGAGTTCAAAACGTTCCGCCCGGATCGTGTTGAGCTCATGCAATCGTTGTGTGTTGCCTTGCCGGGAAGCGAGTTTGAGATCGGTCAGAGAGACGGGGTAGAAATTGTCATCGGCGAGCAGAACGAATCGAAATCCCAGCCGGCGCAATTGCTGCAGCTCCCGAACCACCGCTTCAGCGCTGCGAATGCGAGGGCGTTGGCCATCCGTGCGCCAGACGGAGCAGAACGAGCAGTGCTTGGGACATCCTCTCACGGTTTGTACCGAAGCCCACATATAGCGCTTGCGCGGCAACAAGTCCCAGCGGGCAGACTGAAATGCGGAAGCTTCGATGCGTCCCGCTGCGTACACACTTTTAGGCGAACCATGCTTGCAGTCTCGCAAAACATCTGCCCAGACAATATCGCCGTCCCCCTTTACCACAGCGTGTGCGCAACCGAGTTGGTGGGCCTCGTTGGGAAACAAGGTGGCATGAACTCCACCGAAAACCACGAATGCCCCTTGTTGGCGAGCCAGTCTGCCGATTTCATAGCCGCGCAATGCGTTGCCCGTGTGGATTCCAATACCAACGATGTCGCCGGCCGAAATGCGTGTGACATCCAACTGCTCCAAGGTTTCATCAATAATTAAAGGATCGCCGAAGCAGGATGGGGTCGCTGCGGCGAGCACATACAACCATCGCGGCGTGATGACGCCGATGCCGAAGGACTTGTCGCTCGGGTTGACCAGATAAACTGTCAGTGTGCTCCTCTGTCGCAACCGGTGATGCTCATTTGGTAATTCACAAGTTGAGGCCAAGATCACTCTATGCGATGGATTAGATGTTCATTGTCGCGGGACCGCAAAGCGCCAACAAACGCTACCGGCATGGCTGAGTCCGGGAATCGGCGCTCCATAATCTGTCGACTGCCCTAGTTTTTGGGGTTCGATTCGCGACTCCCATTGTGAATGTGGGAACTTTTCCAGTCAGGCGCCAGGCTTTAGGCGTCAGGGAAGTCAACGTCCGCGGAGAAAGTGAGCAGCAAGTGGGGCCGGGCCGTCTGCTCGTCATCCTTTAGAAATTGACACCCATTCTTGCGGAACATAAGCTGAGTGCAAGAAGCGGAGGGAAAGCCGCAGGTTTCTGCTTCTGTGGTAGTTGACGGCTCTGTCCTGGGGCATGATGAAACGAATTCCGGCTTTGGTGCTTGTGCTGTTAAGTCTGGCGTGGCTGGCTCCGGTTCACGCGCAAATCTATAGAGGTCCGAATAGTGCCGAGCAGGCGCGGAAGGCGGCAAAGAAAGAACAAAAAAAGACTGCCAAGCAACAGCGGAAAGCCGCCAAGAAGTTAGCCAAGGCACAACGCAAGGCGGCGAAGCAACAGAAACAGCATCGCGCTTAGAGGTTCATCATTCGGTGAAGTGCTGAGCCGTCCCTTTCGTCCGAGGCTCCGGGCGATGAACCGCCAGCGGTCCTCGCAATCTCGCACGGCTTTCGCAGTCCTCGCGTTCTTGCCGCAATCATGAAACAGATGGCTAAAGATTTCCTATGAACCTTGCATCCTCAACTATTCCGCGGGTGGGCGGCGTTGTCGAGACCTGCATCAATGTTGCGGACATGGGCCGCGCGCGCGAGTTCTACGAGACGCTGTTCGGCTTTGAGGTGATGGTGGGTGATGACCGCTTTTGCGCGTTCCGCGTAGCGAACGACGTTCTTCTGCTCTTCAAAGAAAACGCAAGCGAGGCTCCCGTCAACCTACCCGGCGGAGTCATTCCGCCTCACGCGACACAGGGCGCCGGACACTTTGCATTGGCCATTGCTCCTGATGATCTTGAAGACTGGCGAGTCCGGCTTCGCGAGCGCGGGCTCATGATCGAATCGGAAGTGCGTTGGCAGCGCGGCGGTGTGAGCCTCTACTTTCGCGATCCTGACAAGAATCTGGTTGAACTCGCAACGCCCGGCGTATGGGCAAACTACTGAGGGCCTTGCAGCCACCAGTTGCCTTGCATCCGTCCCTTTTGCCAGGAGCCGCTTATCTGCTTTTGAAGGGCGGCCTTGAGCATGTCTTCGAAAGTCTTGATGTTGATGTCCTCGAGCGCTGAGGTCCAGGTTCCGGAAAGCGGTCTGCCCTGGCCGACGCGCGCTGACCAGGTGCCTTGCCAGCCGCCGGCAGATTTTCGCGCGGACCAGGTGCCTTCGAGCACGATCTGATTGCTGTCACTGAGCAGCGTCCATGATCCCTGCGCGCTATTGTGGGTTTTAGGAAGCATGCTCGCCCACCAACGCCCTCGGAACATCTGAGTTGGCCCGGCTGAGGCGATCCAAGTGCCGCGCAAGGTGTTCTCGGGAGGATTCGTTGGAGCTTGCTGAGCCATGGCGATTGCGGCAAGCGCCACGACCGTCACGCAAAGCAAGCGGTTCGGTCGAGTGAACATCATTGGCGAATGCGAGGATAACACCGGGCTAGGCGATCTGCTTGTATAGTGTCGGAGAGCGCAGATTCATGTGGGGAATCGGAAGTGTCATAACGTGCGTCGCGATTTTATTGGGGATGGGTGCGGCTCAAACCACAACGCTAGCGCTGCAACAAGACCTGAGTTCAAAGTTGCCGACAGGCGCCAGCTTCACGGCCAAGGATTCAGCAGGAAAAGTCTACCGTGGACACGTGGTCACGCATCCAGCGCGGCGATTGCTCCGGCGGGGCTCAATGATTTTGGTCTTCGACGACCCGGTAGCGCCAGTCACAAAAGATCCTGAAGGGGTATTTCGAGCAGGAAACAAAAATCGCTTGATAAAGCTGGGTGGCTCGCTGGCAGCGGCAAAGATAGCCGATGATGCGGTGGATACCTCCATCGGAGCGTCTAAGGCTCGTTATGTAGCGATCGTCGTTTCTGCCGCTCTGATCGTTTTTCAAAAGGGGGGCGAAGCCAAGCTTCACAAGGGCGACACGGTGGAGGTTGAACCCCGCCGCGAGAAGCCGCTTGAGGCCGAATTCACGCCTAAGAGTGCCCCAGCTTCGAAAAGGAACCGAACATCGGAGGCAATGCAGTGATGTCGAGAACGATCATCGTCATGTTCACCTACGCCGCACTTTATGCGCTGCCATGTGCTCACGCCCAGACGGTCACCTGGTCAGGGCGCTCGTGGAAACTCACTAGCGGGCATATGGCCGGTGTTGCGCTCGGAGATCCTGCCAACGTCAGGATTGACGACAGGGGATACCTGCACATGCAGATCGTCAAGCGGAACGACAAATGGACGGCTGCAGAATTGTTCACGACCGAGGACTTGAGCTTCGGGACTTATCAATGGATCGTTGAAGGGGACGTGTACGCGATGGATCCGACTACCGTGCTTGGGTTGTTCAGCTATGGGCCGGTGCATCACAAAGGTGGCGATGCGGAAGACGAGATCGATATTGAATTTTCGCAATGGAACAAGACCTGCGCGCCTTGCAATGCCGATTTCACCGTGTATCCGGCTACTGGGCATCGCAAGCCCAAGGGAGTTTCTGCGTGGGAGGATAACTTTCAGGTCAGCGGAGGAACCGTCACAACGGCGAGATTTGAGTGGTTTCCGGACCATATTGTGTTCACGCTGATGAACGGCGCTCAGCCGATCGGAACTGTTGCCGAGGTGATCAAAACCGAGACTTACACCTCAGACGCAACCAACATTCCGCAGGTTTCTGCTCCGGTAGGAATCAATCTATGGTGTTTTAAGCAGACGCCGGCGCGCGATCAGTCGGTGGTGATTCGAAAGTTCGAGTTCGCTGCGCATTGAAGGGATAAAGCTTTTAACCGCAAAGATCGCTAAGGCTTCGCAAAGGTCGCAAAGAAAAGCGATCCTACCCGCCCATATCTAAACCAAAACTTGGACGGCTGAATGTTCCGCCGATGTGCACCGGAACTACCGTTTCGTGCGGTCTCTTTTTGAAAAACGGCTCAATCACTTTGGCGAAGACTGCTTTGATTCCCTTGGTGGTCTTCGTCAATGAGGCCGCAGT
>JBKPSP010000108.1:0-5628 GCA_046735175.1 Acidobacteriota bacterium
GGTTACGGGAGGCGGTGTACTAGCGCGGGTGAAGCTGGTGGGAAGAGCCTTTAACCGCAGAGATCGCAGAGAGACCCGCCGAGAACACTAAAATGTTTTGCTCTGCGAACTCGGCGATCTCTGCGGTTAATAGCTTTTAGCTGACCTCGAGTTCCTGCCCGATGTGCTCCCACTCGGCGACGCGCTCCTGCAGTTCTGCCCGGTTCTTGGCAAGTTCTCGTGACAGACGCGTTGTTTCTTCTGCGCTAACGAACGTCAGCAGGGAGGCTTCACATTGCGCGATCGCGGATTCGAGGCTGGAGATCTCTGCTTCTAATTTCTGGGCGCGGTCTTGCATTTGTTTGCGCTTGATTGGGTTCAGACGTTTGGCAGGCTTATCGCCGTTAAAAGGAACTGCAGCCTGTTCGGCAGCCGGGCGGGTGGGGGCACCCGCCCCTACGTGGCCGTTGCCGGGTTCTGATTTCTGAACAGACGTCGAGATTTCTTCCTGCAGCTTCGCTGCGCCACCTTGCTTCCGCCACAGGAAATCCTCATAGTTGCCGGGATAGACCTCCACGCGTCCGCCGCCAATTTCGAACACTCGCGTCGCAAGCTTGTCTATGAAGTAGCGATCGTGCGAAACGAACACGACAGTCCCTGTGTATTTGCTCAAGGCTTCCAGCAGAACGTCTTTTGCCCGCATGTCGAGATGGTTGGTAGGTTCATCAAGCAGCAAGAAATTCGCAGGATGTAGCAGCATTCGCAGCAAAGCGTAGCGATTTCGCTCGCCGCCGGAGAGCACGCCTATCCGCTTGAAGACTTCGTCCCCGGAGAAGAGAAAACAGCCGAGAAGATTCCGCAGATCGGTTTCGCGCGACGAAGGCGAGACTCGGCCAATGTCGTCAATCATCCGCGCGTCCTGATCGAGTTCCTTGTATTGGTCCTGCGCGAAGTAGTCGAACTGAACCTTGTATCCCAACTTGTATTCGCCGGCGGTCAGCCGCTCGATGCCGGCGAGAAGTTTAATGAGAGTCGACTTCCCGGCGCCGTTCACTCCAACGAGCGCAATGCGATCGCCTTTCTCGATCAGGAAGTTCACGCCGCTAAAGACCTGCTTCGGTCCATACGACTTGGCCACGCCCAGAAACTCAGCCACGATCCTGCCACTCGGTTTCGGCTGCGGAAAGGAGAAGTGGATCGTCTTTTCTTCCTCCGGAATCTCGATCCGTTCCATCTTTTCGAGTTCTTTGATCCGGCTCTGTACCTGCTTGGCCTTGGTCGCCTGATATCGGAACCGGTTGATGAATACTTCCAGCTGCTCAATCCGCTCCCGTTGGTTCTTGTACGCAGCTTCCAGTTGTTCCTGCCGCTGCGTTTTTTGCGACAGATATTTGTCGTAGTTGCCGGTGTAGGTCCAAATCTTCTTGTTCCAGATCTCGACGATGCGGTTTACAGTCACATCGAGAAAGTAACGGTCGTGCGAAATCAGAACGAACGCAAACGGATAGTTGGACATGTACTCTTCCAGCCAGTTGCGCGACTCGAGATCAAGGTGATTGGTCGGCTCGTCAAGGAGCAGCAGGTTCGGCTTTTGCAGCAACAGCTTCGCCAGCGCGATGCGCATCTGCCAGCCGCCGGAGAATTCTTCGGTTTGCCGATGCCAATCTTCCGCGCGAAAACCCAGTCCGGCCAATACGGTTCCCACCTGCGACTCAATCGCATATCCGTCGTGCACGCGGAATTCGTGCTCGATCTGGTGATAGCGGTCAGCGATCTGCGCGTACTCAGCCGACGTGTGGTCCACCTCGGCCATGCGCGACATGAGCTGATCGAGTTCCTTCTCCATGCCCTGCAGCCGCGAGAAGACCGACATGCATTCCGCGAAGACCGTGCGGCCGGAAAGGGCGAGGCCGTCCTGCGGCAGATATCCGATGTCGATTCCTTTGGCGTCCGTCGACGAGCCGTAATCGAGTGTCTCGATTCCGGCGAGAATCTTAAGGAACGTTGTTTTCCCGGTGCCGTTCGCTCCGACCAGACCGACACGGTCCTGTGCCGTGATGAGCAGGTCCACACCCTCAAACAGAAGTTTGTGGCCGTAGCGTTTTCCGGCAGTGGTGAGCTGAATCATGTGGGCGGTTGTTGGTTATGGTTGTCGGTTGCTGGACGCTAAGCGCACGCAATCGAGTCTATTTTCGCACGTGAAGAAGAAGTGGAATGCGGAGCGATGGCTGCGGAGATGGTGCCGTCCCTTCGGGACTCGGTTCGTTTTTAGCTTACCAGCGCTTACGCGCTGGGCTATTCAAATGTCGCCCGCGTTGCGGGCTCCTGGGGGCGAAGAACCTCATGCGCGAATATCAGCGTTCGGGGATGGTACCGGGGATGACGCCGGCAAGGGCATTATTTTTTCAATTAGGCCTGCGATTAATTCATAGATGCCCAGAATCAAGGCATAAGCAAACGCCGTGCTTACCAAGGTAAATAACAGCGAGTGCGGATGGGCCATGTAACGATCAAACCTCTGCAGTTGATTCGTGATGAATGCATCTTTGCCACGTTGGTTCCAAGTTACGTAGTCGTGATATCGGTAAAGCCCGACGAGGATGCCCATCACAAATATGGCGAGTAAACGATGGTTGCTCAGTTTCAATATCATTCCAACTCCTGGCGTTTTGGCCTGAGTTATGACACCTTAACGCTCTTTCCACTCCGCGCAGCTTCGTAAATCGCCGAAATGAGCGTGAGATCGCGCAGGCCTTCTTCTCCCGGCGTGAGCGGTTGTTTGTTCTGCATAACGCAGTCGGACATGTGGTCCATCTCTGCGGCGAAGTGATCGACTTCCGGCAAATCTTTTTGCTCGATGGTGCTGCCGCGCTCGATCCACATGCGCAGGCCGCTATACCAGGTAGCCGGATCCATGCACAGCCGCGCCTCGGTGCCCATTACACGGAAATGGCTCTGATGAAAATATCCGTAACTAGAAGAGCAATTCGCAAGAATGCCGCTCGGGAAGCGCAATTGAAACGTGACGTGCTCCTCCACTTCCTTGAAGCGCGGATCTCCGGGCGTACTGTAGATCATCGCGTTCACTTCGTTCGGCTCTTGCCCAGTGAGATAGCGCGCGGCATTAAGCGCATAGATTCCGATATCCATCATCGAGCCGCCGCCGGCGAGCTGTTTGTTCAAGCGCCACTGCGTCGGATCACCCGCGTTGAAGCCGGCATCAGCAAGGATCATCTGCGTCGGGCCAAGGTCTCCAGATTGCGCGATGCGGATGGCTTCGCGATTGAATGGCTCGTAGCGGCAGCGGTAAGCGATCATCAGTTTGCGATCGGCTTTCTTCGCGGCATCAATCATCTGCTGGCATTCGGCCGGCGAGTTTGCCATCGGCTTCTCGCAGAGCACATGCTTCCCCGCCTGCAGTCCGCGAACCGTGTACTCGGCATGCATGCCATTCGGCAGCACGATGTAGATCACGTCCACTTCCGGGTTGTCTTTGATCGAATCGTAATTCTGATAGTTGTAAATATTCTTCGGATTGACGCCGTAACGAAGCGCGAGCTTATTGGCTTTGTCGGGATGACCGCTGACAAACGCAACAACTTTGGACTTCTCGCATTTCGCGAACGCCGGCAGGATTTCGTAAATCGAAAGACTGCCAAGGCCAACGATCGCCCAGCCAAGTTTCTTGCCCGGAGGATCGGGAACGTGAAGTTGAGCCGAGGCGGGTTTCAGCAGAGATCCTGCAATGCCGCTCGCCATCGCCGTCTGCCCGACTCGCGTTATGAAGCTTCTGCGTGTGATCTCGCGGTCTGTCATCGTCCCCTCCTATTTCGAGCTGCGCTGTTTGTGGATCTCATCAAGCCGCTTTTTCAGGTACTCCTCGTATTCCTGCTTCAGCTTCGGATCGCTCGGAGAACCGTAGATCTCGCTGGACTTGTACTTTCCTTCTGCAAACTTCTTCTTCGTCCACTCGTCGTGGATGTGAGTTTCGTCAGCTTTGTCTAAGACTTCCTGCACGAATTGTGGCGGCACGAAGTACACGCCTTCGCGATCACCGATCACGAGATCGCCCGGCATGACAGTCACGTTTCCAATGCGAATCGGAACGTTAATTCCCGTGAGCATGACATTGCCAATCGGCGTGGGATCAACGGAGCGAAAATATGCCGGCATGTCGATCTCGGAAATCCCATTGAGATCGCGGACGCTGCCATCCACCACCAGCCCGCCACCGTGCGTGGCCTGATTCACATAGAAGAAGAGATTGTCGCCAACGATCGTGCCACCAGCCTTTTTCCCGAACAAGTCAACCACCAACACATCGCCCGGCTGCAGCATGTCAATCGCAGTCTGATTGAACAGGTGCTTGCCGAGAGTTTGCTTGGCCTTGGATTGGGCCACCTTGTCCACGTCTTCGCGAACCGGCATGAACTGCACGGTGAAGGCCCGCCCGACCAGCATCTTGCCGGGATGCAGGACCTGGAAGCCGTCGGCATATTGATTGTTGTAGCCCTTGTCCTGCAGGACCGCCCAAACTTCCTCGGATGAAAGATCGCGTGCGCGCGCCATCAGATCATCAGGGACTTTCGGCCGCCCGTCAGGCAGGCGATCGAATGGGTTTTGGGCGGTGTAATCAATCAGCTCTTGTTTCGGGAAAGTGATGAGTTGGGCGGAAGAGGCAGTCGTGAGTGTCAGCGACATCCAGAGGAAGGCCAATGCTGAGGTAGAGCGTCGAGCCAGCTTTAACGTAAGAACCTCCACGAATCGCGCTCCCGAAATTCTCAAATCAATCGTGATTTGTCAATCCGCAAGTTTGCCTGACAAGGTAGAATCCTTAACTTGCTCGCCGGATGAATCCTTTCCGCAATCACGTGCGCTGGCTGCTGGTCGCGTGGATGTTCGTGATCAGCGCGGTTGCTTACCTGGACCGCGTCAATATTTCCATTGCCGGCGGATTGATTCAAGATCAGTTTCATCTCAGTCAGATACAACTTGGGCGCGTGTTCGCGGCATTTGTATGGGGCTATGCACTGACACAAGCGATAGGCGGACGACTGGCGGACCGGTTCGGCCCACGGCTGGTGCTGACAGCCGGCACGATCTGGTGGGCGGTGTTTACGTCGCTGACGGCGTCCGTTCCCGCAAATCTCATCGGTGCTCTCACAGTATTGATCGTGGTCCGATTCGCGCTTGGGGTAGGCGAGGCGGTGGTCTATCCATCCAGCAATCGGCTGGTCGCGAGCTGGATTCCCACGCAGGAGCGTGGCGCCGCGAACGGGCTGATTTTTGCCGGTGTTGGCGCGGGCGCGGGCGTGACGCCGCCGCTAATTACCTACATCATTCTGCATTACGGTTGGAGATGGTCATTTTGGGTGAGCGCCATTATCGGGCTTGGGGCGGGCTTGATTTGGTTTTTGCTGGCGCGCAATAAACCGGAACAGCATCCGTGGGTGAGATCTCAGGAAGCGGATTTTATTCGGGCAGGTCTACCGGCCGCAGTTGAAGACAAAACGCCTGTGGGCTGGGGAAAAATCATTTCCAGCAGAGACGTTTGGTCGCTGACGCTCAGCTACTTTTGCTACGGTTACGTCGCGTACATCTTTTTTACGTGGTTTTTTATTTACCTGAACAACGTCCGACATCTGAACC
>JBKPSP010000109.1:0-11671 GCA_046735175.1 Acidobacteriota bacterium
GCCTGGAATCCATCCATGCGGTAGTTGTAACCGAGATATTTATGTAGATAGCGCGTGGCCTCGCCGTGACTGCGCAGCGCCCGCGCGAGCGATGCGACCTCGTCGTCATTGGTAGTGAGCGCGCCACCTTCCCCGTATGCGCCTAGATTTTTTCCGGGGTAAAAACTGAACGCCGCCGAGTGCCCGAAGCCGCCTACGCGTTTTCCTTCATAGGTTGCGCCGTGCGCCTGACAGGCATCTTCAATCAGCAGCAACCCATGGCTCTCCACAATTTCCATGATGGCGCCGAGGTTGGCCGGCCGTCCGTACAGGTGCACTGGAATGATGGCGCGGGTCTTCTTGGTGATGGCGGCTTTAATTTTTTCGGGGTCGATGTTGGCGGTTGCCGGATCAATGTCGGCGAACACCGGCGTTGCGCCCGTGTAGCAGATGGCTTCGGCGGTTGCAAAAAAAGTATTGGCGGAGGTAATGACTTCATCGCCCGAGCCGATGCCGGCGGCGAGCATCGCAAGGTGCAGCGCGCTGGTGCCGGAGTTCAGGCCGACGCAGTGCTTCACACCGCAATAGTCGGCGAATGAGTGTTCGAAGCGTTCGACCTCTTCTCCCAGGATGAACGCGGCCTTGCCGCAAACGCGGTCAATCGCCTCGCGGATTTCATCCCGCAGATCGCGGTACTGTGCGGTCAGGTCGAAATACGGCACCTTGACTTCTGTCTTGGTCGTTGGCATCGGTAGAAAGATTCTAACCGCAGAGGTAGCAGAGTTGGCGCGGAGATCGCAGAGAAAACACGAGACTGGGACGTTATGGGAGGACGTGGCCGGCCTGACACCGTTCTGCTTCGGCCGTCCCGAGACAGGGAAACGGTAAAAACCTGTGCCGCCCTCCCAACTGCACTCAGACTAGGAGCAGGCGTCCACCGCAACAATACAGTTGTTCTGGTATCGGAAAAGCTAGCCCAGTTCTTCCAGCAGCGCAGTCATCTCGGCTTCAGCGTGCGAGTCGCCCTTGTGCTGCGCGGCAACAATGCCGGTTTCCAGAGTGGCTTTTGCCTCCTGGGTGCGCCCGGCCTTTACCTGCGTCTGCGCGCACATGTGATAGCCAGGAACGTAGTCTGGGTTTGCGGCTAACAGTTTTCCGAACTCTTCGAGAGCACGGCCGAAGTCGCCGGAATTGGAGTATTCCATGGCAAGGCCGTATCGGGCGAAAGCGTTGTTGGGGTCCTGGGTGAGCAGGTCAGTAAGTGCGGCGATTCGATCCATACAGATATTCTTACCCGAATTGTCTTCTTCGCAAAGTGCGCAAAGAAAATCTAAAGACTGATGGGTCCTTGCTGGATACAATCGAGCAGAACCTGAATTGAGGAGTTGAATTTGGCTTGTCCATTTTTTGTGCCGACGGAACGGGCGGATGATTTGGCGCTCCCGCATCCGGGGAGATTGCCTTTGGGCGCGGCCTGGCGCGGGACATGTGCGGTCCCGGGCTGCTGCGATGTGAAGCTAACTTCTGAAGAACTGGAAGGCTGCAACCTCGGATATGCGAAAAAGTGCTCGCGGCTTCCGGCGCAGCGCGCGCATGATGCGGTGCGGTTTGGGGTGGCTAACCATTCGGGTGAGCGAGTCTCGGTGCAGTTCGTCTTCGAGGTCGATTATCGGCCGGCGGGACACGGGCTGCTTCAGTATGATGCGACGCTAAAGCAATGGACCTCGCCGCATTCAGTCCTTGGGATTCAAAAGCTGGCGGATTGTTTTCTGCAGGCGTATTTGGAGCGAAAGAATTTTCCTGTGTAATCCTGTGGGTTCTCGCTGCTTAAAGGTCAATTAACCACAGAGGGCACAGAGAGCACAGAGGGAACCACAGAACGACGATGACTACCAACATGACAGAAAAGCATGATCTGATACCGCGGCCGGTGCGGGAATCGCAGTCGGAGATGAATGAGATTGTCCTGCCGAACGACACCAACCCGCTGGGCGCGCTGCTCGGCGGGCGCCTGATGCACTGGATTGATATGGCGGCGGCGATGGCGGCGCACCGGCATTCGCACCAGTATGTGGTTACAGCAGCGATCGATCACCTGGATTTCTGGACTCCGGCACATGTGGGCGACCTTGTCGTGCTCAAGTCATCGGTCAACCGCGTGTTCACCACATCGATGGAGGTCGGGGTCACGGTGTGGGTTGAAAATTATCTCGCGGACGAGACCCGGCAGGTCAGCTCGGCGTACCTGACGTTTGTTGCCGTCGATGGGGCGGGACGGCACCTCAAGGTTGCTCCAGTCGTTCCTGAGACGGACGAAGAGAAGCGGCGGTACGAGGACGCCGGCCGGCGAAGAGATATCAGGAGAGCGGAGCGGGAGAGAAGGAAGGCCAACTTAAAGTAGTCAGGCTGCAAACTATCTAAGTCTCACCACCTATAATCGAATCTTGGACTCTTCCTTTCAGGTGATCTCTTGAGCCATCACATGCCGCCGCGTCCCGGACAAGCCCCTCCTGCGCCGCAGCCACTCCCCGGGGTTGGGGCCATCGTTGCCGTAGGATCGGGCAAAGGCGGCGTCGGCAAGACTACGCTGGCTGTCAGTCTGGCACTGGCACTCGCGAAACTGGGACACCGGACCGGCCTACTGGATGCGGATGTTTACGGCCCCAATGTGCCGCTCATGTTGGGAACCAGCGCGCAGCCGCGGGCGGTGGGGGACAACCGCATCGAGCCGCTCAGCGTGCATGGGCTGAAAGTGATTTCGGTTGGCCTGCTGAACCCCGGAGACAAGCCGCTGATCTGGCGCGGTCCCATGCTGCACTCGATCATCCGGCAGTTTTTGGGATCGGTGGAGTGGGGGCTGTTGGATTACCTGATAGTCGATCTTCCGCCAGGGACGGGCGATGTTGCTTTATCCCTGATTCAAACGGTTCCACTGACTGCCGCAATTGTTGTGTCGACGCCATCCGATGTTTCGCTTCAGGATGCGCGCAAGGCGATCGAGATGTTTCGGCAGATGAAAGTCGACATTGCCGGCATAGTCGAGAATATGAGCTATTTCGTCTGTCCGCACTGCCAGCACGAGATCGATATCTTCTCGCGAGGTGGAGCGGAGAAGACGGCCCAGCAATTCAATGTGGACTTTCTGGGAAGCATTCAACTCGATCCTGAGATTCGGAAGGCTGGCGACGGGGGTAAGCCAACGGTGCTTGAGGGCGAGGAGTCTGCACATGCGAAGCCCCTTTTTGACTTCGCCCGGCAGGTGATCGGGCGGGTGGAAGAGATCAAGTCACAGGCGCCGGAATCGGTAATACAGATTCAATAGCAGCACATAAATAGTGCCCCGGGCCACGGCGCCATCACGTTTGACCCGTGCCATTGAACCTCTTAAACTTTTATCAAGACACCTGCTCTCCGGTCCATCCAGGGAGGATTTCCTGACTTCGTTTTTCATGTCGTGCAAGAAGCTGATATCTGGTTGCGTGTTGTTTTTGGCCTTCGCGTCCGTTCGTCTGCTGGCGCAAGGTGGCGTACAGCTTCAGAACAGCGAGACCCTATTTACGGTCCTGACCGCGATTAACAATTGCGGATACGATGCGGAGATTACCTCGTCCGATCCCTTGCGGTTGGCCATTCGCCGGGAAGTGGGCAGCAAACTGGAAAGCTCCGCAGAGGCGAAGTCCGCTTCGGATGCGCTCTGCGGGTTCTACCACGATCACCAGCAGGTGACTGATGCTCGCTCGCTGTCGAATTATGTGTCACTGGCGCTGTACTTAAATCCGCCACCGCAGTTGACGCCGAGAGTTAAGGAAGCCGATTTGCCGCCCGATGCAGGCGGTGTGCTCGGATTCGTTCCATTGCTCGTGAAGTTCTCTGGTGCAGTCGGTCTTCACGACATCTGGCAGCAGCACGAGGCTGCCTATGCAGCCTTGAACGCACAATACCGCGAGCCTATGGTGCAGATGATCTCTGCCACCGAGTTTTACCTGCGCCTGCCATCGGGAAACTACCAGGGGCACTCGTTCACAGTCCTGGTTGACCCAATGGGCGCCCCGTCGGAGATCAACGCGCGCAGCTACTCCAACGATTACTACGTCGTCGTTACGCCTGCTCCAGGGACCGGACCAAGGATGGACGCGATCCGGCACACTTTCCTGCACTTTCTGCTCGATCCGATGGTAGGGAAGTTTGCCGGAAATCTTAAAGGGGTTGAGCCTTTGACGGATGCGCTTCGCCTCGCGCCAATGGATGAAAGCTTCAAAGAAGACCCAACCCTGCTGGTCACCGAGTGCCTGATTCGCGGGGTCGAGGCGCGGACGATGGCAGGCGGCAAAGCGCCTCAAGCAGAGCAGGAACGCTCGCTGGTCGAATCTGAGCAGCAAGGGTTTACTTTGGTCCGCTATTTCTATCAGCGCCTGCTGCTCTTCGAGAAAGACAGTGTCGGCTTCCGGGCAGCGTTGCCGCCTATCATCGGCGGGATCGATGTGCGCGCGGAAGAGAAGCATGCCGGGCAAATTCAATTTGCCGCCGCCGCGGAGCCCGAACTGCTGCACCTTGCGCGTCCGAAAGAAAGCAAATTGCTGCTCACAGCCGAACAGCGGCTTTCGGCTGGGGACGTCCAGACGGCGGAGAAGCTTGCCAGACAAGCGCTGGCGGAGAAGAGCGAAGATCAGGGAAGGGCGCTCTTCATTCTCGCTCAGACCGTGAGTGCCAAAGATGCCAGCGGTTATTTTGAGCAGGCCCTGAAATCAACCAGCGATCCCAAGGTGGTTGCCTGGTCCCACATCTACCTGGGAAGAATTCTGGATATGCAGGACGATGGCGATGATGGGCCCGAGCGTGCAGCGGCCATCGAGCACTACAAAGCGGCGGTGAGCGCGAGCGGATCTCTGCCCGAAGCCAAGGCGGCTGCCGAGGAAGGATTGCAGAAACCTTTCACGCGCCCCAATCGCGCGCAGCAGGACCAGCAGCCTTCTCAAGAGGAACAGAAGCAGTAGTATCAGACATGAAAATTCGGCAGATGAAGATCAAGACGCTTATCGTGGCGCTTTTCCTGATCGCGGCGGGATCGCTGGCATCGGCCCAGACGCCGGCACAACCGCCTTCGCAGGCTGGGAGTTCCCAGCCATCCGCCCGCGGGCCCATTCAGACGAAGACCGCGGCCGAGTACCAGGCATACCAGGCTGCCATTGCCAACGAGAAGAATCCCGAGGCGATGGAGAAGTCCGCAGATGACTTTGCCGCCAAGTTTCCCGACAGCGCCGTGCGTGTGCTGCTTTATCGCATGGCTATGAACGCGTATCAGACGGCGGGAAATGCAGCAAAAATGATGGATGTCGGCCTCAAGGTGCTCAATCTGGACAAGGATGATCCTGAGGCTCTGATTGGGGTCGCAGAAGTACTGGAAGAGCAGACGGCAGCCACTGATCTCGACAAGGACAATCGGGCAAAGCGGGCGATTGAATATGCGCAGCATGCGCTCGAGACCATTGATACCGATTTGGCAGTTCCTGCGGGTACGCCGCCAGAAAAGGTGGAAGCGTACAAGAGAGGGCTGCGGTCAACGGCTTACGCGATCGTCGGGACCGTGCAGTACAAGCAACAGAACTATGCGGATTCAGAGGGCAATCTGCGAAAAGCCGTCGATGCGGATTCCGGGAATCCGGATCCCGTCGTAGTTCTGCGTCTGGCGCTCGCGCTCGATCAGCAGCAAAAATACTCTGACGCCCTGCAGCAGGCGAACAAGGCCGTTCAGTTGACGCAGGAAGGTACCGATGTCGGCAAGATGGCCCGCAATGAGCGTGACCGGCTGGTAACCGTGACGGGCGGAAGCGCTCCGCCAGGTTCACAAACGCAAGGCTCGAATTCTACCCACTAGTTCCAGCATGAACCCCGCCATAACGAAAGATCGAGACGTTGCGACGCTTGAACAATCGCTGGGCCACTCGTTTTCGTCGCCCGAATTCCTGCAACGCGCGTTGACGCATAGTTCGCAGGCCCGCGAGTCGGACGCGCTACGCCCAGGCTCGGCCGAGCGAAGTAAGGACAATGAACAACTGGAATTCCTGGGAGATGCGGTCCTGGGGCTGGTCGCGACCGAGGAGCTGTTCAACCGATTTCCGCAGTTTAGTGAGGGGCAGCTTTCAAAATTGCGGGCGCACCTGGTCAGCAAAAATCATCTTATTAACGTTGCGGAACGGCTGGAGCTCGGGAAATATTTGCGCCTTGGCCGAGGCGAAGAGAAAAGTGGAGGACGCGGCAAGTCCGCTCTTTTGGTGGACGCTTTAGAAGCAGTGCTTGGCGCGGTTTACCTGGATGCGGGGTTTGAGACTGCGCGCACGCTGATTTTGAAACACGTTTTATCGCAGGAACTGGAGGCCTTCGTTTCCAGTGGCCGGGCAGCGAAGGTAACCGACTACAAATCCGCTCTGCAGGAGAAGCTGCAAGCGGCCAGCCGTCCGCAGCCGCTGTACGTTATGGTCAAGGAGTCAGGGCCAGAACACCGCAAGACCTTCACCATTGAGGCGCGGCTGCTCGCTCCTGGCAACGGACAGGTTGAATATGTGGGCCGCGCCGAAGGGTCCACGAAGAAGAATGCAGAGCAGGACGCCGCGCGCCAGGTGCTGGAGCATCTTGCCATCGGGGAGAACGGAGCCGAGCTGTGAGTGGCGGCATTCAACGCTCTTCAGGACTGCCGGAATCGGTGCAGTGGCTGATGGGCATTGTTGTCATCGCCATCTTTATCGTCACGTTCATCGTGCAGGCCTTTCAGATCCCATCCGAGTCCATGGAGAACACGCTGCTAACCGGCGACTACCTTCTGGTCGATAAATTTCATTTCGGCGCCGACGATTTAGTCGGAAAGGTCCTTCCGTATCGCAAGGTGAAACGCGGCGACATCATTGTGTTTCACTACCCGATCGATCCCCGGCTGCATTTCGTCAAGCGCGTGATCGGCGTCCCGGGAGACCACATTCGCCTGATTAACCGGCAGGTGTACGTGAACGGTTCCTCTGTTGCGGAGCCGTACGTCCACTACTTCCGGCCCCACGACAACGGTCCGGAGGCCATGTTTCGTGATGACTTTCCGCGCGTGGATCTGCCCGTATCGGGCCTAATCGGTTCCTGGTGGCAGGAAATGAGAAAGCTGGTCCAGGACAATCAACTGATCGTTCCCGAAGGCAGCTATTTTGTGATGGGCGACAACCGCGACGACAGCTCCGACAGCCGTTACTGGGGCTTTGTTCCCCAGGAGAATATCGTCGGCAGGCCGCTGGTTATCTACTGGTCCATGCGCAAGCAGGAAGACGGTAACACTACGGAAAATGATAAACTTACGCGGTTCATCTATGCGATGGGCCATCTGGTGCAGATCACCCGCTGGGACCGCACGCTTCGCCTGGTAAATTGACTGCCAAATTATTCCCCGAGGAAGAGCAATTGGCAAAGAAAGAGCAAGAAAAGAAAGACGAAAAGCCGAAAGAAACTACTGTTGAATTTCTGGCTTCGTTGGCCGGAGTTCTGGTTACCGGCCTGTTCATCATCACCTTCATTCTGCAGGCGTTTGAGATCCCGTCTGCTTCTATGGTGAAGACCCTTTTGATCGGGGACCACGTCTTTGTCAATCGCGTCCAATTTTCGCCTCGAACGAAATGGCTGGGCCCGCTTCTCCCTTATAGGGACATTCATCACGGCGATATCGTGGTTTTCCTGTCGGTGGACCCGCGAACGCCGGAGCTTTACATCGTCAAGCGCATCATCGGCCTGCCGGGCGATCGCATCCACCTGCGTGACGGATTCGTATACCGGAACGGCGAAAAACTGGACGAGGCCGCTTACGTCCAGCACAGCCCGGCAGCTGGTCTAGATGCTTACCGTGACAACTTTCCCGCGGTTCCCCCAGGGGAGGAAAGCAACGTCATTGACGACTGGAAGCTCACCATGCCCACTCACATTGATAACGGAGACATCGTGGTCCCCCCGGACAGCTACTTCGGTATGGGCGACAACCGGGATGTCAGCCTTGACAGCCGCTATTGGGGATTCATTCCAAAAGAAAACGTAATTGGCCGGCCGATGTTCATTTATTGGTCTTTCGAGACGCCAGAAGATCAGTACCAGCAGAAGGAGCTCGGGCAGAGGGTTTCTTTCCTGGCGCACGTGATCATTCACTTCTTCGACGAAACCCGCTGGAGCCGTACGCTGAAGGCGGTGAAGTGAAACGCCTTTTGCTCAAGTCGTTTTCGTGGCGCGGTCTGGTTGCGATCACAGTGATCCTCATCGCGCTTCTGGTTGCGCGGCCGGGCGCTGGACGCCTGCGTTGGAGAATCTCGAATTCCATAAGTCTTGCCATCGGCAAGCGCGTCCAGATCGGATCGGTGCATCTCCGCTTTTTGCCGCGACTCGGATTCGAATTGGATGACTTCCTCATTTATGACGATCCGGCATACGGGTCCGAACCTCTGGTGCGTGCCCAGGAGGTGACCGCGACTTTGCGCCTGATATCGCTGGCGCGCGGGAGGTTTGAAGTATCAAATCTGTCGCTTAACGATGCCAGCCTGAATCTGACTCGCGATGCCGACAGCAGATGGAGCATGGAAGATCTGTTGCAGAGGACTTCCCAGATCACCACTGCTCCAACCGGATCAGGCTACCGCGAATCCCGTCCGGAGTTTCCTTATATCGAGGCTTCGCACGCGCGGGTGAATGTCAAAATCGGTAACGAGAAGACACACTTCGCTCTGACCGATGCTGAGTTCGCACTGTGGCAGGAATCGGAGGCAATTTGGGGTCTGCGGTTAAAAGCACGTCCCATCCGCACGGATGCGAATCTGACCGACACCGGGGTTATTAACATCAGTGGATCATGGCGACGCGGCCCCGCATCCGAAACTCCTATTGCGGCTACCTTTCAATGGAAGCAGGCGCAGGCAGGCCAAATCTCGAAGCTCATTTCCGGAGAGGACAAAGGCTGGCGCGGAGGAGTACTGATCTCTGGCGCGCTTTCCGGCACTTCGAAAGACCTGAAGATCGTCGCTGATGCCTCAGTGGACGATCTCGGCCGCTACGATATTTTCAACGATGAAGCTCTGCCGATTGCGTCACATTGCATCGCGCTGTTCAACCTGCCCGGCAACAGTTTTACAGACGTTGACTGCTCCTCAGCTGTGGGCGCCGGAAATCTCGAACTGAAAGGCGCAGCGCAAGGCCCTGGTTTCTCCAGCTACGGGTTCACGCTCACCGCCAACCAAGTGCCTGCGCAGTCGCTCGTCAGTGTGCTGCAGCACATCGCACCTTCCGTGCCTCAAAACCTGAATGTCAAAGGCTTGATAAATTCCTCGATCGAGATCGGACGAACCGCAGCAAGCGAGCCGGTTACCTGGCGGGGCGATGGAGAAGTGGTCAACCTGGCGATCGTTCCCGGGAGCGGATCTCCATTTCTGCTCGATCGTGTCCCCTTTAGTCTTGTTCCAGGCGCGAAGCCAGAAGTAAAGCTTGGACCTGTTGACCTCGCGCTCGGACGTTCCCCTACGGTACAGGCGCGGGCTGCTATGTCGCTTACGGGTTACACGGCATCGGTTCGAGGCGAGGCGAATGTCCCTCGCTTACTGCAGTTTGCTTCTGCATTCGGCGTGCCTGTTCCCACGGTAGCGGCTGAAGGCGCATCGACAGTGGATCTCGCGCTGACGGGAGATTGGACTGGCAGTCATTCACCGGTAACCGGCTCCGCGCAACTGCGCACCGTTCGCGCCCAGGTACGAGGATTGAATGCGCCGCTCGAAATTCGCACCGCCAATCTGTCGCTGGGCAGCGATTCGGTGCGCGTGCAAAACATCAGTGCTGTGGCGGGCGGCATGCAGTGGCGCGGCTCCATGCTAATTCCGCGCCCTTGCGCAACTCCGAAAGATTGCACATTGCAGTTCAATGTTCACGCCGCCGAAGTCAGTGCGGCGTCGCTTAATAACTTGTTAAATCCCGCAGCGCGGAAGCAGACCTGGTACAAGCTGCTTTCTTTCGGCGATAAAGCGGTTCCTTATCTGTTGCAGGCCCGCGCCGTCGGAAAACTTTCGATCGAAAAACTCGCGCTGGGGACGGCAACTGCAGACCAGTTTTCTGCCGATCTGTCGCTCGATCAGGGGACGCTCACGCTTACCGGATTCCGCTGTGCGGTTGTGGGTGGGTGGGTCAGCGGAGACTGGACGGCTGACTTCTCCTCCAAGCCGCCGCAGTATGCGGGAAACGGCGACATTGAGGGTGTGGCGCTCGAGCAGCTTTCCGACCTCATGCGAAACAATTGGATTGAAGGCGCGGGATCGGCGCGCTATGAGTTCAAGAGCGAAGGATGGGGGTTGCAGGACGTGATCGCCAACGCCGGCTTGAGTGCGACCTTTGCCCTGAAAGACGCAGGCTTTCCTCGAGTCGTGCTGACCAGCAAGGGCGGCCCGCTTCGGGTCAAGTCCTTTGAAGGAGAATTAAGCCTCAAGGACGGCGACTTTTCTTTTGACGACGCGAAACTTACTGCTCCAGACGGCATTTATACTGTGAGCGGGACGGCATCGGTGAGTGGCGCACTCAATCTGAAGATGGTGAATGAAGGAGCTCCCGGATACGACATCTCAGGCACTCTGACCCGGACCCGTGTTTCGCAGTTCGCAGCCACCTCGGCCCGCGCCTCTTTGAAGCCGTGAAGAGACTCACCTCGATAGTTCTGCTGGCCTGCTTGTCGCTTCTCTGCTCGGCGGCCAGTTTTCCAGAATTTGTCAGTGCCGAGAAGAAGCTGCGTCACATCGAGGCAAACGGCGCTGCAGCCCGCCCGGACCAGACTCCAACTGTTCTTACCGAGAAGGAAGTGAACGCCTACATCGCGTCCGACAACGTGAAGCTGCCGGAGGGCGTGAACTCGGTGCGGGTCGTCGGTTCGGCGGGGGTGATTACAGGGACTGCGCAGGTGGATTTCGATAAGGTCCGCGAGGGAACACATTCGTCAAATCCGCTTCTTGGAATGTTCAGCGGCGTGCACGAGGTTGTTGTGACTGCGCACGGGTACGGGAAAGCGAGAACTGGCCATGTTCACACGAATACCGTCTCGCTCGACGGCGTCGAGGTGCCGCATTTCATTCTCGAATTGTTCGTGGAAAAATTTCTGACCCCAAAAAACCCGCAGATCGGGATTGACTCTCAGTTTGCCCTGCCTGACCGGATCGATTCAGCTTTGGTGGGCGAGCATCAGCTGACGATCGTTCAGAAATAAGCAACCCTTAGTGCTCATTCATGAGCGCGAGGATGTTTCTTTGCGAACTCGGCGGCTTTTCTCTGCGCTCTCTGCGGTTAAAAGCTTTTGACGGCAAAGATCGCCGAGAAAACCTGGAGTTCGCAGAGAACGAGACCGTTTTAGCGAAGTCCACGATCCACGATCACGACCTGCTGTGTTATTTTTGACCATTTGCAGCGAGGCCAAACATGCCGCGATACGAATACCGAAATCTCAAGCCGACGCCGGGAGCGGAAAAGCTCTTTCTGGAATGGATCGAGCGCCTCGACTCCGAGTTCAGCAAGCCTGATCCCGAGCATCGCTCGCTCGTGGTCCGCGATGCCTTGCACGAGCTTTATCTAGGCAAGCCGTACTCCGCTCCCGACGGAGACTTCGCTCAGTGCGCTATGGTGCATTGCTTCGATCCGCGCAACACAACGCTTG
>JBKPSP010000110.1:0-12961 GCA_046735175.1 Acidobacteriota bacterium
TCCTCGACGGCCAGAATCGCCTCGAAGAATTTGCCGCCTGCACCGCCAAATTGTTCTGGAATTTCGATTCCCATCAGTCCGAGCTGGAAGAATTGCTCGATCAGTCGCTTGTCGAAGACGCCTTTTTCGTCCATCTCTTTGGCAAGTGGGCGGACTTTTTCTTCCGCAAACTGGCGGACGTTGTCTCGAAACAGGATTTCGTCCTCGGTCAGCGATGTTAGGGGAGTTGGGGCAGAAAGCAATGCAGTTTCAGGCATGGAGGACTCCGGAGAACACTGAATTCTAGCACTGGAGAGCGGAGGAGTTACGACGCGGCTGTGTTGCCGCCGTGGACGATTTTCAGAGGGTCGGTTTTTAGAATTCGCTTGATCTGAGTGCGCGCATGAACTGACCAGGGCCCGGTTGCATCGAGCCTGACGTAGGCTTGCCAGTGCTTCAAGGCCTTACGTGGTTCTTTCATCTTCTCGTATGCAAGCGCAAGGTTGTAGTGGGCGTCGGCGTAAGTGGGCGCCAATTGCAGCGCGTTCAAGTAAGTCTGAATCGCTTCGGATACACGCCCGGTCTCATCGAGCACATTACCCAGATCGAAATGTGCCAACGCATATTTGGGATCAATGCTCAGCGCGCGCCGGTAGTGTTCCTCGGCCGCCTTGTAGTCCTGACGGTTGTAATAGAGGGTGCCGAGATTGATGTGAGCGGCAGCATGGTCGGGGTCCAGTTCAAGAACACGCTCGTAGGTGGCGATCGCTTGCAGCTGATTTCGCGGATCTTCCTCGAGGGCGACTCCACGGGAAAAAAGCTCGGCGACATCCACAGGAACCGGCTGATCCGGAGCTGACGGAGGCCGGGTCACCGGAACACTGGCGACCACCTTTTCTTCGGGAGAGAAATCAAACATGAACTGCCCGGCGATTGGCTCAAGCAGCCTGCCCTCGTGGCGAAAACCGACTCGGTGATGCCCGGCGCTGAATGCGCTGGCTTCGAGGAGAGGATTCTCCATTCCCGCGGCCTGCTTCTGCATGGCCGCAAGTGACTGGCGGATTTCTACCGGGCGGACATGCCTAGCGCACAGGTCGCGGACTTTTTTCACCTGCAGGAGATCGAAAAACGTATAAGTCTCGGCGGACGCAAGCAGGTCGGCTTTCTCCCAGGCGGCCAGCTGCCGGGAGGTAACGCGCAAAATTCGCAGAAGGTCTTCTCGACTGTATCGGTACACGTCTGAATGCAATTCTAACGCGTATTATCGGGAGGCAATGGCGTGACCGCAACTGAAAAAGTGCGCCAGCAGGAACCTTTTCTGACAACATTGCAGCGCAAGTGGTGCAAGACGTGTGTAAGGCTGTGGAAGACCGGGTCGGATTGCGAATGTCAAGCGGCTGAAGGCGCGATCGCTAGGTTTGTGGAGTGCCTGCCCGCAACGCCATCTCACGCGCGGCGCGTAGTTGTGAAACCACGTCGCCAGTAGGAAGAAATTCCATGGCGACTATTTCCTTGTAATTGAGCTCTCGAAGCTTGCGAAAAATGTTTTCGTAATTGATCTCGCCCGTGCCAGGTTCGTGGCGGCCGGGAACATCGGCAACGTGGACCAGTCCGACGTGCTGGATGTTCTTCTCCAGTTTCTCGATCAGGTTTCCTTCGGAGATTTGCTCATGGAAGAAGTCGTACAGAAATTGTACTTGCGGATGATTGACGGCTTTTACAATTTCGAATCCACGCGCAACCGAAGTCAGGAAATACTTGGGATTTTCTTCAGGATCGATGTTTTCCAGCAGCAGGCGCACCGGCCGGCTGTTGATTTTCTTTCCTTCCACCAGCGCGACGGCGGCTTTCAGACCGTCCACACAACTGTGCTGTTGTGCTTCCATCGTCATGCCGGGAACGATATTTCCCGAAAGAAAAATCATCGCCGGACAATCGAGCCGCTCCATGATGGCGATGGTGCGGCGCCACTCGGAGATCAGCGCGTCCCTTTCGGCAGGATTACAAAGGCTGTGCTTCAGACCCGCAGTGCAGTCAAACGTGATGCCGAGTTGTTTGCGCTTGGCGTTGACGCGATCGAAGTCAGCATCGCTCCAGTGCTCATACTCCCCAACCAGTTCGACGTTCCGATAGCCCGCTGTGGCAACTTTCTCCAGCCGCGTTTCGAATGGGAGATCACGGAAGACAGTCCACAGCATTACTGAAACATCGAAGGGTGCGGAGGCCGTCCCCTCGTGGGTGGTTTGCGGCCGGGCCAGCGTCGTTCCTGCTACGACCATTGTTCCGGCTAAGTTACGTCCGAATTCGCGACGATTCATAAGAGTTGGGCTTACGCGTCCGCGATTCTGGAGCCGGCCTCATCGTGGGCCCATGCGTGGGCATCGGCTTCCGGCCGGGGCTGAATCTCGGGGTTTTCCATAATCATGCGCGCGCAGGTATTCCAGCGCAGAATCGCATCATCGTTTCCCGTAGGAGCGAATTTCATCGCCCGCTCGTAATTTTCCATGGCTTCTCGTAGTGAGTGATATACCGAAGCCCCAGAATCCGCACCGCCCTGGCGAAGGCGGGCCTGCCCAAGCCGCTCCCACACGATCCCGGCGTAATAGGCCTGCTCATACTCACCCTTGATCTGGGGGAGAAGTTCCTGGGCAGTCTTCGCATTTACGTTGGTGTGAAATTGATCGGTACGTGTCAGAAGCAGCGAGATCAGCGCCTGCTGGTCATCAGGGGCGACGGCCAGAATGTCGAGGCAAATGCTTTCGGCGAGCAAAGGCTCATTGAGCAACCGGTAGCGCTCCACCTTGGCCAGCGCTTCGGGAATGCTCTCGACTGAAATGGTTTTGAGTTCGAACTGCATAGGGCCTCCTGAAAATTCTACCCACCACAAGGTCACAGGGGCACCGGGAACTTCAAGTTTTCTCTGTGTCTCTGTGTCCAACCGGCGCCACGCCCATTCAATTCCTATCTCTGCGAATTGCTGAATATCCGAAACATCTTCGAAACTGGATCGAAGAAGCGGTCAACCACGCGCTCCTTCAAGGGGATGATCGCATTGTCGGTAATCGTAATACTCTCGGGGCAAACCTTGGTGCAGCACTTGGTGATGTTGCACAAGCCGATGCCGAATTGCTTGCGCAACTGTGGCACCCGATCTTCGACATCAAGCGGGTGCATCTCCAGCGCAGCCGCATAAGTAAGGAAGCGCGGGCCGATGAACTGATCGTGCATGTGGTGGTCGCGCAGGACGTGGCAGACGTCCTGGCAGAGATAACATTCGATGCACTTGCGGAACTCCTGCACGCGCTCAACATCTTCCTGCGCGATGCGCCAGGTTCCGTCTTCGGCGTCGGGCTTACGCGGCTTGAATTTTGGGATTTGTTTCTTGACTTCGTAATTCCACGAAACATCAGTGACCAGGTCCTTCATGTGGGGAAAGGCCTTCATCGGCTCTACGGTCACGGGTTTATCAATCGGAATGCTGTTCAGCCGCGTCATGCACATCAGCTTCGGCATGCCGTTTATTTCCGCCGAGCATGAGCCGCACTTCCCTGCTTTGCAATTCCAGCGAACCGCAAGATCGCCGGCCTGCTCCGCCTGAATCTGATGAACGGCGTCGAGGACCACCATGCCGCCCGAAACTTCGGTGGTGTAGTCCTGAAATTTGCCCTGGCCCTTCTCGCCGCGCCAAATGCGGAATGTTGCCGTCGCCATTACTTCATCTCCTCGATAACCTGCCGCAGGTCGTCACGCATCGGTGGAATCGTTTCGCGCGTGAGCTGCACTTCGCCATTCGTACCTTTTCGCGCCACGATGTTGAATTTTCCGAATTGCTCATCCTTGTTGGGGAAATCATCGCGGAAGTGCGCTCCGCGGCTCTCTTTGCGTTCGATGGCCGCTCGTGTAACGATCTCAGACACAGTCAAGAGATTGTGGAGATCAAGCGCCGTGTGCCAGCCGGCGTTGTATTCGCGATTTCCGTCGGCTGCAGCCTGCTCGCTGCGCGCCTTTAACTCCCGGATTCGCTCTAGTGCCTGCTGCATCTCGCCTTCCTGTCGCACGATTCCGACCAGGTCCTGCATGACGCCCTGCAAGATGTGTTGCACCGCATACGGGTTGTCGGTGCCTTTGCGATCGAAGGGTGCGAGCGACCACTTTTCAGCCGAGGCGAGATCTGCTGCATTGACTGTACCGAGCGCATTGTCCTTGGCGTAGCGCGCAGCGTACTCTCCAGCACGCTGGCCGAAAACTAAGAGATCGGAGAGCGAGTTCCCGCCTAGGCGGTTTGCGCCATGCAGTCCCGCGCCGCATTCACCTGCGGCAAAGAGTCCGGGTACATCCGACATCTGCGAGTCCGGATCGACTTTGACGCCGCCCATCATATAGTGCGTGGTCGGGCCAATTTCCATCGGCTCCTGCGTGATATCGATGTCGGCAAGCTGCTTGAACTGGTGATACATGCTGGGCAGCTTCTTCTTTATATGCTCCGGCGCATTGGGAAGCTTTTCTTTGATCCAGGAGATGTCGAGGAAGACGCCGCCATGCGGGCTTCCCCGCCCTTCCCGCACCTCACGACGGATGCAGCGCGCGACGTGATCGCGGGTCAGCAACTCTGGTGGGCGTTTTGCGTTCTTGTCGCCTTGCGTATAGCGCCAGCCCTCTTCTTCGGAAGTTGCGGTCTGGTTTGCGTAGAGCGGCGGAATGTCCTTGAACATGAAGCGCTCGCCGTCGCGGTTGCGCAGGACGCCCCCTTCGCCGCGCACGCCTTCGGTCACCAGAATTCCTCGTACACTCGGCGGCCAGATCATTCCGGTGGGATGGAACTGAACAAATTCCATATCCATGAGCGCGGCGCCAGCATGATATGCGAGCGAATGGCCGTCGCCGGTGTACTCCCAACTGTTGCTGGTGATCTTGAAAGCGCGACCAATGCCTCCTGTTGCGAGCACAACGGCTTTGGCGCGGAACACATGAAATCTTCCGCGCTCGCGGTCGTAGCCAAACGCGCCTGCGATGCGATCTCCGTCTTTCAGCAGGCGCACGATCGTGTACTCCATGAAAACGTCGAGGCCGAGATGGATTCCGTGATCCTGCAAAGTGCGAATCATCTCAAGGCCGGTACGATCGCCGACGTGGGCAAGGCGGGGATAGCGATGCCCGCCGAAATTTCGCTGCAGAATTCGTCCGTCGCTGGTGCGGTCAAACAGCGCGCCCCAGGCTTCGAGTTCACGAACACGCGCGGGAGCTTCCTTGGCATGAAGCTCCGCCATCCGCCAGTTGTTGAGATATTGGCCTCCGCGCATGGTGTCAGCGAAGTGGACGCGCCAACTGTCGCGGTCATCAACGTTGGCCATGGCGGCGGCGATGCCGCCTTCTGCCATCACCGTGTGGGCCTTGCCGAGAAGAGACTTCGTGACCACAGCAACGCGAACGCCGGCGGCTGACGCCTCAACCGCGGCGCGCAGACCAGCACCGCCAGCTCCGATGATCAGGACATCGTGCTCATGCGTGATGTATTCGGCCACTAGACGATCCTCCAGTCCGTCCAGATGCCCATCGAGCACAGACGCACGTAGAGATCGGCAAAACCCACGCTGCACAGACTGCACCAGGCAAACAGCATGTGACGGCGATTGAGGCAACTCACGCAGTTGTAAACATTCTTGCGGGTGGGCGCCCCGGCCAAGCGATCGCGGAAACCGCCAACGATATGGCGAAGAGAGTGGCAACCGAATGTGTAGCAACTCAGGAGTACAACGTTCGTCAGCAGAACGAGTGTGCCGACGTGAATCCCGAAATGGCCGTCGAACCAAAACGCGTTATAAGCATCGCGGGCTAGAAGCACGATGAAAATCAGAGCGATGTACAAAAAGTAGCGATGGATATTTTGAATGATCAACGGGAACGTTCGTTCACCCAGATAGGTCTTGCGAGGCTCACCAACGGTGCACGAAGGCGGATCCGCCCAAAAGGCTTTGTAATATGCGCCGCGGTAGTAGTAGCAGGTCACGCGAAATCCGCCGGGCGCCCACAGGATCAGCATGGCTGCGGTGATCCAGGCAGGCATCCACGGTGGGTTCTTGCCGAACCAGGCCTCCGGCGAGGTGCCAAATAATTCCGGAGAATAAAAAGGAGACAAATAAGGACCAAACCTGAAGTGCTGTCCCTGCAATCCCGCCCAGGTCGAGTAGACAATAAAAGCTGAAAGCCCAAGGAACACGACCAGCGGCTGCACCCACCAATTATCCGCGCGTCGGGTTTGGCCGAATCCCGAGCGCGATAACGGCACATCAATGTGAGACATCGCACCTCCTCAGGGTTGTGCTGGGGCATCGGCCGGCTGGATGACGAGCGAGACCGAGCTAGACATGATACAAGCAAAATCGTTGCGGCGTTTCGACAGGAGCCGCGGGAATGTCGCGATATAGGTTTCTCAACCGGCGGCTAATTCTTGACCTAAGAACTGCTCCACCTCGGCACGGGTGGGCATAGAAGGTTGTGCTCCATTGCGTGTAACGGATATGGCCGCGACAGCTGACGCATAGCGCGCACTCTCGATCGGTGATCTCCCGTCGAGGAGCGCCGCAGCAAAGGCCCCATTGAAGGCATCGCCGGCTGCTGTGCTGTCCACGGCACGAACCGGGTAAGCTGGAATTCGCTCCCGAGTTCCGTCCGACAAAGCGAGAAAGCAACCTCGGCCCCCGAGCTTCAGTATCACATTGCGGCTCCCGAGTTTCAGCAGGGCTTCAGCAAAGCGCGGCACATCATCGTCGGAGATCTGTTGGCCCGCATCGCCGAGAAGTGAACATGCTTCGGTTTCGTTTGGAGTCAGCCACGCAACATTATTAAGCAGCGCGGAAGGCACAGGACTTGCGGGAGCTGGGTCGAGTACGAGTGGAATATGCTCTCTTCGGGCAATGTCGCTGAGGTAAATGACGGTTTCAAGGGGAAGTTCAAGTTGGGACAGTAGGACGGCGGCGCCCCGAATCACATCGATGTTTTGATCCAAATCGGCCGGAACTACCAACCCGTTAGCTCCGGCGATCACCGTGATGGCGTTCTGCCCCTGTTGGTCGGTCGTGATCAGCGCAACGCCGGAAGGTCCCGGGGCAACCGCAACCGCCTCTATATCGACTCCCGAGCTCTGCAGGTTCGCCCTGAGCTGTTCGCCGAATGCATCACTTCCAACCTTCCCCACCATGCTCACAGAAGCGCCTACCCGCGCGGCGGCCACTGCTTGATTGGCCCCTTTACCTCCGGGGAATGTCTGAAACGTCGAACCGGCACGCGTTTCGCCCGCGCGCGCAATGGACGGAGCAAACGCGACAAGGTCGAGGTTTATGCTGCCCACAACAACAACGCGTTTCACTGTTCGCTCCGCCGAAGTAGCCAGTTGATCATGGCGAGTTGCTGGTTGCTGGACCCCGCTGAGAATGACTCAGTCAAGTCCCAACGATCGGCGCAACTGCGACCGCAATGAGCCCAGCAAGGAAAAATACGAACATCAAGGGAATCAGTTTGCGGGCAGGGGCCGGAGCATTGGCAAACTCGCGCCAGACGAATACACCCCAGATCGCAGAAACCATCGTGGCACCCTGGCCGATGGCATAGGAGATCGCCGGTCCGATGATTTGGGCATGCGAGGCCACGAAGTTGAAGACCGCGCCAGTACACCAGATCATCCCGCCTAGAATTGCCCACCAATGCCATAAGGTTTTTCCGTGAAAGTAATCGGCCATTGAGACCGGAGATCCGCCGGTCAGTGGCTTACACATGAGGAAATAGTTCACCGGAATGGTGCACAGGGCCGTTCCAAGGGCGAAAAAGAAGGCAATGGCATAAGGTCCAAGTGAATGTTCTCCGCGAATCGCTTTCGCAACCAGGGGATAAAAGACCCCCATCAGCACGCCGCACGCGACGCTCAGTTGGATGCCGCGGGCGCTCAATTTCGATTGCGTGCTCTCACGCCTACGGTAGGCGAGGGCATCGAGGACAATTGCAATCAGTACCAGAAGGACTCCACCAAAGAGAAGCAGCGGATTACCCTGCGGAGAAATCACGAAATTCAGGAGCACACCGACGACCAGCGCGAGGCCTATCCCAATAGGAAATGCGACTGCGAGGCCGGCAATGTCAATCGCCGCAACCAGGAGAAGGTTTGCGACGTTGAAGACCGCACCGCCGAGCAGCGCGAAAATTATGTGGGTTGAGTCCGCCTGGCCGATATCCGCCAAAAAGGAGAGCCCGGCCTGTCCGTGAGCGCCAAGAGTGATTCCCCACAGCAAGCTGCCCAAGATGATTCCGATCACGTAATCCCAATAGAAGAGAGGGAAAGGCCACCCGGGAGTGAGCTTCATGGTGTTGGCCCAAGAACCCCAGCACATCATGCTGGTGACCATGAAAAGCAGTGCGATCCAATAAGCTTCGGGCTGGTACATACCCTTGGAAACGACTCACGATCTTAGCACTACGCGGCTAGAGGGACGATACCGAGCCTTCCCGATCCTCGCACTAAGGCGACGAAGAGCGGCTGATGAATCGGGGATCATTTCCCTCTCTGAACCAACATGGGTTACTGTGGACCCGCTAGTTCACGGACCCAAATGTTGCGGAAGCTGATCGGTGGGCTTGGGTCGCCATGCGCCTGCAGCATGATGGGCGTAGCGCCGTGCGCTTTGTAGTAGGGCTGGCCGTTGTAGCGTGTTTCTCCCTTCACTGCGAAATGATTCTGCACCAGCACTCCGTTGAAGAACACAGTCACATAGGCGGGAGTCTTGAGTGTTCCGTCAGGATTGAATATTGGAGCCTGCCAGGCAACATCGTAGGTTTGCCATTGTCCCGGCTTGCGAGTTGGATTCACAAACGGAATTGCCTGCTTGTAGATGCTGCCCGCCATCCCGTTCACGTAGGTTTGATTGTTGTATGAGTCGAGCACCTGAAGTTCGTAGCCGCCGTCTTCGGTACCGGTCGCGGCGAGAAACACGCCGCTGTTTCCACGGGCCTGGCCGCTTCCGGTCACATTTTCAGGAACTCGCCACTCAAGGTGCAGTTGGTAGTCTGTAAACTTTCGCCTGGTTTCAATATTGCCGGCGGATTTGTTTACCGTGATCACGCCCTCGGCGACGGTCCACTGGGCCGGCGATTTGTCTTTCGAGGAGACCCATTCCTCCAGGTTCTTCCCATCGAATAAGACGATGGCGTCGGATGGTGCCGCACCGCAGTCCGAACCGGGCGTGACCACGCGAGGAACAGGACTCCACAGTTCCGTCTCTTCGGGTTTCGGCTTAGGGGCAGGCGTTTCGCTCTGCTGTGCATTCAAACAAAATGCCTGTAAAACCATGCCAGCAACTGCAATTGCTGTTACCGTTACGATTCGCATGGCGGTCAGCATACACCGAATCTTCCCCGCTCGCTCACGGAATTCGGGGCGAATTCCTGCGAAACTTCTTTCGATAATCAGCGGCAAAAGTTAAGATTGTCACCGCAACATTCCGGAGGATACTCTCAGCATGCCCACTCGTCGCAGCTTTCTCATCACCACCGGACTCACCGCCCTGGCTTCAACCCGCGTTCTCGGCGCAAACGATACGATTCGATTGGGTGTCATCGGTGCCGGCCGAAGGATGAAAGGCCTGTTGGACGCCGCAGAAAGCGTAGGGCCGTATCAAATCGTCGCCGTCAGCGACGCGTACGGACCTCATCGCGATGCAGTGAAAGAGCGTTCCAACGGACTGGCCACGACGCACCTCGACTATCGTGAGGTGCTCGACAAACAACTCGATGCCGTGATCATCGCTTCGCCCGACCACTGGCACGTTGTCATGGCCGTGGATTCGCTGAAAGCGGGCAAAGATGTTTATCTGGAGAAGCCGGTCACGCACACGCTCGAGGAAGGCGCGATGCTCACGCGCGCGGTCCGATCAGGCAAACAGATTCTGCAGTGTGGGATGCAGCAGCGCAGTTGGGCGCATTTCCGTGATGCAGTCGACCTGATTCAGGCGGGCAGTTTGGGACGAGTTGTGCAGGTGCGGACCTATTGGTGGCAAAACTATCAGCGAGATTGGCCAAAAAAGCCCGTCGATCCACAAGCGCTTGACTGGAAAGCCTGGCTCGGCTCCGCGCCCGATCAGCCCTACCTGGAAGAGAAATTCTTTCACTGGCGCTGGTTCTGGAATTTCGGCGGCGGCGCGATGACCGACTTGTTCACACACTGGATCGACATCGTGCACTGGGCTATGAAGGCCGATCAGCCAAAGCGCGCGCAGATGCTCGCCGGCAAATACATCTTCGAGCAGTGGGATTGCCCTGACACCTTGCAGGCGGCCCTTCGTTATCCCGGGTTCGATGTTATCTATGAAGGCATGATGAGTTCGTCGATTGACGACGGCGGACTTGAGTTCCGCGGGACCGACGCCACGCTGAAGTTGAATCGCGGCGGGTTCACCGTGCACCGCGAGGGGGCCCAGCGCGATCACAACCCCGTGCTGAGCGCCACGAGTTATCGCGACGGCACGATCGATCACATCGAGAACTTCTTTGATTGCGTCAAGAGCCGCAAGGAGCCTAACGCTCCGGTTGAAACCGGCGTGGCGGCTGCAGCCGCGGGACACATCGCCAACCTGGCTTTGAGCCGCGGTGGGCAGATAACCTGGCCTTTGAAGGCGAGTTGACCGTTGCTGAATGCGTATGTCTTCTAAGTTGTTGAAAACTTCGCGTCGCACCTTCTTAAAGAGCACGGCGCTTACTGGGGCTTGTCTGATGGGATCACGGGCACTCGCAAAATCCGGGCAACCATCCGTAATCGTGGTCGGCGCAGGGGCGTTCGGGGGATGGACCGCGCTCCAACTGCTTGAGAAAGGCTTGCAAGTCACGTCGCTGGATGCGTGGGGTCCGGGGAATTCGCGGGCGAGTTCGGGTGGTGAGACGCGCATTATTCGCGCGACGTACGGACCGGGCCGCATTTACACGCAAATGGCTGCGCGCGCGTTGAAGATGTGGCAGGAGTACGAACAGCACTGGAACTTACAGCTGTTTTTCCGCAGCGGCGTGCTGTGGATGGCCGGAGCTGATGATTCGTTCGAACGCGCTTCCCTACCTCTGTTGAGCGAGGCAGGAGTACGATTCGAAAAATTGCAAGCGTCGGAATGCGCGAAACGGTGGCCGCAGATCAACTACGACGGCATTTCATGGGCGGTGTACGAGCCGGCGTCAGGATATCTCGCGGCGCGGCGCGGCTGCGAAGCGGTGTTGAACGCATTTATCCGAGCAGGTGGAGAATATCGGCAGGCTGAAGTCGCCCCGGGAGAGATGGCGTCGCATCGCATGCGCGCGATCAAGCTCGGGTCGGGTGAGGCGCTGAGTGCCGATATCTATGTTTTCGCCTGCGGCCCATGGCTCGGAAAGATCTTTCCTTTCCTGAATGCTGCAATCACTCCCACCCGGCAGGAAGTATTCTTCTTCGGCACTCAGGGTGGCGACCCGCGCTTCACCGATGCGCAATTGCCAGTCTGGAGTGACGATGGTCAACGAGAGCTACCAGGATTTGCCGGCAAGCACTGGTTCTATGGCATTCCGGGGAACCACTGGCGCGGATTCAAGATCGCCGACGATATGCGTGGCGCTACGGTTGATCCCACGAACATGGAACGCAAGATTTCCGAAGAAGGTTTGGCGGCCGCACGGGCTTACCTAAAGCTGCGCTTCCCCGATCTTGCTAACGCGCCGCTTGTCGAAAGCAGGGTATGCCAGTACGAAAACTCTAGCGATCAGAATTTCATCCTGGATCGACACCCCGAGGCAGGGAACGTGTGGATTGTCGGTGGAGGCTCGGGTCACGGCTTCAAACATGGGCCGGCCATGGGCGAGATGGTGCGTGACGCGGTGCTGGAGGTGAAGAAGCCCCCGGCTGAATTCAAGCTTGATCGCCTGTTGAAGAAAAGCTCTTAGTTCACGCTTCTATTGCGGGAGGTAGTTGCCTTCAACATCAACTCGCAACGTCACTGTCCCCAGGCTTTTTCCACCATTCGTCGCATTCCAACTCAGGGTCTGCCAACTTCCTTTTTGTGAAGCCGGCGCCTTCACCGCAAGCTGGATTGCGTAGGAATCGTGCGCCGCGACCGTGTAAGTAGTGGCGTTGGGCTCCTGGCTCCAGCCGGACGGCAAGGTTGCGTGAACCTCGATCTGCTGCGGGGAGCCGGTATCGTTGCGAATCAGAAGCGGAACCCACAACGGTTCGCCGGGCGCCGCTTGCGCCTCCGGCGAAAATAAATTGGCCAGATGCTCAATGCCGTGCGCGCTCCAGAACGCGTGATAAAAGGCCCAAGGTCCGCCCAGTTCGAAAGCAAGCTTCTCCTGCGGCGCGTCATAGCCACGAGGTTTCGCATAAGCGATTGGCCCAGGAGAAATTCCTTCGAATATGTCGCCGGTCGCGCTTCCACCTACGAGCGACTTGCCCAGGATCAAACGTACTGGCGCTTCGGTGAACTCTTTCAGTTGAGCGTCCGTGAAGTCGTTCTGGGTCTTGTAAAAGCTCCAGGCTTCGGCGGCGACGCGCGAGTATGGAATTTTTCGGGACGGCGAAAATTCGTTGGTAGGAAGCTCAGGGCCGTTACCATTATAAAACTCAGAGTGTGTGGCGTCGGAGAAGTAATAGATCTTTTTGGCCTGCCAGGGGCGAAGACCTTCTCCGTAGTTATTGATGCCGAACCGGTTGCGGGGAGCTTCCATTTGCTCGGGAAATGTCAGGGGATCCGCGGCTGAATCGAACGCTTCGGTAGCCAGCACGCCCGCAGCTTGATGATCGTCGTGATTCTCACCTACAACGTAGTTCGGCATCCAGGTGAAAATCACTTCCGGCCGGGTGATTCGAACCAGGCGAACAACTTCGTCCAGCGCTTTTCCGTGTCCCCACTGCTCGAGCGAGTGGAGGACATCCGAGCCCGGTGTATCCGAACCGTGCAAAAACCACGACAGAGTTACACCATAC
>JBKPSP010000111.1:0-8850 GCA_046735175.1 Acidobacteriota bacterium
TGCAACTACGTGAAGTGGGCGCCGGAGCACGATGTGTTTTGCAGTCTCGATGGTAAGCACAAATCCTATTGCACCCCCGAAGCCTACGTCGGGCAAACTTGTTGGCTCTTTCACAACCGAGGGAATGGAACATTTGAGGATGTGACCGCATCGAGTGGGATTTTCGACAGCAGTTCGAAGTCGCTCGGCATCGCCATGTTTGACTATGACCACGACGGCTGGCCAGATCTTCTCGTGGCCAACGACACCCAGCCCAACAAGTTGTATCGCAATCAGCGCAACGGCACGTTCAAGGATGTCGCGGTCGAGGCAGGAATCGCATTCAGCGCCGAAGGCAAGGCGCGCGCAGGCATGGGAGTTGATGTCGGTGATTTTGACAATTCCGGGCGTCCGGGAATTGCCATTACAAATTTTGATAACGAGATGATCGGGCTTTACCGCGCCGACGGCAGTGGAAACTTGGCCGATATTGCCGTTCAGAGCGGTGTTGGATTGCCGTCGAAGACCACATTGGGTTTTGGCTGTGCTTTCGCGGATTGCGATCTCGACGGTTCACTCGATCTGATCGCCGTCAACGGGCATATTGATGACACAGTCCGCAACGTTCGCAACGTAGGCTACGCACAGGCGCCGCAATTTTTTCTGAATAACGGCAAGGGAACTTTTCGTGAAGTCTCCACTGAGCTCGGAGGAGGTTTCAACACTCCCAAAGTCGGGCGTGGGCTCGCGGTAGGCGATTTCGATCGAGATGGCGATGTGGACGTTCTTATGACCACGAATAATGGCCCGGCGTATCTTTTTCGGAATGATCAGGCCGGCGGAAATCACAGCATTCGTTTCAAGCTCGTGGGAACCAAATCGAACCGCGATGCGATCGGTGCGCAGATAAGAATCGTTTCCGGCGGGAGTTCGCAGACCCGAACGGTGCACGGCGGATCGAGCTATCTGTCGCAATCGGAGTTGCCGATCACATTCGGACTTGGTAAGCAGGACAAGATCGAACGGGTTGTCATTGAGTGGCCGAGCGGCAGGACTGAAGATTTCAAGGATCTTTCTGCGAAAAAAACCTACGAAATCACAGAAGAAAGGGGCCTTTTGCCGGGCTCCGGATTCTAGTATTTTTGCTCTATTGCGCTTCCACAACAAAAGATCAAAAATGCATTCAACGTCCTCATACAGTAGTGGCCACCTCCGGCCTGACGCTTGAGGAGTTCAACCCACGAGTTCAAAGCCGCCCGAATGGGCGGCTTTGAATTTTTGCAGGAATCTTCGGCTCTTCGCGGAATTCGCATCGTGCGTATAATGTTCGGTTCCTGCACTCCACGTCGAGGGACCACATGTCGAACTCCGATCCGCTCTCTTCTACGCGCAGAACTTTTTTGGCTACCACAGGCGGCGTCATCGCTGGAGCGATGGCTTCACCGGTCGCTGTCTCGGCGGCTTCTCCTCAGGCCGACAGAACGGCGATGCACCCCGGAGCACGGCGAAAGATTCCAATCGGTGTATTCGATCCCGCATTTCCCGACCTCACGCTCGATCAGTTGGTCGAGAAATATCAGAGCATGGGTGTCGAAGCGGCCGAGATCGGCACCGGCGGATATCCCAATAACCATCATTGCCCACTCGATGATTTGCTTGCCGACGCTGTCAAGATGCGCGCATGGCAGAAAAAATTCGCTGATCACAACATCCAGGTTGCTGTCCTGAGTTGCCACGGCAATCCCGTGCACCCGGACAAAGCCGTCGCCCAGCGCGACTGGGAGCTATTTCAGAAAACCGTACAGCTTGCCGAGCGTATTGGGGTGAAGGTCATCGTTGGTTTTTCGGGTTGCCCGGGCGGCAATCCCAACGACAGCAATCCCAACTGGATTACTTATCGTTGGCCTCCCGAGTATGCTGCCGCTCTCGACTGGCAGTGGAAAGAGAAATTGGTTCCCTACTGGAAGCAGGCGGCGAAGTATGCCCGCGAGCATGGCGTCCATCGCATCGCGCTCGAAATGCACCCGAATTTCTGCGTGTACAATCCGCTGACGCTACTGAAATTGCGTGAAGCCGTCGGCGAGGAAATCGGCGCCAATAACGATCTCAGCCACCTGTTCTGGCAGGGATGCGATCCCATCGAAGTGATTCATCTGCTCGGAAAGCAAGGTGCGATTTTCCATGCGCATATGAAGGACACCACCCTTTATCCCGACAAGGTCTCAAAGTATGGCGTGCTGAATTTCGTGTTTGAGAAGCAGGACCTCAAGACTGCTTCGGATGCATTTCGCGCAGTCGGTTACGGCCATAGCGCCAGCACGTGGAAAGCAATCATGCAAGCGTATATGGAAGTTGGTTATGAAGGAATTTTCAGCGTGGAGAATGAAGACCCGATTTTATCTGGCGAAGTCGGTGTTGAGCGGGCGTTGTACGTGCTGAAAAACGTCAGAGAAGAGTTGTTGACCGAAGTTCAAACTTAAACTTCGGCGAGTTTTCCTCTGTGTAACTCTGCGCCCTCGGTGGTTTAGCCGGGTTTCTTGACCACAGAGGACACAGAGTTTCACAGAGGATGACTTCATCAAGATTTGAGCCGAGAGCCATGGAGGGATTTTGAATCGCAGAACTTTTATCGAAGCCGCAGGCGCCGTCACGCTAATGAGTCGCTTCGCATCCTCGGCGGCCGAGCATCGCATCGAGAAGGTCGGCCTGGAACTGTATACGGTCCGCGATCTCCTGAAGAAGGATTTCGAAGGCACGATCGCACGGGTCGCGAAAATCGGCTACAAGGAAGTTGAAATTGCCGGCTATTTGAACGATCTGCCCAACCTGAATCCGTCCGTCAAGCGGGTGAAAGAGATTCTCGACGCAAACGGCCTTGCCGCTCCCTCCTGTCACATTTCTTACAACATGCTCACGGCGGAAAACTGGCCGAAAGTCATTGAAGCCAGCGAGACGCTGGGCCACAAGTACATCGTGAACCCTTCGATTGACCGCGAGTTGGCGAAGACCTCCGATGGCTGGAAAAAGGCCGCGGATAAATTCAACTGGGCTGGGAGAGAGAGTGCCCGTGCGGGCATCGAGTTTGCTTATCACAACCACGTGGAAGAGTTTAAGCCGCTGCCGGATGGCAAGCTGCCTTATGACATTTTACTTTCTGAGGGCGATCCAAAGCTGGTGAAAATGGAACTTGACCTCGGCTGGGCGCACCAGGCGCATGTCGACCCTCTGCAATATTTCGCAAAGTACCCCGGACGTTTTCCCCTTGTCCATGTTAAGGATTTTGACAAGAGCGATAAGATGACCGAGGTCGGCAGCGGCGTCATCGATTGGAAGGCGATCTTCGCACAATCGCAACTCGCGGGCATCAAGCACTATTTCGTCGAGCACGATGAGCCGTCCGATCCGATGGCAAGTATCCAGAAGAGTTATGCGTACCTGGAGAAGTTGAAGTTTTAAGCCAAACAACCAACAACCAATGACCAACAACAGAATCTTATGGCCCAAGTAACCCGTTCCCCCAAGTTTTACGACGTTTGCATCATCGGCTCCGGTGCGTCCGGAGGTACAGCCGCGAAGATCCTTGCCGAAGCCGGACTGAGTGTGGTCATGCTCGAGGCCGGACCGGCGTTGAACCCGGAAAAGGATTTCAAAGAGCATGTCTGGCCTTACCAGCTCCCGCATCGCGGCATTGGTGTAGCGGGAAAGGCTGCCGATAACTTCGGGGAATTCCTGGCTCCCAATGGAGCATGGGAAATCGAAGGCGAGCCATACACCGTCGCCGCAGGTTCGCGCTTTCGCTGGTTTCGGTCGCGCATCGTCGGCGGCCGCACCAATCACTGGGGGCGAATCGCTCTGCGTTTTGCACCGGTGGATTTCAAATCACGTTCCACCGATGGCATGGGCGATGACTGGCCGATCACCTACGACGATGTTGCGCCCTACTACGACAAAGTCGAATCGTACATCGGCGTCTTCGGCACAAAAGAAAACGTCTCCAGTGCGCCGGACGGAGTTTTTCTTCCCCCGCCCAAGCCGCGCTGCACCGAAACCATCATCAAGAAGGCGTGCGACAAGATCGGCGTAATCTGCATTCCTTCGCGCCTGGCGATAATTACCCAGCCACACAATGGCCGGGCAGCGTGTCATTACTGCGGACAGTGCGGCCGCGGCTGTATCAGTGCGTCGAATTTCAGTTCCAGCCAGGTGATGATTCCTTCGGCGGAGAAGACGAATCGGTTCACGCTCCTCACCGGCGCGATGGCACGCGAAATTGTGCTCGGGAAAAGCGGTAAGGCAGAGGCGGTTTCCTATATCGATAAGGCCACGCGGACTGAAAAGAAGGTCTATGCAAAATCGTTCGTCGTCGGCGCCAGCGCGTGTGAGTCCGCGCGACTGTTGCTGAATTCCAAGTCTTCGCAGTTTCCTGATGGACTTGGGAACTCTTCCGGAGTGATTGGCCGTTACCTCACCGACAGTGTTGGCAGCTCCGGCGGAGGGGTCTTTCCTCAGTTGACCAAAATGCCGCCGCACAACCACGATGGCGTCGGCGGCATGCACATGTACATGCCCTGGTGGAAATTCGATCGCAAAAACGAATTCCTGCGCGGATACCACATCGAGTTTGGCGGCGGCCGGACTCTGCCCGGAGCAGGAGAATTTCATTCCGTGTGCGAATTCAACGAAGGGTACGGCTCAGCCCTGAAGCAGAAGTGCAAGGATGTCTACGGCACCTACATCGGATACGCCGGTCGCGGCGAGATGATCCCCAACGAGCACAGCTACTGCGAAATCGATCCAAACACGGTCGACGAATGGGGAATTCCAGTGTTGCGGTTCCATTGGCAGTGGAGCGACAACGAGATCAAGATGGCCCGCGATATGCAACAGACCTTCCGCGAAATCACCGAAGCAGCGGGCGGAACGTACGTCACCAATACCTCCACTGACGGCCCGAATGCTTACGGCATTGAAGACGGCGGCGTAATCATCCACGAACTCGGCGTCGTGCGCATGGGAAATAACCCGAAGACCTCCGCGTTGAATGGGTTCTGCCAGTCGCACGATGTGAAGAACGTCTTCGTGGTGGATGCGGCATCTTTCGTCAGCAATCCGGATAAAAATCCGACGCTCACGATCATGGCGCTGACTTGGCGAACGTCGGAGTATTTGCTGGACGAGGCAAAAAAAGGAAATTTATAGAAGAGGGCATTTGTAAGTGTGTAACAAACATTGCATCGCAATCTGGGCAATCGTTCGCTGTGTAGGACAGAGAAGATCTCTGCAAAGCCCAGCCCCGGAGGGGCGGAATACTTTAGCCGAGGGCGTAAGCCCTGGGGGGAGACAAAAATGAGCGAGTCCCGCAGGGACGGCACCAGCAACGGCATTTCACGACGTAGCATTCTCAAATCGCTGGGAATGGGTGTCGCCGCCAGCTCTGTCTTGCGTGTGATTCCGTTGCAGGCGGCCGAGCACGCCCATCACATGGTCGCTGCTGAAAAGGCGGCGTCACCAGCCAAGGCTTACGCGCCAAAATACTTTTCCGCGCATCAATACAAAACCCTGCAGCAGTTATGCCAGACCATCTTCCCGGCCGAAGCAGATTCCGGCGGCGCAATCGAAGCAGGCGCGCCGGAGTTCATCGACCTGCTTACCAGCGAAAATAACCGATATCAGCAGACCCTCGGCGGCGGCATCATGTGGTTGGACAACACCTGTGTGGATGGTTACGACAAGGTTTATCTCGACTGCGCGCCCGAGCAGCAGAAAGAAATTCTCGACAAGATCGCCTATCGCAAAAATGCGCTTGCCGACGTCTCGTTAAGCCAGGGAGTTGAATTCTTTTCGTTCCTGCGGAAAATGACCGCGGACGGATTCTTTACCAGCGAGATCGGAATCAAATATCTAGGATACGTCGGTAGCGCTTACCTGACTGAATTTCCCGGCTGCCCACCGGTGCCCGAAGCTTAACCTGGCGTTTATTGGAGACCATTAATTTTCCTAACGGCGGCCACGATCACATCCGGCCGATCCATTGGCACGTCGTGTCCGCTCCCATCTGCGATCTGAAACTCAGAGCTGGATGAAAGCTGCACGCGTTCGCGCTGCAGACGGTTCCATTCCGCTTCTCGAACAGAGTTTCCGATATGAGGATCGCGTGTAATCACCATCAGCGGAATTGACCCGATGCTCGTGATGCTACGAATCTCCTCTGCGCTTTGAGGAAAGCTTGCCCATTCGCGACGATAGGTTTCGTATAGACCTGATCGGCAGGTGATCGCCTGCTTCAACCCCCGGATCTCCGCGGCCGCATTCTCGCCGCACCACCCTCGCCAGCGGGCAAGGCCAAACGCGACCGCCATTTGCATCACGCGGATCCGCGCTGCGTGCTGCCAACGGCCAAGGGACATCTTTTCGGGTAACGACACATCGACCAGCACAATGCCTGCAACATCATTCGGGAACTTGCGGGCAAACATCAGCGCGTTTAGCCCGCCGAAGGAGTGCCCGACGAGAATGTATGGCGGGACCACTCCGGCGGAATGAAGTAGCGTGTGGAGTTCCTCAGCCATAACACTTGGCACGCGCGATCGAGGACTCGGATCACTCCAGCCGTATCCGCCGCGATCGTAAACGCAAACTCGCGCGAACTCAGCGAGCTGTGACTGAACGCGGTGCCAATCCGTATAGCTTCCCTGGTGCCCGTATTCGAGGATGACCGTTGGACCTTTGCCTTCGCAATACACGTGTAAACGATAACCGCCGAGGTCCACCAGTCGTCCCTTGGGCGGATACAACTCCCGATCTTTTTTTTCTGATCGATGTTCGTACACAAATCCGATCACGGCTATGAGCGCCAATCCGACGAGTTCAAGAAACAGTACGAAGCGAATTCCCTTGGCCGCGACATGTGCAGCGGCGATGTTGCCGACGAGTTTCGCCGCAAAAAACGAGACAAGGAGAAACAGTGGAATGGCTAAGCCGACGACCAGAATCCAACGAACAGGATGAAAGCCAGCTCCGATATCGACCTCCCCCCGAACGTTGGATTATATCGGGCAGGTCGCGGACAGGAGTGCCCGCGCCACACGGCAAGTGGTGTAAATTGAAAGCGACTGGCGGAGGAAATGTCCATGGCAATGGGAAGTTATGCGGGTTCGGGCCGAATGGTTACGCACTCGATGGTGACCACGCAATTTGAATTAGACGGATTTCGCGTAGTAAAGACCCTTGGCGTAGTACGTGGAATTGTTGTGCGCTCGCGTTCAATCTTCGGCACGATCGGCGCAAGCCTGCAAACCCTGGTCGGCGGCAACATCACGCTTTTGACGAATCTGTGCGAGAAGACCCGCGCCGAAGCCTTCGATCTCATGCTGCAACATGCGGCGGAACTCGGCGGGAACGCAGTGGTCGGCGCGCGCTACGATGCCACCGAGATCATGCAGGGCGTCACTGAAGTTTTGGCTTATGGCACCGCTGTCCTGGTCGAGCCGGTCAAACAATCCTGAAATGCTAAGAGTGCTTGCCTACATTTGGGCCCTGTTCGGCGCCTATTGGATCGTCTTTGCTCCTGCGTTCAGTTCAAAGTCACGGCCTGAAACCAACCTGCAGAAGTTGAAGCTTGGGTTCCTGGCGATTACGTTCCTGCTTCTGCTATTGAAAGCGCAAGCGATTTCTCCCGTCTGGATCATGGTCTGCGGCCTCGCCTGGAGCATGTTGGCGCTTTATTGGGTTGAGCCGCGCAAGGAGACGCACTCGGGTGAGTACAGATTCTACCGGCTCTTGCGCTTAGTGATCGGTGCGCTCACGTTCGCCCTCTTGTTTTGGCAGAAGACGGGAATCGGCTTTCTGGGCCATAGGTTTTTGCCACTTAGCTTCGCCATTATGTCCGCTGGATTTGCGGTCACGCTCATCGGGCTGGCTGTGACGGCCTGGGCGCGCATTCATCTCGGCCAGTACTGGAGTGACAAGGTGGTGATCCAGTCCGAGCATAGATTGATTCGCACAGGCCCATATGCGCGGATCCGCCATCCCATTTATTTCGGAGTCCTGCTTGGAATTGCCGGCACCGCGCTCGTCGTGGGAGAGTGGCGCGCGCTTGCATCCCTTCTTCTGATGTCGATCAACTACACGGTGAAAGCAAAAAAGGAAGACAAAATCCTTTTTGAGCGTTTCGGCGAGGAGTTTCGTTCTTACCAGCGGGACTCGGGAATTCTCCTCCCCCACACCAGACAGCAGCGTCGTCTAGACCCTTAGGCGACCTACGGCTTGTAACCCGGAAAACTAGGCTCCCGTCAAACGCCTATCGGCGGCAACCTGGCAAGCAATTTCTTATTCATAATTCCGAAGCTTCTTGCTTGCCGGAGGATTCTATGAAAACACTTGTCGGCGTTGCTACTCTTTTACTGGCCATCAACCTGGCGCTTGTCACCCCAACGCGGGCCCAATACGATCGTGACGACCGCGGCTACTCGGGCCAGTGGCAGGGACGCCTTTCACCAGACGACCAGAGGGAATTCAACAAAGAATACGGAAAGTGGGTCGATTCGCGACAGAAGAACGATCGCGACGATATCGACAAACACGCACGGAAAATGGAAGAAATAATGGCCCGTTATACCATCCCGCCGGACACACCTTTCGATGTAATCGCAACCTCAACGGGCGGCGACCGTCACTATGACTACCGCGAATTTCAGGGCCGGTTTTCGTCGGACGATCAGAAAAAATTCGATCACGAATATCGCGAGTGGCAGGAGGAGCGACGCGAGCGTGACCGAGACGGAGTTGCCAAGCATGAAGGCAAAATGCAGGAGATAATGGCGCGCTACAACATCCCGCGCGACGTGCCCTACGACGTGCTTGCTTCTGCAA
>JBKPSP010000112.1:0-15830 GCA_046735175.1 Acidobacteriota bacterium
AGATTGTTCCAAGCAAGAACGCGGAAGCGGCTGCAACTACAATGGCCCAGATGTTCAGCGTGTGAAGGTTCATGTTTGTCCTCGTTATTTCTTTGCGCTTCCCCACTCTTGGGCCCAGTCGAGGGGGCCGTTCACGAATCGGCGATGGAGCGTGGCGAGCAGATAGGCGTTGCCAGGAAAGAGATGCTCGTAGGCTTTGTCCCACTCTTCGCCGTCCTGCCAACCGGTTTGCTCGAGCGTGACCAGCGTGCTGTTGCCGCAGGATTCGAAAGTGAAGCGCGCGTGAGTACGGGTGGAGCGAACCGTGGGATATTCCTCGGGCGCCATGGCAGAGATCACGATTTCCTTTTCCGGTATGAAGCTGAGGATGGTGCCGCCACCGGTTTTTCCGCCGGGATAGTGGGCGGTCCATTCGCCGCCGGGGCGAAGATCGACGACTGCGCCGGGGGTGAGCCATGTGCTGAGACCCTCGCTGGTCGAGAAGGCGCGCCAGACATCGGTGCGTGAGGCGGGAATGCTGATGCTCAGGAGCAAGACCTTGCCGGTTGACGGCTGCGATCGGTTTTCTGCAGCGCTCGCTGCGACGAAAAAGACATTGACTGCAAGCAGAACCGCGGCGATGGCTTTCATGGTGCGCCCCTCACGAGTTAGTTGATCGTTCAAGTAAATCACAGTAGTCTGGCTCCAGCAAGGATTTTTTGTGTCCTCTTCCCTGCCCACCCGCGACCGACTGATCGAATCCGCGCGCTACCTTTTCTGGGAGCGTGGATACGCCGGCACCAGCATGGCCGATCTACTGGCACACGCGAACGTCAACTCCGGCAGCTTTTATCATTTTTTTGAGAGTAAAGAGGCGTTGCTGCGGGCGGTGCTCGAGGAGTACATCCACGGATTGCGGCCAATCATCGTCAATCCTGCATTCGCAAAAACCGATGAGCCGCTGGCGCGGATTTTTGCGATCCTGGCAGGCTATCGCGAGCGCATTCTGCAGACGAACTGCCAATATGGATGCCCGCTGGGGCGACTGGCGCTTGAGATTGATCCTGAGAATCGGCCGGCACACAGGCTGATCGCCGACAATTTCAGCGGGTGGATCGGCGCGGTAAGAGAGTGCATTTTGCAGATGAAAAGCCGCCTTCCGAAGAAGACAGATGTTGATGCGCTCGCCACTTATGTGCTGGTTGTAATGGAAGGCGGAGTCATGCTGTCACGATCTTACGGATCCGTTGAGCCGTTTGATCGCGCCGTCGCGCAGTTGCGGGAACATTTTCGGATGCTACTCGCACGTACATCTGTTCACCACAGAGACACGGGAACACAGAGAAGAACACGCGCCAAGTCCTGAGTTTGCCGGCTAGCTCTGCGTTTGGGTTTCGGCCGCGCTGTGACTTCAGAAGCTTTAACCGCCGAGGACGCGGAGAGTGCGCAGGCTGAGCGTTGTTTTACATGAACGGCGGTTTGTTGCGTTACGATCTGTTATGCACTTGGAAGAGGCGCGGGTGACATGGTTACGTGCGGTGAGTTTGCTTACGTTCTCGTTCTGGTTGTTTCAATTCTCTTCTCATCTGATGCGATCGCGGCCGATGATCTGGTTGTAAATGTTGCGAGTGGGCAACTGAAAGGCGCCGCGAGGCCGTCCGGCGGAGCGGAGTTTCTGGGAATTCCCTATGCTGAGCCGCCGGTCGGCGATCTGCGATGGCGCGATCCGATTCCAGCGAAAGCGTGGACTGGAGTTCGCGATGCCGCCGCGTTCGGCGCTCCGTGCGCGCAGCCGGTCCTTGGCGATTGGAACAAGCACGATTCGGAAACCAGCAAAGAAGATTGTCTTTTCCTGAACGTTATAACGCCGGTGTGGCCGCCGAAAGCGCCGTTGCCGGTGATGGTGTGGTTTCACGGCGGGGCGAATGCCGGGGGCACGGCGTCGAGTCCTTTATATAAGGACGGCACGCTGGTGCAGCACGGAGTGGTGCTGGTGACGGTGAACTACCGGCTCGGCATTTTCGGATTTCTGTCGTTGGCGGAGCTCAGCAAAGAGTCGCCGCATGGTTCGTCGGGGAACTATGGGTTGCTCGATCAGCTTCTGGCGTTGCGGTGGGTGAAGGAAAACGCCGCAAAGTTCGGAGGCGATCCGGCGAATGTGACTGTGTTCGGGCAGTCGGCGGGGGCGATTGACGCCGGGTATCTGATGGTTTCGCCGCTCGGTACGGGGATGTTCCAGCGGATGATTGCGCAGAGCGGGTCGCCGCTTGGGCCTCCGTTGCCGAAGCTCGCGGAGGCCGAGCAGGCGAATGCGAAACTGGTGGCGACGTTGAAGCCCACCGCCGGGCATGAAGTTGAATTCCTGAGAGCACGATCGGTGGCGGAGCTTCTGGCGGTGGCGGGAAAACAGGATCCGCAAGCGCCGCCGATGATCGGGCCAATTCTTGATGGCTGGGTGCTTGCCCGGCATCCCGCAATTGTTTTTGCGTTGCGCGAGCAGGCGCCCATTCCGCTACTGATCGGAACGACCACGCGGGAGTTCGGGATGGTCGGAGATGCGGAAGAAGTACGGAAGTTTATCCGCAACGTAACCGGCACACTGGCGGATCGCGCGCTGGCGTTGTATGGGCTGGCGGATAAAGGGGTGGGCAATCCTGATCTTCTTTATGGCTCCGCCGGAGATCAGTGGCTTGCCGATCTGGCGTTTCGCTGTCCGACGACGACGGAAGCGATATGGCACACGGCGGGTCGCCAGAAGGTTTACGAATACGAATTGCGGCATGCGATTCCCGGCCAGGAGGCGCAGGGTTCGGTGCATTCCGCGGATTTGCCGTATGTGTTCGGATATTTTCCCAAGGAAGGAAACATCGCGGGTAAGTTTGGGGAAGTCGACTTCCGACTGGCCGATCTGATGGAGAGGTATTGGACGAATTTCGCGAAGACGGGTGATCCAAACTCGGATGGGCTGCCGAAGTGGCCGGAGTTCGATGGAACAGAGTCTTACGTTCAGTTCAAACAGGATGGCAGCGTGGGAACGTCAACCGGGCTGCGGAAACCGTACTGCGATCTGTATCGGGATGTGCTGAAGCAGAGGATGACGCCGCGGTGAACGGTTTACCACCATCGCAATCGGGTGAGCGGGCTGGCCGATTTTTTAAGTGGCTGGGCGGGTGGCAGATCTTGCCGTTCCGCGTTGTAGAGTTTCAGTCTCGCGGTAGCCAGTTCGCGTGCTTCGGTTAAATTTTTGTCGTCCTGCTTGGCGAAGAGTTTTTTTCCAAAGAGTTTCATTGCGGCCCTGGGTGTTGCGCGAGGCAATGATAGTACGGCGGACGACGGTTTGCCAGAGGGTAACAAAGCTTTTACCAAGCTGGGTCAGGCTTGTGCCGTCAGTTGCGCGGAAGATTTGTCGACGGCTGTCCAGCGGAGCGGTTCAACCTTGCCAACTATAAAGACCCAGGCGATGACGCCCATGAAAGAGATCGCTGACGTGACGGCGAAGGGCCAGAAGAAGCTGCCGGTGCGGTCGAGGACGAAGCCAGTAAGTGACGGCCCGATAATCCCGGCGAAGTTGGCGAAGCCGTTCTGGGGACCATACCAGCGGCCGACGGCTTCAGTCCCTGCGATGCGCTGGCAGAAGGCATAAATGCCCGGAGCGCTCAGTCCGCAGCCGACGCCTGCAACCATCAGCCACGGCAAGTAACTGCCTCCAGTGGCGAGCGCGCAGCCCATCACTCCGATTGCGCCGAGCGAGAATGCGATCCCCATTGCGGTTTTGCGAACGACGGTGCAGCTGTGGCCTTTGCGAATGTAGAAATCCTGAAGCCAGCCGCCGCCGATGGCGGAGATGGCATCCACGGTGTAGTAAAGTCCCGCGATGCGGATCATGCTTGCCATCGAAAGATGCCGCGCGAGGACTAGATAGCTCGGCAGCCAGGTGATCATGAAATAGAAGAGGTAGTTGCAGGCGAAGTGGCCGAGCGTGGTGCCCCAGAAGGAGCGCTGGGCGAAGATCTCCGCGGTATTGAGAGTTGATTGCGAAGCCGCAGGCTTAGAAAAGACGTTGTGCGGCTTCCATTTCCGCCACAGCGGAAGCCAGATCAGGCTTGCTAATCCGATCCAGACAAAGACTGGACGCCAGCCGTAGCGGGTCATCAAGTAGCCGGCGCCGAAGGTCCCCACGGCATTGCCAGTTCGCAGCCCGGACATCAGAGCTCCGCTGGCGAATCCGCGATGGTGTTCGGGCAAACAGCAAGCCAGGATCTTTGACCCGGCAGGCAATGCCACGGATTCGCCGATGCCGAGAATGAGACGCATGGCGAGCAGGAGCACGAAGCCATGCACGATGCCAGTGGTGGCAGTGGCGAGCGACCAGAGAAGGAAACCGGCGGCGAGGATGCGGTTGACGTCGAAATGGTCGACGAGCCACCCCATGACAAATTGCATGCCGGTATACGACCAAAAGAAAGCGGAGAAGAGGAAGCCGAGCTGGGTGGCTGAGAGATGGAGCTCGGACTTTAGCAGCGGGCCGGCGACGGAGACGTTTCCGCGATCTACGTAGTTAATTACAAAGCTGATCGCCAGGAGAATCAGAGCAGGCGCAAAGGCCCGTAGACTACGCGATTCGTCGGGGAGGTGGGGCGCGGCCATCGAGGCATTCTGCGCCGGGTTCGGGGGGATTGCAAGGGAAGAAACGCATTGAACCGCAGAGTACGCAGAGGTCGCGGAGAAACAATGCTCTACTTTGTTGCTTCGGCCCATTCCTGCTCGCCACGGTGCAGAAGGGCTGCGCGGTCTTCCGGCAGCACCCATCGCTGTTGGATCAGATCGTCGATGGCTTTGGTGAACTTTGCCATGTAGGCTTGCTGATCGGTGTAGCGTTCGGCGACGGATTTGCGGGGATCGCGCATCTGCTGCCGATCGGCGGCAGTTTTTGGAAATGGAAGATACGAGCCCTCGAATGGGACCCGTTGATCGGGCGCACCGATGGATGGATCGCGGAGATTCCAGCCGGTGTAGGTTGCGAGTGGCGCCACCACCTGGGGTAAATGGACGCCTGCGCGTTCGTTTCCATCTTCATCAACTTGAGGAACCAGCACCGGAAATGCCTGGCCGACCTTCGGCGGTTGAATGCTGACAATTCCCTTCCCCCAGTCGGAACCGAAGTCGAGGCGATACGCAACGTTGGCTTCGTGAGGCAAGTTGACATCAGGGACGGCGGGAAACGTCCACGCCGCGATCGGCACGAGCGTTCCATCCGAGAGTTTCGGGTAATTGCTCGCGGGTGGGAGCGTGCTGTTGCGAACCCATGCGTCCATGTTGGCGATCATCGAACGCCAGAAGAACGTGATCGGCAGCGGTGACTGCGGCTGCTGGCCCTGCAGATCGTTTGTCCCCTTCTCTGGCGGAAACGGGCCGGAGAAGTGCTGGAGTCCGGTCAACATGTAGATGCGGACATTTTCGGACAGCGAGGCGTCGCTGGTTCCGTCAGCGGTGACATGGATCAGAGCCCCGACGCGTCCCCAGTATTCGTACGAGGTGTTTGAGAAGAAAATTTTGGGGACGACTTTGTCGGCGACGGCCTGATCGAGCAGGCCGCCAGTTGCGCCCGTAAGCGGATCGGTTTCGGGCAGGTCGGTGAAGGGGAAAATGTCGGTTGCAAAAAAGACCGAGCTAGTCGGCTGGGCATCCCGCGACGGCTGTGCGAAACGATAGTTGAAATTACCCCGGCCCGCGCCGGCTACATGGGCGAGCACGCCATCGAGCGCGATGCGTCCGTCTTCGTCGGCGTTGAAGCCCTGGTAGAGGAAGTCGCGCAGGAATCGTCCGTTTTGCGATATGCCCTGACCGTACACGCGAGCGGCAGGAGTGAGCGCGTCGGCAGAATGCTTGGCGTAGGCGGCAAAATCTCGAACTGCGGCAAAACCCAGGCCTGCGACCACGGGGTCTGCAACCACGTAAACATATTCGTAGATCTTTCCCGGCTGAAAACCTCCATTGAGGCGAATGTAACGATCACTGGGAACGAGCTTGCCATCCACGGTGTGCGCGAATTGCCACTGCGACCTGGGGATGGTGGTTCGTTGCGCCTCGCGAGAATTCCGGACGGTTAGAACGTTACGAGGATCATCGGGGGCAGCAACCGGATATTCGGTGCCGCCGATTGCATCGCGCGTGAAGAAGTGGCCCAACGGAATGTCAGACATGACCTGCCAGGGCATATAGTCACTTCGGAGCAAGCCGGTGATAGTCTTGCCGTTTTCTTTTGCGATTGGCGCGAACAGTCGGAGAGCGTCGTCACCGGCCGCGTCCCACTGCCATCCCAGGGTTACGATCGTGAAGCCGGTGCGTAACAGCCAGCCATCGCCAGAGTCTTTGGCAAGGTCCCAGTCTCCGCCATCCACCAGAGAAGTAATTCGCCCGTGCCCGCGATTCGGAACTTCGAGAAGCAACGACCCGTTTCCCTTGCGAGCATCCTTCGGTCGGATTGCAACAAAGTCTGAAGAGAATTCGACCTCGCCGTTTTTCAGATTCGTCGTGTTTGCAAGATCCACGATCCGCTGGTTGTGGGGATTAGAAATCGCAACCGAGAAATAGACTCGTCCGACCAGCCGTTCGTAGCTGCCGGAATCGCCGAAGGCCTTGCCGTTGAGAACGTCTGCGCGAGAACTTACTTCAACGCGAACGACGCGCGAGTAGCTGGGAAGAGCGATGAGCAAAAGGATCGATAGCTGCTGGAGGGCGCGTTTCATGACTCGGAAGCATATCAGCAGTTCGCATCCAGTGGGGGATAACTAGAGATCAAGGGATTTTCGGCATCGCGCCTTCGATGCGGGCGGCTTCCTTTTTTAAGAGCGCTACTCCTTGCGCGAAGGTCAGGTCGGGAGCAACTGGGTGAAAATTGGAGAAGGAATCTGTCGAACGAATGTTGAGCTTCTTAAACAAGAGAATCTTGCCGGTGAATGACAGTTCCATGCGAGTGATCTCCCATTGGCGATTGTCGACATCGGCTTGCTGCACGAGAAAACGGCCGCCGCGGTCTAGATGGCCGAGAATTCCCCAACCGAAGCCGACGTCTTTCTGAAGGGTGCCGTCGATTTCTGCAATGCGGTTCTCTTTCGTATCAATGAGAATGTGCCCTGCCATGCCAGTGAGCACCTGCTCGACGCGCGACGGAGGATCGTACTCTGGATTGGGACGAAACTTCAGACGGACCAGTTGATCCCGAGGTGAGCCGACGCTTGCACTTCCCTGCTGGGTCCCATCCTGTTCGTAGATGAATGCAGAAGGCAGTGCCTTCATAATTCGGATGGTGCGGTCGGCATCCTCTTTTTCCTGCCTGCGCTTTTTGTTCAGCTCTTCAGGGTTACGGATGTAGTTCTGAAGGCGGGCCTCTTCGGCTTGTCGGCGAGCCGGGGACAGCGGATGTCCGTCCTCGGCAATCACAAGGCCGGCGGTGCCTTCGCGAGTTTCGACGATCAGCTTGGTCTGGTTCAGGTGCGCAGTACGGCGCTCATCGCGGAACATGAAGTGCATTCCGCCGGGAGCATTCGCGTTGATTTCGTTCTGTACAGCACGGGAGACTAATTGGGCGGGGCGGGATGAGGTGGGTTCATCCTTGGCGCGGCCAGCGATCGCAGCAAGCATGGTAAGGGCGCCGGCAAGCCATAGCGACGGTTTGGGTCGAGCTCGCATCGTGCCTGACATCCATATTTTAGACGCGATACCGTTTAAGCATGTCGCACCTTACGGCCGCGAGATGGAAGGTGACGACAACCTGCTTGAGTTACAATCCTTTGTCGTATCGTCGTCAAGGGAGGCCAGCATGAGTACTGCGCCAGCGTCGGGGGGATTCGCAAACATCGGGAAGACGATCCTTATTAAGGGCGAAATCTCGGGCCAGGAAGACGTTTACGTCGATGGGCAAATCGAAGGCAGCGTTCAATTGACTGGGAATAGCCTGACGATTGGACCGAATGGGAAGGTTCACGCCAGCGTGGCGGCCAAGAATGTGACGGTTGGCGGCTCCCTCGAGGGCAATATCCAGGCGAGCGAACGCACGGAGATGCGTAAGAGCGCAGTCGTCAATGGCGATGTACAGACGCGGCGCATCGCGATTGAAGAAGGGGCGTTTTTCAAGGGCAAACTCGAGATCTTGACAGAGGCCAAGGCGGCGGCATCCAACCTCGTAGCAGCTGCGTCTTCGGCCACTACACCAACCTCCACTCCTCCTGAATCGGGCAAGTAATCTGGCCCTTCGACCTGCGGTCAGTTAATATTGAGCCACAAGGGATTGGCCAGGCTTGCACCCTGAGCACGGGCGGGCCGCCCGTGCCACACATCCATGGCCGAGGGGTAAGTGTCCACACCACATAGATGAAATTCTTTCGCAGCAACACTCCCACGCCAACGAGGGAACCGAAAGCTCCGGAGCGGCTCAATCGCCGGTCCAGCGCTATGGCTGAGCTGGCGAGGGTTTTGAAAACGGAAGATCCGTTGTGCGTGCTCGATATTGGCGCGACCTCGGCAAGTAATCTTCGTTTCTTCACCGAACGCGGCCATCGTATCTACAGTCAGGATTTGCTCGAAGCTTCGACCGATCCGGATCTCGCTAAACCCGATGAACAGGGCAAGCCGGCGCTTGACAGCAAGAAATTTCTGGAAGAGAACCTGGCTTATCCGAATGGGCATTTTGATCTTGTCTTTTGCTGGAACCTGGCGGACTACATGGATGAAGGCCTGGTGAAGCCCGTGGTAGCGCGACTGTGGTCGGTGATGAAGCCGGGAGGGATGCTTCTGGCGTTCTTCCACACGCGAGAGGCCGGACCCGACGCGCCTTATTACCGGTATCACATCACCGGCACGGATGTGCTGGAGATGCACGCGTTGAACCTCAAGGGCGACCATCGCAAGCCGCATCCCACGTTCACCCTGCAACGCGTCTTCAACAATCGGCACATTGAAAATCTGTTTAGGGATTTTGCCTCGATCAAATTCTTTCTTTCACGGGACAATATTCGAGAAGTTCTGGTTGTACGGTAGTTCCCTCCTAGCGGGTCATTCGTACCAGCATGTTTGTGATGGCTGGTGTTCGCTCCAGCAACGAAAGCGCCGGCTTCCTCACGAAAGAGCGCGAGAGCAACATTTTTCTCAGGCGCGAAGAGCGCCGGAAGACGTGGCCTAGCCTCCGTTTGTAAGCTTCGCAATAGGCTGATGTCGCTTGCTGCAGTGAGCACTTCTGTCTGAAGAATGGGGTAAGGCATTCGGTCGCGAGAGCGCCGCTGCGCAGAGCGAGAGAAATTCCGTCCCCGATAAAAGGGTCTACGAACGTGGCGGAGTCGCCAACTTGAAGCATGCCTCGGTTCACCAGTTCCGGTTCATGAAAAACGAGCGGCGAGGTTGTGACGGGATCCATGGCCGGTGTCCAGTTACGAGATCTTGCTCGAAGCTGCGAGTTCGCGTCGAAGACTTCCGCCAGGTTACTGGCAATGTCGGCGCGCACCATGGCGCACGCATTCACCAGTGCGCCATGTCCATTTGAGGCGGAGCTGACGGGCTGAACCCCACAGTAGCCGCCATCAAAAAAATACAAATCGACACTGGGATGCGGACTCTGCTCATGGAAGTGGGCCTTAACACCGATCCACCGCTCGCCGGCGGCGGAGGCGCGGATGGCGGAGCTGGTGAGATTCGACCATCGGCCAGTGGCATTGATAATTGCCTTGGCTTCAAAAGATTCACGATCAGTATTTATCCTAAAAGGCCCATGACCATCCACCGAACGTACAGAGCGCCCTTCGCGAACATCTACACCGCTCGCAATCGCGGATTGCCAGAGAGCAGAATCCAAGTCAAAACGCGTGATGCTGGCTGCGGCTGGCGACACTTGCCCACCCAACTGAGTTCCATCAATGAATATTCGGACCTGCGGCAGACGCGGGGCGCCGTTGATCAGTTCGCAGTGTTCTTCCTTAAGTAAACGGGAAAGCAATGAAAGTGACTCGGCCGAGACGAATTCTCCGCAAACTTTATGGCGGGGAAAACGGCCGCGTTCGAGTTGCAGCACCTTCGCGCCCGCGCGGGCAGCAGTGATGCTGGCGCCGCAGCCCGCGGGACCTCCACCGATTACGACCAGGTCGAACGTCATGGCGCGGCCTTCCAGGCGATCGCGCCCATGCGATAGAAATAGTTGCGAAAGGTCTCCACGCGAGCGGCCCCGGCCTTATGCAGGAATGCGCGCATCTCGTCCACGGTGTAAGCCTGACGAACCGAGGCAATCGCGTCGTGACGAGTAAGCCGGCTGCGATAAAGAGGCAGGCCCGCGTACGCAAACGCGAGATGCAGAGGATCGCGGATGAGGTCGTGAATCAAAACAGCAACTCGACACACGCGCAGCGCTTCTTTGACGAAAAGCACTACTTGCTCCGGGGCCAGGTGGTGGACAAACAGCGAGCAGGAGACGAGGTCAAAGGACGCAGGCCGGAACGGCAGTGACAGAGCATCTGCACAAACGGAGCGCGTATTGCCGTTCGATGAAAGGTGAGACGGCAATCGATCGAGCAGGGTCAGGTCCAGCTCGATTTGCGGCAGGTGACGTTGCAGACTTTTTGGAACGAAGCCCTCTCCGGCGGCGACGTCAAGAACCGACACTCGCCTCCGTCCGGCGGCAGCGACCTGCACAAGCCGCACGGCGGTTGAAACTCCGCCAAACCATCGATTGAACCAGCGCAAATCCCGGATGGAGGCTGCGACCTCGTCGGGCGTACCGGAATCGGTGTCAAGGAGTTCCTCAGTGGGGCGACGCCGCATTCGCAGGATTGTAGCGGAAACGGTACGGGTGAGTTGTCGTGCGGTCTTTACAACTGCGGCGGCGGGCTGCCTGGTGCCACACGATCACCTAGTCGGAACGCTGTAATGAGAGGCGATGACCTGCCAGTTCCCTTCCCGTTTCATCCAGACATCGGTGAGCCGATCGTGATACTCGTATGGCTGCCCGTTTGAGATTCCCTTCTCGTGATACGCGCCAGTGACCACGGCAGCGTTGCCATGCAGGTGGACCTTGAGGTCTGAAAGCTCAGCGAGTTTCACCTGAACTGACGTATCCGCAGTGTGAGTGATATATCCACTCTTACTGTAGGTGGCGCCATCTTCGACGGTAATGACGAAGTCCTCGGAGAGCAAGGAGGCGAGGATATCGATCTTGCGCTGCTTGTAGGAGTCTGTCCACTTCATCTCCAGCGCGCGGACTTTAGCGGCATCGTCGTCCTGGGCGGCGGCACTCATTGCGAAGGCAAGAACAAGCCAGGCCGCAGACACAAGCATTCCCATTGGTGCACGCATAGGAAGCCTCCAGTGTGAGCATCCGGGATGGCTGCGATCACAGTCAACCGGAAAATGGGATGGCAGGTTACTTCCATCATCCGCGGCGATGGTGGGCAACACATCTGATTTCAGATATTTCACGTCTACGTGTTCAGGATGCGTTCTTCCGCGGATACGGGATTGTGCGTCGCAGGAGTATGAGGTCGGTCATCTGCTCGCTTGCGTAAGCACGGAGAATGGCTTCCTTGTCCTCGGTTGGCAGTGAAAGGAAATCTTCGGCCAGCATTTCCAGGAAGCTTTCAACCGCGCCGCCCAACACTGTGCCGGCGATCTTCAAACCTGCGACCGGCTCGCGAGAGGCGCGACCAGCAAGTTCGTACAAATAAGAAAGTGCTCCGGCAAGGGCAGTTTCGGGCTCATTCATATCGAAGTAGTAAGTAATGGGAAATTGCGACATCTGATTTCGCAATGTTGCCAACTCTTCTCCGATCTGGAATATCCATTCCTGGGATTTGTCGGGCGCGTCGCGAACCAGGTCCATCTGATTCTCCCGTTCGGCGTGATGCAGCAGGGTCGCGCCTTGCGCCACCGAACGGCGGGCCTCTAACACCGGATAGATCGAGAGAAGCCAGGAAACACTAGCGGTAAGCAAACCGAAGGCGATGACCGCCTCCAGACCCTGGGCGAGTTGCAGCCAGTGAAACTTCGCGTAGGCACCTTCTGAAATGGTGATTAGAGATCCTAATGAAAGGCTCATTGCTTCCACAATTCCGTCGTGGCTGCTCGCGGCAGGCGCGTGGCTGAAATCGAAGCCGACAGCCACGCGCGGGAAATATACAAGAGCAAAGCCGGACCAGACCAGCGCGACCCAGCTCACAATGATGAGCAGAATCGCTGTAGGACCCGCATAGGTAAGACTGCGGGGGCGTCTTTTTGCGAGTAATCGAAAGACGCGCCAGCTAAGCCTGGCGGTCCAGTCGCTCATCGCGCCGCGTCCGGCAGGATGGAACAGAGTCTGAAAGACATCGAGCAGCGCAGAGAAAATGAGCACTACCCCCACGGCAGTCACAATCGTTGCCATAGATTGGATTGAAGCCTACATCTGGTTCGGAGTTGTACACCGGCAGGAAGCGCCAACAAACGCCAGGGCGCGATAAGTCGTATTACGATACAACTCTACACTGCAGGCCACCTTTCCTGCATGAGCGCATCGAAATCCAGTGGCAAGATGCGTAAGCCTTTGGAATGCGATCTAGTTGGTTCGCGAAGTTGGAATGTCGCCGTGCTGCTCCTCAGCTTGTTGTGGCTAAGTCTTTTATTGTGCAACTCTCCCGTCAGTGCGGATTCGAAAAGCCACACCTCCGGCATGCTGATGCCGGAGACCGAGTCGAACTACCAGCCCCGTCCTTACAACGGCAAACTTGCGGCAGACGATGGGCAATGGTTGCGTCCGGCAAAAGACTACGCCAGCACGCGATACAGCACGCTAAATCAGGTCAACAACGGGAACGTCCAGAACCTGAAGCTTGCCTTTACGTTCTCTACCGGACTGACGCGTGGTCACGAAGCCGCGCCGCTCGTGGTGAACAATACGATGTACGTCGTCACTCCCTGGCCAAACAAGCTCTATGCCCTCGATCTCACTAAGCCGGGCGCTCCGATGAAATGGGTGTATCAGCCCATGCCCACGCCAGCCTCGCAAGGCGTGGCTTGTTGTGACGTGGTAAACCGCGGCGCTTCTTACGACAGCGGCAACATCTACTACAACACGCTGGACGATCAAACGGTCTGCGTAGATGCGAACACTGGGAAAGAAGTCTGGCGAACGCGCATCGGCGACATCAACAAAGGCGAGAGCATCACCATGGCGCCTCTGGTTGCCAAAGGAAAGGTTTTGGTAGGCGTGAGTGGCGGCGAGTTCGGCGTGCGCGGCTGGTTGAAAGCACTCGATGCTAAAACCGGGAAAATTGCATGGATTGGATACACAGCCGGGCCTGACAAAGACGTCCTTATCGGCCCGCGTTTCAAGCCGTTTTATGCGCAGGATCGCGGCCAGGGCCTTGGCGTAAAAAGCTGGCCTCCAGATGCATGGAAGATCGGGGGCGGAGGCGCATGGGCCTGGATCTCTTACGATCCCGAACTCAACCTTATCTATTACGGGACAGCGAACCCCGGCCCTTGGGACGCCGACGCGCGTCCCGGCGACAACAAGTTCACCGCCGGCATATTTGCGCGCGATGTCGATACTGGCGAGGCGGTTTGGTTTTACCAGTTCAGCCCTCACGATCTGTTCGACTATGACGCGGTCAATGAAAATATCCTTCTTGATCTCCCCATCAATGGCCAGACGCGAAAGGTGCTTCTTCATCCCGACCGCAATGGCTACGTCTATGTGATGGACCGAGGGACGGGCGAAGTGCTTTCCGCGAGCCCCTTCGCGCCGATTACCACCAGTCGCGGTGTCGATCTGAAAACCGGGCTTCTGCAATACGTGGAAGAGAAGAAGCCGACTCGCGGGAAAGTGTCGCGCGGGCTTTGTCCAACTGCGCCGGGCGCAAAAGATTGGCAACCGTCAGCCTTCTCCGCAAAGACAGGACTGCTCTACATCCCGCATAACCACTTGTGCATGGACGAAGAAGCTGTGTCGGTCAACTACATCGCCGGCACTCCTTACGTCGGCGCCAATGTCGTGATGTATGACGCTCCTGGCGGATACGGCGGCGAGTTCACCGCGTGGGACCCGCTAACTGGCAAAGTTGTCTGGAACATTCCCGATCGCTTTCCGGTGTGGAGCGGCGCGCTCGCGACGGCAGGCAACGTCGTCTTCTACGGCACCATGGACGGCTGGTTCCGGGCAGTGGATGCGGTGAACGGAAAGGTGCTCTGGCAGTTCAAGACCGGCTCAGGAATTATCGGGCAGCCGATTACATATAAAGGACCCGACGGCAAGCAGTATGTGGCGATTTTGTCGGGCGTGGGCGGATGGGCAGGAGCGATTGTCGCGGGAGGACTCGATCCGCGAGATAAGTCCGCCGCGCTGGGGTTTGTTGGCGCGATGCAGGACCTGCCGAAGTACACGAATCAGGGAGGCATGCTGTATGTGTTCGAGCTTCCCTAGGGTGGTGTTCATTGCTGCTCTGCTTTTCAACACCGCCGCGTTTGCCAGGGACCTGCGTGTCTGCGCCGATCCCGACAATCTTCCTTTCTCCAACAACAAGCAGCAGGGATTCGAAAACCGTATAGCCGAGCTGGTTGCACGGGAGCTTCATGCAAACCTGATGTACCAATGGCAGCGGATGGGCCGGGGTTTTGTTCGCGACTATCTCAACACCTCGCAGTGCGACGTTCTGATCGGCATTCCTGCAAACTTCAAGCCGGTGCTGACGACCGGTCCGTATTACAGGTCGAGTTATGTGTTTGTGACGCGCAAGGACGGCAAACTCAAACCTGCATCGCTTGATGACCCAGACCTGCACCAACTGAAGATCGGCGTTCAGGTGCTCGAGGAGGACTACACGCCTCCGGCGACGGCGCTGGCGAGGCGGCATCTTCAAGATCAGATTGTAGGATTCGAGTCGATCGGGGAGGACGCGGATTCGATCATCAGGGCCGTTGGCGAACATCGAGTGGATACAGCAATCGTCTGGGGGCCGCTCGCAGGCTTCTTTGCAAAGAAGTACCCCGGCCTTGAACTCACTCCGGTCACTCCCCAGGTAGATCCTCCGGCGTTGCCGTTCACTTTTGCGATTGCCATGGGTGTGCGTAAGGGAAACACTACGCTGCGAGATGAGCTTGAAGATGTGATTCAGAAGCTACAAGCCGAGATCGACGCCATTCTCGATGAGTACGGAGTTCCACGATTGGAAATGGCGCCGCATGTTGTTGAGGCGCAGGCAGGTGCGAAATGATGCGCGTGACGTCCTTGCTTGCAACCGCTCTCGCCAGCGCGATGACGCTCGCCGGCTGTTCCCGCGAAGAGCGCGAGCTAAGACCATCGCCTTCGGCCTCACAAGTAGTGAACGAAGCGCAGGTGAGCGGATTGAATCCGGGTGCGAATCCTTTATCCACTCCGCCGACTCCGTCGATCTACGAAGAGAGCGCGTATTCAGTCTCAGAAGGCAAGACTCTGTTCAATCAATACAACTGCTCGGGCTGTCATGCCAATGGAGGAGGCGGAATCGGCCCTGCCTTGATGGATAACTACTGGGTCTACGGCAGCGAGCCACAAAACATCTTCACGACCATCGTTCAAGGAAGACCCAACGGAATGCCGTCCTTTCGCAATCGCATTCCTGAATACCAGGTCTGGGAACTCGTGGCTTATGTCCGCTCAATGAGCGGACTACTTCCGAAAGATGTTGCCCCTACCCGCAGCGATCAGCTCTACGTGAAGCCGCCCGAGGCCTCCATGCCGAAGCAAACGCCGATCGGAATCACCGGGGAACCGAGCAGATGATTGTGTTACTGAATTTCGGGGCCATTGCTATTCTGGCGCTCCTTCAGGGAGAGCACAACAGCCTGCATCCGGCGGG
>JBKPSP010000113.1:0-8099 GCA_046735175.1 Acidobacteriota bacterium
GTCATTGCCGCACCTCGGCTGCTAGCGGAGTGAGACGCTCGGACGGCATCGCGAAATCCCCTACGTTGGTGCCGTTCCGGGTAAATCGTTCCATCACCGCTGCCAGATTCATGATCAACACGACCCGCCCATCTCCCAGTATCGATGCTCCACTTACGAGATCAGTCGCGACCGTCTGGTCGTCCAGCGCTTTAATGACCAACTCCTCTTCGCCTTCGAGGGCGTCCACTACAAGTCCGAGCTTCCGTTCGCCAAACGTCGTGACTAGAACAAAGAACCTCGCGCTGCCATCGTCGCTCCGGCGTTCACCGAGTCGCGCCAGCGGAAGCACCTGGTTGCGAAGCTGCAGTACCTCGGTGGTATCCACGCGGTGAATTTCCGAGCCTTTCGCGCGCGCAATCTCTGCAACCGAATTCAGCGGGATCGCATACAGCCGGTGCTCGATACGGAACAGAAGCGCCTTGATGATTGCCAGCGTCAGGGGCAGCTTAAGCCGGAACTTCGTTCCGTGGCCCAACTGCGTCTCGAGCTCGACCGTGCCTTTGAGCCGGTGAAGTACGCTACGAACAACGTCCAGTCCAACACCTCGCCCTGAAATCTCCGTGATTTCCTCCGCCGTGCTGAATCCCGGGCGGAAGATCAGATCCAGCGCCTCCGCCGGCGTCATCCGCTCAGCCTCTTCGTTGTTGATCAGATCAACCTTGAGCGCTTTGGCCTTGAGTTTGTTGTGATCGATTCCGGCGCCGTCATCGCTGACCTCGACGATCAACTGGTTCGCCTGGTGATACGCCTCGAGACGAATCGTCCCCACCGGAGGCTTGCCGACCGCGTGCCGATCTTGCGGGTCCTCGATTCCATGGCTGATGGCGTTGCGCACAATGTGAGTCAGCGGTTCGGCGATTGCATCGAGCAGCCCCTTGTCCAGGTCTGTGTCTTTTCCGCTAAGTACCAACTGCACCTGCTTGTTGCACTTTTTGGCGGCATCGCGGACCATGCGCGGAAACCGCCGAAATAGTTGCTCCACCGGCACCATTCGAATCTTCATCACTGAGCGCTGAAGGTCGCTCAGCACCCGCGACTGGAAACCCATCGCGTCGGAAAAGCGGGAACGCAACGCATCTTTAGGGAATCGGCGCGCGAACTCGAACATCGCCTGCTGCATCATGGATTTTGCGATGATCAGCTCGCCGACGAGGTTCAATACATTGTCAATACGCTCTGCGTCGACGCGCAGCACAGTCTCGGAGGTATGCTTGGCTTGTATCGCGCCTGCCGTCGTATCAGTCGAAGCAGTCTCCTGTTCTTTTTCGGCGGCCGATCTCGTCTCGGAATGAGTCTCGACTTCCGCCTTGGTCAGGAAGTCAACGACTTCGTAACACTCGGCACGCGCGATCACGGTAGGGATCTGGCACTTGGCAATGATTTCGGCTTCGCTATGGGTGCTTGCGACTAGCAATTCCAGTACTTTCGCTTGCGCTGCGATGCCGGGATCCGGGCGCGTTCCCAAAACTTCGGCCAGTGACTCCAGCGCGTTGACAATCAGTTGGCGCGCCGCGATCGGCATGGCGCACAGTGGATCGACCTGCGCGGTCACGTGGTAGACCTTGGAACCCTCGGCCCGTGCCGTCTCTGCGGTGCTGAGTTCATACTCGGTCCAGCCGACAGCGTGGCCGGAAGGCGCCGGTAAGGGCTTCGCTTCAATATCGCTCTTGGCAAGGGCCTGCACCATCTTTTTCAGCGGCGTGCAATCTGGGACCGGGACCTGCTGCCGGTAAGCGACCAGCATCGCCCCAAAAACGTCGGCTGCTGTAAACGCCAATTCGGCCAGCGAAACAGAAGCTGAAATACTTTCGACCGCGAGCGCATCTTCCATCATGTGCGCCAGATCGCTCAACTCGCGAAAACCGCAGGCTGCGGCGTCACCCTTCAGCGTGTGCACCGTGCGGCGGATGCTGCGGACGACTTCTTTGTCCTGAGGCGCTTTCTCGAGACGCAGAGCATCTTCATTCAGCGTCTGCAAGAGCTCCTGCGTGGTTTCGAAGAACAGTTCACGCATCTCGGCGCCGCGATCGTCGGGAAACTGTGTCATTGCGGCGCCTCGTGCCCACGGTAGGCCGTGCCACTCTCGCGATAGACCATGGTGAACTTGTCCGTCAGTCCGAGCAGGCTCTCAGCGTGTCCCACCAGCAGATAACCGCCCGGCCGCAGGCAGCGATAGAACTTCTCGATAAGGCGTTTTTGCTCTGCCTCATCGAAGTACATCATCACGTTGCGGCAAAAGATCACATCATTGCGCTGCGGCAAGAATTCGGTTTTCAGATTGTGAAAGTCGAAGTGAACAATTTCCTTGATGCTCTTCTTGATCGCGTAGCGCTCGCCGACTTTATCGAAATAGCGCAAGCGGTAGCTGTAATCGACCGATGCCATCTGGTGCTCGTTGTAAATGCCCTCCTGGCCCGCGCGCAGCACTGTGTAATTGATATCGCTGGCGGGAATTTCTACGCGCCACGGAGGCGGAATCAGCGGTTTCGGCCAGGTTGTATCCACGGAGTGCTGGCTGCGTAGCTGGTGATACGCGAGCGCGTCGGCAATCAGCATTGCAATCGTGTATGGCTCCTGGCCGGTGGAACACCCGGCACTCCAGATGCGCAGATAGAAATCGCCCTTGGCCTGCTTTTGCCGGATGATCTCGTCGAGAATTCCTTTGTGGAACAAATCCAGTTGCGCTTTGTTACGAAAAAAACTGGTCTCATTGACAGTGAGATGTTCGAGCAGTCGCGCCAGTTCATCCTTGCCTTCAACGCTGATCAGCAGCCGGTAGTAGTTGTAAAAGGAATCGATGCGGCATTCGCGCAGCCGGCGCTGCAGGCGGTCCTGAAGAAAGTGCGCGCGGCGTGCGTCAAAGTACATTCCGCACTCCTGATACACAAGCGCCTGCAGAAGTCGCATCTCGGCATCGCTGAGCTGGATTGCCAGGGCTGGTGTGCTCATGAGCGTCCTTGCTTACTTTCCGCCGGTGCTTCTTCGGCTCTCGTTGTTGGCTTCGGGAGCTGCAGCTCTTTTCTGCGCCGCGCCAAGATCCAGCAGCTTGGTCATATCAAGCAGGACAATCAATCGTCCTTTGTACTTGCCAAGTCCGGTGACGCAATTGAGCCCGCCCTCCTGCAGCGCGGCAGGCGAGGCCTCCACGTCTGTCGCCGGAATCTTCAGCACTTCCGAGGCGGAATCGACAATCAATCCTGACAGGCGGCCGTTGTGCTCGACGACCAGAATCCGGTTTCTTTTGCCAGTCCCCGCTTTTTTCTCGCCCAGGCGCTTGCGCAAATCAATAACCGATACGATTTTGCCGCGCAGGTTGATCACACCTTCCATGTAATCGGGCGCATCCGGCACCGCGGTGATCTCCGGCACACGCACAATTTCGTGCAGCGACGTGATCGGCACACCGTAGGTTTCCCGGCCTACCTGAAAACCGACGATGTGCAACTCCCGCGCTAAGCTGGTCGCGCCTGCGCTCATGCGCCTGCTCCGGCACCGCGAGCTTTGCGCCCGTGCGCCTCGAACGCGGGGGTGGATTCGCTTTCAACTCCGAAGCGGTTCATGGCATCGAGCAGGCCGCGTGACATCTTCGACATCTGCTCCGCCGAGGCAGCCAGTTCCGTGGAACCGGAGGTTGTCTGCTGTACCAGTTCACGCATGCGCTCCATCGCTTTGACGACCGCATGAGCGCCGGACGCCTGTTCCTCCACTGCCGAATTGATCTCGTGTGTGATTTCGTTCAGGCGCGTGGTAGCGCGAGCGATCTGCGACGAACCATGCGACTGCTCATTGGTTGCGGCGCCGATCTCCTGGGCGAATTTGTAAACCTCGGTCACAACGTTGGAAATCTTGCGCAGCGCCGTGTTCAGGTCCGATCCCAATTGCAGACCCTGGTCGACAATCGACGTGCTCTGCTCCATGTTGTCAACCGCTTTGCGGGCTTCCTTCTGAATGCTTTGGATCAGCTCGGAAATTTCTTTGGTTGACTGCGCGGATTTCTCCGCCAGCTTGCGAACCTCGTCTGCGACAACAGCGAATCCCAACCCATGTTCGCCGGCTCGAGCGGCTTCGATCGCGGCATTCAGCGCCAGCAGGTTCGTCTGTTCGGCGAGATCGTCGATGACCTCGATAATCTTGCCGATATCATCTGCGCGCTGGCCCAGCACTCCAATAATTTCTCCGGAGGCGCCGATGGTGGTGTTGATCTTGTTCAACCCTTCGGTGGCCTTCTCCATGGTGGTGATACCGCTGTGCACTTCTTCGCGCGACCGATTAGAAATATCGAGCAGAACCTTCGCGGTATCGGCAACCCGCTGAATTGAAGCTACCATCTGGTCGATTGAAGCCGACGTTTCGCTGACGCTCGAAGCCTGTACCTGCGTGCTCTTCACCATGTTCTGCACGTTGACGCTCATCTCGTGCATGGTGCTGGTGACTTCATCGATGGCAGACGATGTTTGCAAGCTGATCTTTGCGGATTCATCTGAGGCCCCGGCAACTTGCGTGGAAGCGCTGGCCACCTGCGAGGATGCGTCCCGAACGTTGCGCACCAGGCTGCGCAAACCTTCGGTCATCTTTGAGAATGCGTTGCCTAGCGTGTCACTCTTAGATCGAGGCTTGACTTCGACTACGAGATTGCCTCCGGCAATCGCTTCAGAAACCGCCGCCATTTCCTTCAAGTAGGTGACCATCCCGTCGAAGGTGCGGCCCAGTTGCCCGATTTCGTCGTCGCGCTGAAGCTCGATTTTGTGATCGAGGTCGCCCGCCTCTCCGATCTGTTTTGCAATCTTCATCAAGCTGGTGAGCGGATTAGTAATGGATTTCGCCGTGCGGAAAGCCACAAATCCGCCGAGAGCCAGCGCGACGAGCGTGGCGATACTTGCGAACAGGATGATTTCCTTTCCTGCCTCCTCGTCCTCGCTCCACCGCTGATCAAGGATGTGATTGGTTTCGTCGGCGACGAGTTTCAAAGCGTCGGTAGTAGTCTTCAACCAGGAGGGGGCGTCTTTCTGCAGGTAGTAAATCTGTAAGTCAGCAACCGTTGCATTGCCGGCATCCACTTCGCGGCGCTTTTGCAGCATGGGCTGAGCGAATTCGGTCACCCATGCGGTCTCATTTTTCGATGCGGCTTCGATGCCGGAGCGCTGCTGATCAGTGGTAGACAGCTTCAGCGCATTTTGCAGGTCCTCTGTGAGTTGGCGGACTCCGTCATTCATATGCTCGACTTCACGGCTGTCACCACTCAATAAGTAGTTGCCGAGATAAAGCCGATTCTGCATCACCTGGAACTGAAGATGGCTGGTCGTATCCGACATGGCCAAGGCCTGCTTGACCGCTGCTTTGGTGCTCTGCTCGTGATGCACCGCCCAAAGGATGACGGCGAACAGCGCAACGACGCCGAACAAGATCGCGCCGAAGTTCAGATATAGCTTCTTACTGATTGACATGAGTGTCGCTCCAACCTGTTCTCGGACGACTTTCTTAATTGCCGGGATCGAACCGGAATTCGACGGTGCCGGTACTTTCACCGCTCGCGGTTTCGAACTTCCATTTTTTCACCGCATCCACGGCAGCACTTACAAGAATCGGGTGACCACCGATTACTTTGGTGTCTTTGACGTTGCCATTTGGCGCCACCACCAATTCGAGCTTCACCGTTCCACTCAGCCCGAGTTTGCGCGCGATTTCGGGGTACGACGGTGGAACCTTGGTCTTGACCTTGCGGTCGAAATTGCCCTCCTGCGCGAAAGCGGTTAGGCCAAAGCCAACGACGAGACAGGCTATGGCGAGAAAAGCCAGAATTGACTTTCGTACACACTTGACTATCGGATGAAACGACACGTGTCCCCCCTCGAAAAGAGAATTAGGTGGTGTCAATGCAACGTTCTTTCCAACGCGCGTCCACTCTTGGATCCTTTGCCGGAACTCCCATTTTCAATAACTTAGCGTCCGCTGATCGAACGAGGAACTCCTGTTGATGGGTGCTTTTCTATCTCACTTCGCCGCAGATTTGTATCAGCCTGAGACACCTTCAGGCATTGCAAATGGCGGTTCCGATAGTTTGCAAGTAAGGGGTTTTGTCTTGACTCAAAATGAGATTACACATAGAGTCCAATTATTCAATAACTTGAGGCTTCCCATCGCGGGAAGAACCAGTTACCGCCAATCCCGGTTCTGAACAGCAAGCCAGGGGGAATGTACGGGATCCGAACAGATATTGAAGCCGCCGCCGTCGCTTGAGTCCCACGACGACGCCTTTCAAAAGCTACTTCTTGATTTTTCAGGCGCTGCCGCGCAGGGGCTGTCTCCTTCGGAGATTCTGCGTCTTTTTTGCCGAAGTACCCGCGCCTACTTCGTCACCACCGGGGCCTACGTCTGGTACTTTTCCCAACCCGATGAGTTGATCGGCGCTGAAGCCGACGGCTGGATGGCGGAACGCTTTCGAAACGCCCGATTGAAAATCAGCGAAACTCCCGTCGCAGGCGAAGCCATCCGGCGCAGAAAAGCCGTGCGCTCGAATGCGCTGAACAAGTCGCACTATCCTGCTGCAGCCGAATTCAGCGCCAAGTCCACCATGGCGGTTCCGGTGTTTGCGTTTAATGAGGTCGTGGGCGCAGCTATGTTCGTGCACACCTCACAGTCAAACTTTTTCAGTCCTGATGACGCTGCAAAGGCCACCATCCTGGCCGGGCAGCTCGGAACTTTCCTAGAAGCGCAGCGGCTCTCAATGCAATCGCAGGAAGAGCAGCGGCGCGCGGACATTCTTGCCGAAGTTGCTGACAGTTTGCACGCGGATGCAGACCTTGCCGTCCTGATAGAGGCGGTTGCCGATCGTTTGCGTGCCCTGCTGCGGACCCCGCTGCTCTGTGTGCTTACCCGTGGCGCGACCGGATTCGATCTGTGGGCTGTTGCAACCGAAAACCCTGCTCTCGGCGTCAGCGTTCGGTCCCGCCATGATCGCAAGAGCCTGAATTTCATCTCCGATCTCGCCGCCCGAGCGCTTGCTGCCGGCGAACCCATTAGCGCCTCAGTGAATCCCGCCACGCATTCATTAGGGGACCTAGCGCCTGCCGGCACGTTGCTGGCTGCTCCTTTCCGGACCTCGAGCAAGGAGGGCGCAATCCTCGTCTATCCACGGCGCGAGCCTTTCACGACCGAAGAGAAGTCCCTTTTGCCCGTGGTCACCAGTTTTGCTGCCGTTGCGATTTCCAACGCTGAGCTTTATGCAACAGCTCGCGCTCAAGCATATGAATTGCACCAGATCGTAACTATCTCCTCCGAATTGGGCGCTATCTCCGATCTTGACCAGTTCATGCGCCGGTTCATCCAGCGCGCAACTGAGTTTCTGGCCTTCCGCCGATCATTCGTCGGCTTGATGGAAGACGGCAAGGTCTCAGTCCGCTGGAGTTATCGAGATGGCCAGCACGGTGAAGCTGGGTACGTCATCCCAGATGGAATCCTCACGCAGGCGATCGCAAAAGGCGAGATGCTTTGGGCCGACGACGCTACCACTCTCGAAGGCGCGAACCAGAAGATCCTGGCGGAATTCAAAGTCCGTCAACTGCTGGCCGTCCCGCTGCAGGGAACGCGCGGCCAGTCATTGGGAATGTTCGGAGTTCTCGATCACAATGATGGCGGGCAGATCACCTCGGAGGACATCCGACGCACGCAAGCGTTGGCCGCACAGGTTTCGATCGCGCTCGAAGTCAGCCGGAATTTGCTGCTTTCGGAACAGCATCGCCGCCGATCATCGGCACTCACCAGCCTTGCGCTGGAGGTCACGTCTCTGCTTCGTGGCCCTGAGCACGCGCACGGCTTCGTAGAGCGAGCGGCTGGGATCATGGAGGCGAACGACGCAGCGCTCGTAGTGCAAGGCGCCGGCAATGCAAGCGCGGTCGTGATGCGTACTCCGGCAGAAGGAAAAGATGTATCCGAGATGCGAGAACTCCTGGCGGAGAAGACGCTTTCGATCTTCTCCTCGGAAACAGAAGGAATTCTCTGCGTGAGCGCGGCACGACTTCTGGGCGCGGCCAGAGCGCAAAAAGTGGGTTGGGGTGAAG
>JBKPSP010000114.1:0-9140 GCA_046735175.1 Acidobacteriota bacterium
GTCTGCAAATAGAGCTGGGCAAAACCAATGAACATGACTGGCTCAACTAGCGTCACCGCCGTGACTGACGCGGCGGTTAGAAACCACGAAAACCATGAGGACAATTCGAGGTCTCCCAATGGGAGCCATCGAGCCAGCCAAAACGGGACCATCGCCGCAACGTATCCGCCAACCAAAGATTTGGTCAACAGAATCGATGAATGCAGCCATTTTCCGCGCGTGAGTTGGTCACTTTTAAAGATCGATTCGCCCACGCCTAAGTCGTCAAGGACAAAGGCAGGTATCGCAAGGGCAAAGCGGGAAAAAATAAGAAGTCCCAAGCCCAAGAAGGAATAGGTCAGGACCGAATACGCCAAGCCTGTCGGGTGAAGGTGGAACTGGTCAAGGCTCCAAACGACTGCCAAGGTTATTACCGAAGCAATGACTTCTATCACTGCGAAAATCATTGCCAAAAGCGAACAGAGCCGAAGAAAAAGTCCCAGCCGCTGCCGAACCGCTTGGAAAAACTCGAAAATTGAAGGGGCATACCCTGACTCGACCTGCTCGACAACCACAGTGATCATCCCGAAACAGAAACAGAATGCATACCAACTCACGAGACCTCTGATGAGGCCTAGTACGGTGGCTTCCAGCAACAACCGCGGGTATCGAACCAGTAAATCGCTCCCACGCAGCACTTCTCTCGCCATTTGATGTATCTCGTAACGACCAAGCAACAACGTTGCTGTCGTAAACACCACAGGCGGCGCCATCACTTTCACGAACAGCCACATGTGATTCCGGTACAGACGCAACACGGCCTGCATGAATTCTCGAATTGCGAGTGCGATTGCGGCCTCGGGCGTCGGAATGACGGGCTTCGGTCCTGTGTTCTGTTCCTCTGGGAAGCTGCTGCACGGAATCTCAATTTGCCGTTTCGAAAGCTCCCCTTTCAGGACTAATTGCGCCTCAGCCGTAAGCTGACCCAAATCGCCCGCTAGTTGAAGAAGCTCCTCATCAGTCTTAGTGCGATATAGATCGCTTAGGTGGTCGACGTTCATGGCGACGAATCGTACATCAGTCCTCCTAGCTAGTCACTTGAAAAGAATCGTTCCTCTCACGATTTTCTCTTGACAGCCCGGCTCAATCTCTTACAATAGATGAATAATTATTCATATCAGTGGATATTTATCCATGAGCAAATTGTCACGGCACAAAGCGATTCTGGAACTGCTGGACGAAGGCTCGGTCGCCAGCCAGGAGGAGTTGCAGAAACTCCTGCACCGGCGCGGCTTCGACGCCGGACAGGCGACGCTTTCGCGTGACATCCGCGAGCTCGGCCTGGTGAAGTCTGCCGGTGGATATTCGCTGCCAGGTAGGGAAGCCGCCGGGGCGGAGACTGACTTGCCATCCGTCGATCGGCTGGTGCGGGAGTTTGTGACCAGCGTACGTACGGCGCAGAACCTGCTGGTGACCAAGACCAGCATTGGAAGCGCCCAGCCTGTTGCGGCGGCGCTCGATGAAGAGAATTGGCCCGAGGCAATCGGAACGATCGCGGGCGACGACACCATCCTTATTGTTTGCGAGAACAACCGCGCCGCCGGGCGTCTCGCCGAGCGCATTCAGGGAATGCTCGCGTAATGCAATCCAAACTCAAAGTTGCAGTGCTGGGCGCGACCGGCTATTCCGGTCTGGAATTGACACGGATCCTTCTGCGGCATTCGCGGGTGGAGACGCCGGTGTTACTAAGAAGGCAAGAAAATCCCCACCTTTCGAAAACCGCGAAAGGTGGGGCACCCTCGCACGATGGGAATGGACAGGTCAACCTCGCCGACCTGTTTCCGGTGCTCTCGGGCAATGGCAGCTATCCGCTTGAGCCGCTGTCGTGGAGTTGGTTGAAGAACAAGAGCGTCGAATGTCTGTTTCTTGCTACGCCACACGAAGTTTCACGCGAACTGGTTCCCGAGGCGGTCGAGAACGGAATTAGGGTCATAGACCTCAGTGGCGCATGGCGGCTGAAGCAGGCGCAGCATCGGGCGATTTACGCGTTCAAGGATGAAGACTCACTCACCGCGGCCGAACTAACCAAGAAGGCAATCTATGGCCTGCCTGAGTTGAATGCCGACAAGATTCCGAGCGCGCGCGTGGTTGCGAATCCCGGCTGCTATGCGACGACGGTGATCCTTGCGCTGGCGCCGCTGCTCAGGGCAGACCTAGCGGACAAAAGCAAAGGAATCATCGCCGACTCAAAGTCGGGCGTCTCCGGCGCTGGCAAAGAGCCGACGTCGCGCACGCACTTTGTTTCGGTCGCTGACAACCTTTCTGCCTACGGCGTCTTCACGCATCGTCACCTGGGCGAGATCGCCGAGCAATTGCAGATCAGCGCGAACGAAATCACCTTCACGCCGCATCTGCTGCCGATTCCGCGTGGCATTCTTTCGACCATTTATGTGCATTTGAAGCAGCCGATGCAGGCGAAAGACATAGAGACGGTTTACCGCGACTTCTATAAGGGCAAAAAATTCGTGCGCGTGTTCGCGACGCCGAAACTGCCGGAGATCCAGTTTTCGTTGAACACGAATTATTGCGACCTCGGCTTTTGTCTTGCGCCTGATGGGCAACGGCTGGTGATCGTCTCCTGCGAAGACAACCTGATTAAGGGCGCGGCCGGCCAGGCCGTGCAGAACATGAACCTGATGTACGGCTTTCCAGAAGAAGAGGGGCTACTGTGAAGATCGTTATCAAGATTGGCGGAGCGGCGCTCGAGGACGAGGCTACGTTGCACAAGTGCGCGCGCGCAGTGGTCGAGATGGCCAAGGACGGTCATAAGGTCGCGGTCGTTCACGGCGGCGGCACCGCGCTTACGCGGACACTCAAGCTGCTCGGAAAACAGAGCGACTTTATCGATGGCCTGCGGATCACTGATGCTGAGACGCGCGACGTTGCGGTGATGGTGCTTGCGGGCATGGTGAACAAGAAAGTCGTGGCCGCGATCGTGAAAGCTGGACTTCCCGCAGTTGGCTTCTGTGGTGGCGATGGCATGACCTTCCGCGCGCGCAAGAAGCAGACCAATGGTTACGATTTGGGATTCGTCGGCGAGATTTGCGCTGTCGAGCCGCGATGGTTTGAGGCGATCTGGCATGAAGGCGGAATTCCGGTACTGTCGTCACTCGCGCTTGGCTCCGATGGCGAGTACTACAACGTGAACGCCGATCAAATGGCCTCGGCCTGCGCCATTGCGTGCAAGGCCGACACGCTGATTTTCCTGACCGACGTCCCGGGTGTGAAGGATGCCGAGGGCGTGGTGATCCCCTGGCTCACGACGAAGCAGGTGCCCACGTTGGTGGCTGACTCGGTCATTGCAGGCGGCATGTTGCCGAAACTTGAAGCGTGCAGCGCGGCACTGAAGCGAGGCGTAGGCCGCGTGCGCATTCTTCCGGCCGCGCAGGCGGAAGCGTTGCCGCAATTTTATTTTCAGAAACTCGAATACGGTACGGAGGTCATCGGCGCATGAATTTGGCTGCCACAATTCGCGCCGAGCAGAAACTTCTGCTCCCAACCTACGACCGGCAGAAGGTCCTGTTTACGCGCGGGCGCGGGGTGTATCTGTGGGATTCAACCGGCAAGCTCTATCTGGATTTCCTGAGCGGAATCGGGGTGAACGCGCTTGGGCATGGACATCCTGCGATCCAGAAAGTTCTGAAGCAGCAGGCTGGGAAGCTGATTCACACGTCGAACCTTTTCTATCACGAGTACCAGGCGGAGCTGGCGAAAAAGCTGACCAAGATTTCCGGACTCGACCGCGCATTCTTCTGCAACAGCGGAACGGAAGCCTGGGAAGGCGCGTTGAAACTTGCCCGCGCATACGCGCGAGTGAACAACAACAATGGGCACAAGGCGAAATGGCGTTTGCTGGCGCTGGAAAATTCGTTTCACGGCCGAACCTTCGGCGCGCTTTCGACGACGGGGCAGACGAAGTACCGACACCCGTTCGCGCCGATGTTGCCGGGCGTGAACTTTGTTGCGTTCAACGACCTCGACGACCTGCGGCGGCAGTTCGATGGCAGCGTGTGTGCCGTTTGTCTTGAGACGATTCAGGGCGAGGGCGGGATCAATCCGTTGAGCCCGGAGTTCTTGCGGCTTGCGCGACAGCTAACAGATAAGTCTGGAGCGCTGCTGCTTTTGGACGAAATTCAATCGGGACTCGGCCGGACCGGGAAATATTTCGCGTACCAGCATTACGGAGTCAAGCCGGACATTGTAACCGTTGCTAAACCGCTGGCGGCAGGATTGCCGTTGGGGGCGCTGCTTACGACCGAGCGCGTTGCCAAAGGAATGCATCCGGGTTTGCACGGAACGACCTTTGGCGGCGGTCCGCTGGCATGTGCGGTGGCAATTGAATTCCTGGAGCAATTGGATCGACTCCAGCCGCACGTCGCCAAAATCGGCAAGTATTTCCTGGCAGAACTGAATGATCTGCAGTCGATGCACACGGCTATTAAAGCTGTGCGCGGAATGGGGCTCATGCTGGCGATCGATCTCGACTCCGCCGAGACGGCGAAGGCCGTTGTCGCGCAACTGCTGGAGCAGGGAATCCTGATCAATCGCACGCACGATACGGTGCTGAGATTTCTGCCGCCTTACATCATCGAGAAGAAGCATGTGGATCAGGTGATCAGTGCGCTGGATCGCGCGCTGCAAAAGAGCAACAGCCTTAACCACAGAGAACACAGAGGAACACCACGGAGGAAGGCAAGTTTGAAAGGAGCAAGTCATTGAGCAGCCAAACTTATTCTGTGCCGGCTATGCCGCATCCCGCCGTCACAACTATTCCCGGGCGCGATCTGGTTTCGATTCGCGACCTCTCGCCGATTGAGGTGGAATCGCTGTTCCATCTCGCCGGCCGCATGAAGGCACGGCCGGAGGAGTTCCGAACGGTGCTGGCGGGCAAGCACATTGCCATGTTTTTCGAGAAGCCTTCGCTGCGCACTCGGCTTACCTTTGAGGCGGGAATCTGCGGACTTGGCGGATCGGTGAGCTTTGTTGATCAACGACATGAGCGGCTCGATGCACGTGAAACGCTCAGCGACATCGCACACAATCTTGAGCGCTGGGTCAGCGGGATTGTGCTGCGGACGTTTGCTCACGAGACGGTCGAGGGCATCGCGGAGTTCGCCTGCGTTCCCGTGATCAATGCGCTGAGCGAGGTTGAGCATCCGTGCCAGGCACTGGCAGACTACTTCACGCTACATGAGAAATTCGGGAACTTGAAGAAATTGACGCTGGCTTACGTGGGTGACGGCAACAACGTGATGCACTCGTTGCTGCTCACCTCGGCTCTGCTGGGTTCGCGTATTCGGATTGCGTCTCCGAAGGGGTATGGCCCGAATCCGCAGATACTTGCGGATGCACAGGAGATCGCAAAACAGACCGGCGGCAAGATTGAAGTCATGGTTGACGTCCACAAGGCGGTACGAGGCGTGGACGCGATTTACACTGACGCCTGGGTCAGCATGGGTCACGAGCACGAGACCGAGGAGCGGGCCAATATCTTCCCGCCTTATCAGGTGAATGAAAAATTGATGGCGGAGGCTCCGTCGGACGCCGTCTTCATGCACTGCCTGCCGGCGCATCGCAATGAGGAAGTGACCGACGCGGTCATTGACTCCGCCCAATCCGTGGTCTTCGACCAGGCGGAGAACCGAATGCACATTCAGAAAGCCATCTTAGCCATGCTGTGCGGGAAGAATCGCCAGCCGAGGAGCGCAAATGCCTGAGAAAGTCGTACTCGCATATTCCGGAGGTCTTGATACCTCGATCATTATTCCGTGGCTGAAGGAGAACTACTCCTACGACGTGATTGCCATGGTCGCAGACGTTGGCCAGGGCGACGACCTCGACGCCGTAATCGAGAAGGCTTACAAGACCGGCGCCAGCAAAGTTGTGGTCGAAGATCTACGTGAGGAGTTCCTTACCGGGTACGTCTTTCCCTCACTCAAGGCCGGCGCGGTTTACGAGCATAAGTATTTGCTTGGGACCTCGATGGCGCGGCCGGTGATCGCCAAGCATCAAGTGGAGGTTGCGCTGTGCGAGGGCGCGACTGCCGTGGCGCATGGATGCACAGGCAAAGGCAACGATCAGGTGCGGTTTGAGCTGACGTATCAGGCTCTGGCGCCGGAATTGAAAGTCATTGCCCCGTGGCGGGAGTGGGACTTGAAGTCTCGCGAAGAGTGCCTCGACTACGCGGAGGCGCATGGAATTCCGGTGGCGCAAAGCCGCGAGAAGATCCACAGCCGCGATCGCAATCTATGGCATATCAGCCATGAAGGCGGCGAGCTGGAAGATGCCGGTAATGCGCCGTTCGAAAGTACCTGGCAGATCACCAAATCTCCGCAAGAAGCGCCTGATCGGGAAGAGCAGGTGGCGATCGAATTTGAAAGTGGTGTTCCCATCGCCGTGAATGGGATGCGTATGGGGCCGGTCTCGATCGTTGAGTTGCTGAATGAAATCGGCGGCCGCAACGGTATTGGCCGGGTCGATATTGTCGAAAACCGCTTCGTGGGAATCAAGTCGCGCGGATGTTACGAGACTCCCGGCGGGACTTTGTTGATTGCGGCGCATCGCGAGCTGGAAGCGTTGTGTTGCGAACGTGATGTGATGCACTTCAAGCAGCACATCGGATTGAAATACGCCGAATTGGTGTATTACGGACTATGGTTCACGCCGCTGCGCGAGGCGCTGGACGCGTTTGTGGAGAGCACGCAGAAAGATGTGACGGGCACGGTGACGCTTGCTTTGTATAAAGGGAACGTTTCAGTGGCGAGCCGGCAGTCGGAACACTCGCTGTATCGTACCGATCTGTCGTCATTCACCATGGGCGAGAGTTATGACCAGAAGGATGCTGCGGGTTTTATTCGTATCCTGGGTTTACCTTCGCGGTCGCGGGCGCTGAAAGAAAAGACGTTAACCGCAAAGGGCGCGAAGGATTCGCAAAGTTCGCAAAGAAAACCAGCAGAGGTTTCGCGATGAAGATGTGGTCGGGTAGGTTCCGGCAGCCGCTCGATCCTGCGTTCGAGGAATGGCAGCGGTCGTTTGAGTTCGACTGCCGGCTGCTGGAATGCGAACTCGAGGCGAGCGCGGCGCACGCGAATGCGCTGAAGCACGCGGGAGTACTTTCGGCGGACGAACTCGCATTAGTTCTGCGCGGGCTGGAGCTGATCGGCGAGAAGGCGGCAGATTCACCTCAGTTTCTTCACGACGAGGAAGCGGAAGATGTCCATCATTTTGTCGAGAAGCAACTGGTCACGCTGATCGGCGATGCCGGCTACAAGCTTCACAGCGGGCGCAGCCGGAATGAGCAGATTGCCACGGACCTGCGGATGTATATTCGTGCCGCCTGCGATGAGACGACGGAAGGCCTGAGGGACTGCGTCTCTGCGATTCTCGATCGTGCTGAGCAATGCGGGGATGCTGCCATGCCCGCATACACGCATATGCAGCGCGCCGAGCCCGTGTTGGTTGCGCACTGGCTGTTGGCATATGTCGAAATGTTCTTGCGGGACGCCGATCGTCTGAACGACTGCCGCAAGCGGGCCAATCTGTGTCCGCTTGGGTCGGGGGCCGTGACCGGATCGACCCTTCCGCTCGATCGCGATTTGATGGCGCACGAGATTGGGTTTTCGGCTCCGACAACGAACAGCATTGACGCCACCAGCGATCGCGATTTCGTAATCGAGTTCGTGAACTCGCTTTCGCTGCTGGCCGTTCACCTGAGCCGATGGGCGGAAGAGATGCTGCTGTTCTCAACCCAGGAATATGGTTTCGTACGTTTACCTGAAGGCTACTCTACCGGAAGCAGCGCGATGCCGCAGAAGATGAATGGTGATCTGCTCGAGTTGGTACGTGGCAAAGCCGGACGCGTGATCGGCGATGCGACGGCGCTGCTGGTCACCGCCAAAGGCTTGCCGCTCGCCTACAACAAAGACCTGCAGGAAACTCAGGAGCCACTGTTTCACGCCGCCGAATCCGTGATGTCATTGCTTCCATTGGTGACGGGATGGATGAAGTCCGTGGAGTTTGATTTCGGGCGCATGCAGAAAGCCGCCGAGACCGGCTACATGAACGCATTTGCCGCAGCCACCTATCTGGTTCGCAAGGGCGTGCCGTTTCGCATTGCGCATGAGCAGGTCGGGAAGGCCGTACGCCTCGCGCTCGATAAATCGTGTGAACTTCAGGGGCTATCGCTCGACGAGCTGAAGAACATTGATTCTCATTTCGAGCGCGACTTCCACGATTTCATAAAGCTCGACAACGTACTTGCGATCCACGATGTTCCCGGCGGCGCTGCGCCTGCCCGGGTTCGCGAGGCTCTGGCGGCGGCCAGGAAGCGCCTGACTCCCGCCTGCGAGGATGCCCATGCACACGCGTGACGCAGTGCTTCCCGACGCGGAGAGAATTCACGAGCTGATTTCGTCGTATTCGACCGACGGCACGCTGCTGCCGCGAACGCTGGCAGAAATCTGCGAAAACGTGCGGGACTTCACCGTGCTTGAAGAGGCCGGCAAAATCATCGGCTGCGGGGCGCTGCACCTCTACGGCACACATCTCGCGGAGATTCGGTCGATTACGGTCGATCGCGACTACCAGAAGCGCGGCGGCGGTGAGTTGCTGGTGCAATCGCTGATGTCCGAAGCGCGCAAGCATCAGGTGAGCTGTATTTGCCTCTTCACCCGCAGCCCGCAATTTTTTGCGAAGCTCGGATTCGACGCCGCCCAGCGCGAGGAACTTCCCGACAAGATCAATAAAGATTGCTGTGTCTGCCCGCGATATCACTGCTGCGACGAAGTTGCCATGGTCAAAGGCGAGTTGCCGCGCTTTGCCATCCTGCCGCAACCAGAGAATTTTCTGGTCAAGCTCCAGATATGAACGACTCCGGCGCAATCTTCCTTCCGAAGGGGTTCAGCTTTTCTGCGGTCACGGCCGGAATCAAGGCGAGCGCCAAGCCTGATCTGGCGCTGATTCTGGCCGAAGGTGGCGCGAAAGGCGCGGCGCTCTTCACGAAAAACCTCATTGTTGCCGCGCCGGTTGAAGTCGGCCGGGCATCTTTGAGGAAATCTCAAGGGAATGTGCGGGCCGTGATCGTCAACTCGGGCAACGCAAAC
>JBKPSP010000115.1:0-43521 GCA_046735175.1 Acidobacteriota bacterium
TTGCTATCCTAGAAACAATGCGCTCCCTCTACTCCCGCTGGATGCACAACTGGGAAACCCGGCTCACGCAAGTGGACAACAACCGCGTGGTGCGTCCGATGGAGTGGGGGATCGAGTGGACGCGGGAATGGCCCTGCCGCAATGGATTTTTACGGACGCAGACGGCCGAGGAATGTGAGAGATACCTGCGTGAGTACAATGTGCGGGCGGTTGCCAACAGCGACGAGTTCTTCTCCTACGAAACCCCGCGCGATTTCCGGCTGGAGACTCGCGAAGTCGAGGTCTTCAGTACCCGTGATGTGCCGGACCCAAAATTAGAGAAGAAAGTGCGAGGAACGCAGGCGCAGTTTCTGCGATTTACATCGCCGTCGCGAACGTCGTATCCGGAAAACAATCTGGCCAATGCGCGCTGGTTTCCGGCCAAGGCGAAGAGCGCCATCGTATTGCTTCCGCAGTGGAACTCCGACGCGCTCAGCCATAACACGCTGTGCCACATCCTGAACCGGCTCGGGATTTCGGTTTTGCGGCTCAGCATGCCGTATCACGACATTCGCCGTCCGGCGGAGATTCGCCGCGCCGATTATGCGGTCTCGGCCAACATCGGGCGAACGCTCGATGCCACGCGCCAGGGAGTGCTCGATATCCGCTGCTGCCTCGATTGGCTCGAACAGCAGGGCTACGAGAAGCTTGGAATTCTGGGCACTAGTCTTGGATCGTGTTATGCGTTTCTGGCGGCGGCGCATGATCCGCGAATTAAGGTTGCGGCGTTTAATCACGCTTCGACGTTGTTCGCAGACGTCGTGTGGCACGGGCAGTCTACGCGGCACATTCGGGAAGGGCTTGAACCGCGGATTGATCTCGAACGGCTGCGCGGGCTGTGGGCGGCGATCAGCCCGCTGTCGTACTTCGAGCAGTTTGCGCGCTGGCCGAAGAGGTCACTGATCATTTATGCGAAGTACGATCTGACGTTTCTACCGGAGTTTTCGCGGCAGGTAGTAGAACGGTTTCGCGCGCACAAACTCGATTACAAAGCCGTGGCCCTCCCTTGCGGGCATTATTCAATCGGCGAGTTTCCGTACAACTATGTGGATGGGTGGCATCTGGCGTCGTTTCTGGGGAGGGCGTTTAAGCAATTGGCAGCTGGCACTGAGCATTCAGCACTCAGCACTCAGCATTCAGCCAATCGGAGATGAGGGATTGGCCCACCTTACAATTCCTTCATGGAAACGCAATGGGAGTTTGGCGGGTTCGTGGTCACGACGGACTCAGGCCGGCTTGATGAGGACCTAATCCACAAGGTGCTCTCCGAGAGTTACTGGGCGAAAGGCATACCGCGCGAAGTTGTCGCGCGGTCGATTCGCAACTCGCTTTGTTTTGCGGTGATGCATGGTTCTGACCAGGTTGGGTTTGCCCGGGTTATCAGCGACTATGCAACCTTCGCGTATCTCGCTGACGTTTTTGTACTCGAGGAGTTTCGCGGGCGTGGGCTCGCGACATTTCTGATGCAGTGCATCGTGCAGCATCCTGAGCTGCAGGGCCTGCGTCGATGGACATTGGCGACTCGGGACGCGCATGGGCTGTACGCGAAGTTCGGATTCAAGCCGCTGGCGAAGCCAGATCGGTTTATGGAGCGGCACGATCCGAATGTGTATAAAGTTAGTGGTGCTACCGTCTGAGACGCAGCAGAGCTACGTCTCTACATCGAAGGCGTTAGAATAATTGCGCCGACTTATGACCATCCAAATGTCTCGCCCGCTATTCGAATCCGACCCCGACATTGCCGCAGCCATTGACAACGAAACTCGACGCCAGCACGAAGGCCTGGAGCTGATCGCCTCGGAGAATTTTGTGAGCGAGCCGGTGCTTGAAGCCATGGGGTCGGTGTTCACGAACAAGTATGCCGAGGGATATCCCGGCAAGCGTTACTACGGCGGATGCGAGTATGCAGATGTTGTCGAGAACCTGGCGCGCGACCGGGCAAAGCAACTCTTTGGCGCTGAGCACGCGAATGTGCAGCCGCATTCGGGATCGTCGGCGAACATGGAAGCGTATGGCGCAGTGCTGCAGCCGGGAGACACGATACTTGGCCTGAACCTTGCGCATGGCGGGCATCTCACGCATGGGCATCATCTGAATTTTTCGGGAAAGACGTATCGTGTTGTTCCGTATGGCGTCACGAAAGAGAGCGAAACGATTGATTACGACGATCTCGAAAAACTGGCGGAGAAAGAACGGCCGAAGCTGATCATCGGCGGGGGCAGCGCGTATCCGCGGATTATTGATTTCGCGCGCATGCGGCAGATCGCCGACAAAGTTGGCGCGCTCTACCTTGTGGACATGGCGCACTTCGCTGGGTTGGTTGCAGGCGGCGTGCATCCTTCGCCGGTGCCGCATGCGCACATCGTGACTTCGACCACGCACAAGACCTTGCGTGGGCCGCGCGCGGGCATGATTCTGTCGAAGCAGGAATTTGCGGCGGCGATCGATAAAGTCACTTTTCCGGGAATGCAGGGTGGGCCGCTGGTGCACATTATTGCGGCGAAGGCTGTCTGTTTCCGCGAAGCGATGCAGCCCGAGTTCCGCGACTACGCCCGGCAGATTGTCACGAATGCCAAGGTGCTCGCGGAAACACTGGCAGCGGAAGGCTTCCGCATCATCTCCGGCGGGACCGACACGCACCTGATGCTCGTGGACGTCTTCTCGAAAGGCATGCTGGGTAGCGAAGCTGAGAAGGCTCTGGGCGAAGCGGGAATCACCGTCAACAAGAATGCGATTCCGTTTGATACCAATCCTCCGATGAAGCCTAGCGGCATCCGCATCGGGACCCCTGCGCTGACCACACGCGGAATGAAGGAAGCCGAGATGCGGCAGGTTGGCCGCTGGATCGCTGAAGTGCTGAATAACCGGAGTGACGCGTCTGTCCTCGGCAAAGTTCGGCGAGATGTGGTGGAGCTGGCCGAGGCGTTTCCGCTGTATGCCGAGCGGAGGGAGCGGGCGCACGCGGGGGTGTAATGTTGAAATACTTTGCTCTCGACGCGCTGAAGAAAGTTCTGCCGATAGTAGCGTTGCTTCATCTTGGCACCTTCTCCATTGCTGCCGGATCCGGCGAGACTCTCGTGCTCGACTCCGACGAATACCATTACACTGCCAGTTTTGATCCGGCACGCATTTCTAAAGCGCGTCTACGAGAGTTGCTTGTGTTTAGCCCCTACAATCTGGATGGCCCCTGGAAGATCGCCGGGTATGACGTACAGACCTCATTTGAAGAGACGCGGGACCAATTGAAGAAAGGCCTGCTCCCGTTTTCACTCGAACTTTGCGTCCATGGTAATCCCATCTATGGCGCGTGTGGTGCGAGAGACATATCGGACCCAAATTTCTTCGAGAATGCAGGTATTAACCTGCGAAGGAACGAGCAGTCGTTGAAGGCATTGGATTCGCTCGATGTGCCGTTTGAGCTCGTGGAGGTCGCTCAACAATTTCGACAGTCTTTGGAGTTCTTCACCGCGCTTGAGCGAAATAGACTGCAGTACCTTCAGACTGGAGATGTCGAACGCCTCTCTCAGCCGATTGAAGGAGTTAACCCCGCCGCAGAATGCGCGCGTGAGCTTTCGACTCTAACAGGTGCCCACACTGCTCAAGAGCGTTTTCAGTTATCGCTTTACTCTTGGTACAACTGTGTCAACTCTGTTTGGCTTCGAAGTTCTCCGCGATATCCTCAGAACGCCTGGGATTCATTCTTGAAGGATTACGGAATTCGAGAGCGATTTGAAGAGAAGCCGGTGGATTAGGTTCCTATTACAGGTGCGGCTGGCCCGACTAAAGTGCGCCGTTCCGATTAGTTGCTGGCATCTTTACCAATTTTCGCTGCTCCTTGTCATTCGCCTTCACCTCATACGGCTGATACAGCGAAAGCCGATCCAGCAATCCTTCATACCGTTCGCGCAGCTTTCTGTTGATCGTCTCGTAAGTTCCGGTGATAGCAACGTCATTCATGATCGCGTCCGTAATCAGTCGCGCCATGCCTTTCCAGTCGCCGTCGAGTGACTTCTGATGCAGTTCGGGGCCGACGGATTCCCATCCGTGGGCTTCGAGCACCGGCGCGTACGTCCGAGTCGAGGCGTAGAACGCAATCTGCTGGCGGACGGCTTCGGCGTTTTCGGAGCGCTCGCGTTCCGTGTCGCCCGCGATGACGAAGACCGAAGTCGCGTACTGAAAATCGGCGCGAGAACGGCCTGAGGCCTGCAATCCTTCGTTTACTGCCGGATGCACATACTCGCGCAGATACTTTGCGGTGTGAAATGGATGCACGTGCAGGCCATCGCAGACCTCTCCGGCCATGCGGCACATGTAGCGATTGACGCCGGAGACGAAGACGGGAATCTTCGGATGCGCGATCGGGCCGGGATTGAAGAATGGCGTCATCAGATCGAAGTTGTAGAACTGCCCTTTGAAGCGTAGCGGCGCGCCGTTCTGCCAGCAGTCCCAAATGGCGCGTAGGCCAAGAACGACTTCGCGCAGCTTCGGCCCGGGCGCTTCGAACTTAACCGAAAAGCGCCGCTGAATGTGGGCGCGGACCTGCGAGCCCAGGCCGAGGATGAAGCGTCCGTTCGAGGCTTTTTGCAGGTCCCAGGCGGTGTAGGCGGTGATCATGGGACTGCGCGGGAAGGCTACGGCGATAGAAGTTCCGAGCTTGATCTTCGAGGTCGCGGTTGCGGCGACGGCCAGCGGGAGGAAGGGATCGTGCTGGGTTTCGGAGGTCCAGATGCAGTCGTAGCCGGTGGCCTCGGCTCGGCGGGCGAAATCAGGCACTGCGTTCAGGTCGTAATCTCTGAGAGCAACGTCGAGCAGCATGGCGTTTGGATTTTACTGTGTCCGCGGAAAGCTTTTAACGGCAAAGTTCGCTAGGGGCTCGCAAAGGGCGCAAAGGACCTGCGTCAGGTATCGCGAAGAAGCTTTTAACCGCAGAGATCGCAGAGGTCGCCGAGAAACGCAGAAAGACGCACCGTTTTGCGACTACTGAGGGCATCTATTATGTCATCAAATGATGCTATAATATGTGCCTATGAGGACCACGCTGGCATTGGATGATGAACTGGTTCGCGCAGCCCAGGAGTTCACCGGCGTCGCGGAGAAGACTGCACTCATTCGGGAGGCTTTAAAGGCGCTGATTGAGCGGGAGAGTGCCCGCAGACTGGCATCTCTCGGAGGCACTATGCCCGAACTCAGGCCGGTTCCTCGACGCAGAGTGAAATCGGATTGATCCTTGCGGACACATCCGTGTGGATCGATCACTTGCGCTGGGGGATCGAGGAGATGCGGCAGCATCTCACCCGAGGGCAGATTGCAATTCATCCACTGGTCATCGGCGAACTAGCCCTTGGAACTTTACGTGACCGAGCGAAAACGCTTGCTCTGCTGGACGCCTTGCCGCAGGTGCCAGTAGCAAGTTTGTCCGAGGTACGCATGCTGGTGGAGGCGCGCAATCTTTACGGTCGAGGTGTTGGCGTCATTGATGCGCACCTGATCGCGTCTGTTTTGATTGGCGCTCCCACGCTGCTATGGACGAGTGATAAGCAACTCCGTAAGGTGGCTGACGATCTCGGCATTCACGCCAGCTTGCCCTGATACCAAACCTTCCGGCCCTCGAACTGCTCGAACGCAATTACAATCTATTCGTGCGCATTGCTTTCGACATTCGCCGGATCAATGAGTTCGGCGTTGGCACTTACACGCGAAATATTATCCGCGCGCTGGCGCAGCTTGATCACGAGAACAAGTATTTCCTGCTTGGCCCGACGGGAAAAGTCGCTGAGATCGGAAAGCTGCCGGAGAACTTCAAGGCAATCCCCTTACCAGCCGCCGATACTTTTCGTGGTTACATGCAATGCCGGACGGTGCTGAAGCGGCTGGGCTGCGATCTGGTGCACGTGCCGCACTTGTTCTGGCTGCCGCGTAATCTTCCATGCCGATACGTTGTCACGGTGCATGACATGCTCGAATACATGTATCGGGCACATGGGGCATCGAGCATTCGGCGGACCATGCACTTTGACCTCACGCGGATGGTGCTGAAGCGAGCCTCGCGAATCTTTGCGGTTTCGCACTTCACCAAGGGCGAGGTGGAGAAGCTGTTCGGGATCAATCCCAATAAGATCGAGGTCGTCTATAACGCCATCGACCAGCGCTTCCTGAGCGGACACGCCACCGACACCGACCGCCAATTTCTTGCCGAGCGATATCAGGTTACGTATCCCTTTGTTCTGTATGCCGGCCGAATCAGCCCTCACAAAAACCTGGTGCGGATCATCGAAGCTTTTTCGGCGCTGAAGGCCGAATTGCTCAAAGGCGAGGTGTATCAGGACCTGAAGCTGATCATCATCGGAGACGAGCTTTCGAAGCATCCGGACCTGCGGCGAACAGTTGTACGAGGATGTGTGCAGAACGATGTCCGTTTTATGGGGTTTGTTCCGATCGAGGTGCTGAGGCTGTTCTACGACGTTGCCAAGGTTTTCGTATTCCCGTCGTTATACGAAGGATTCGGGCTTCCGCCGCTCGAGGCCATGGCGCATGGGACGCCGGTGCTGACTTCGAATACGTCTTCCATTCCGGAAGTGGTGGGGAATGCCGCGGTGCTGGTCAATCCTGAAAACGTGTTCGAGATGATGCGGGCACTGCAGCGTGTTCTGCTCGATCATTCGCTGCGCGAAAAGATGAAGTGCCGCGGGTATGAGCAGGTGAAGAAATTCTCGTGGGACCGATCCGCGGCCGAGGTTCTGGCCGGGTATGAAGAGGTGGTGGGGCGAAGGGCGATGGTGGTGCCGGTGCCGCAGGCGGAGAACGTTCAGCCGATGAAGGGGCGCTGATCCGCTCCCGCAACTGTCATCTCGAGCGAAGAGGCGCGTGGTCGCGCCGCGTAGTCGAGAGACCTTGTGTTCACGGCAGGTTTCCATGTCGAAGCCGCTGAAAACACAAGGTCTCTCGACTGCGCAGGATTTTCGCTTCGCTTCAATCCTGCTTCGCTCGAGATGACAAGTTTGGGGTGGATTGACAGGAAAGCAGCAGCAGATCTCTGTTCTTTCGAAATCGCCCGATGACCGGATCGCCCGATCCCCCGATCTCCTCAACCCACTTGTACACTCCCTTTCGGTAATCTTCGGTAACCATGTCAATTGCAGGGCTGGGCCGTAGAATGACCATGTCCGAACGGCCATCTGGGGTACTACTCCCGTATCGCCGCATTGGATGGTCATTCGTTCTCCGGCGAAAACCGGGAGAAGCACGGAGCTCGGCAATCTTATGGCGTTTGGTTTCGGGTTCAATAAGCAGAAAGTCCTCAGTGCTGCGGAGAAATGCGTCCAGCAGGGCAAGCTAGAGAACGCCATTTCCGAGTACCAGAAAGTCCTCAAAGCAGATCCCAAAGACTTGACCGTGATGAATACGGTCGGCGATCTCCACGCACGCCTGGGCGAGAACGACAAGGCGGCAGACTGTTTCAAAAGTGTCGGCGATGCTTATGCCAGCCAGGGTTTCACGGTCAAAGCCATCGCCATGTACAAGAAGCTGAGCAAGCTGAAGTCGTCGATGGAATGCGTGCTGCGGCTGGCGGAACTCTATACGCAGCAGGGTTTGTTCAATGATGCGCGCGCCCAGTACCTGCTGGTGGCGGAAGATTTTCTGAAGTCAGGGCAGCTTGAGCAGGCGATCAAGATTTTCCAGAAGACGCTGGAGATGGATCCGGACAACGTTCCCATGCGGACGAAGCTGGCGGAGGTCTATGTCCGGCTCAATAAAAAAGACGAGGCCTGGAAAATTCTGAGCGCGGCTGCTGAAAGCTTGCGTTCGAGAGGACAACTGGCCGCAGCCGACGAGATTCTGCAGCGCATGTTGAAGCTCGATCCGGGCAACAGTTACGCGTTGGTGCTTCGCGGCAAGGCAGCGGTTGAGGCAGGGGATTTCAAGGCGGCAATCGAATGCCTGGGCAAAGTCCCCGACCTGGATACGAACCCCGAAGGCTTGCGGGCGCTGTTCCACGCTTACCTGCGCAGCAAGAGATACCCGGATGCACTCAATCTGGCCGGCAAGATGGCCAACGTTCACGACGATCTCTCTGCCGTAGGCGAGTACACCGACGCGCTGATTGGGGCGCAGCAGTACAGAGATGTGCTCCCGGTGTTCGAGGAGTTTGCCGACCGGCTGCTTCGCGCCGATCATCAGAAGTTTTTAGAAAGCGTGCGCTCGCTGATCGGTTACGTAAAGGATGACACGCAATCGCTCGAGACCTTGCTGCAGCTCTTCCAGAAAGCCGGCGAGAGTACACACCTGACCGAGATCTACGAGTTGCTGGCACACGCCAGCGTGCAGTCGGGCGATCTGGAAAAAGCGCGCGACTACTACCTGAAACTGACGCAGCTCGAGCCCGGCAATCAGATGCACGCGCAAAATTATCAGCAGGTGCTGGCAAAGCAAGGCACTTCGAGCGGTGCGCATCTGATCAGCGCCGAAGAGGGCACGGCCCTTGCGGATGAGCTGGAGGCAACAGCCCCGTTCATCGAGCAGCGTTACGATGACGAAACCGCGCTTGCAGTCCGCGCGGCGATGACCGACGCGGAACTTTTCATCTCGTACAACATGCCGGCGAAGGCGCTTGGCCCACTGGTCTCTGCATTGCCGAAGGCCCCGCGCGATTTGCGGCTGAATCAGAAGCTGGCGGCCCTGCACACGCGCGCGGGAAGATTCGCCGAAGCCGCGGTTTCCTTGCGTACGCTTGAGACGCTCTACCGAGATGCCGGCCATAATGACGACGCGTCCCGGTATGCCGACCTGGCTTCGAAATATGAGGAGCGGAGTGGAGCGGCATCGGGCGCAGCCAAGGCACAGGAAGTGGCCAGCGTAACTCCTGCGGTCGCCGAATTCGAAGTAGCGGCTGCAATGCCGGACCCCGAGCCGGAAATCGCAGCCGAGGTAGCGGTACAAGAAGCGCCCAAGACGATTGCGACGCCTTCGGGCTTGTTCTTCCACGGGGCAGCTCCTGTTGCTCCGGCGGTTTCACAGACCGAGGCTCCAGAGACGGCGACCGCTCCTGAATCAAGCGGGACCGATCTTTCCTCGGAATGGGAGCAGGATTTCGCAGTCGAAGTAGAGCCGGCCACCGCTGAGGAGAATGCGCCTCGCGAGGAAGTTGCGGCTGCCTCGGCAGTTGACCACGCCGAGCAATTGAGCGCGCCTGAAGCGGAAGTTCGTGAACCAGAACCGGAGAAGGCCGAGGCCAGCGCGCCTGCCGGGCCGAACCTTGATGAGGCTATCGAGGAAGTTCGCTTCTATCTCGGCCAGGGCATGACGCAGCAGGCGGACGATCTTCTGGCCAAATTGGAAGCTCTGGCGCCGGGCGCGGCAGAACTGGCTGTTCTGCGGCTTGGGGTTGACTCCGCCAAGCAGATCGCGCAGCCTGAAGCGGAAGCCGAAGTCGCAGTGGATGAACCTGCGGCGGCCGAAGAGGCGCCAATTGTCGCCGAGCCATCGCGGCAACCCTGGCCGAGTGAGCGGCCGGTGTTGCAGCAAATGGTTTCGGAGATCGAAGATTCGCTGGGTGATGGATTCCTTGCCGAGAGCCCGGCGGTTGAGGAAGAACCCCAAAGCCAGCCCCCCGAGGTCGCGCAGGAGGATGTGGCTCCTGCGGCGCAATTCCGCGCTGGGACCCTGGACGAGTTCGTTTCCGATCTCGAAGCTTCTTTGGGCAACGATTTCGCGATTGAGACACCTGCACAGGTCGAGGCGCCCGCACCAGCTCCATTGCCGGCTGCGGCAGCTGCATCGGCACCCGCACCGGTGGCAAGAGCTGCAGCAGCTGCCACCAGCATTTCGGCTCCGGCGATCCCGACAGGTCCGCCGCCATCGGTTGCGCCGCAGAAAGATGATCGTCAGATCGAACCGTCGGCAGCCGTCGATCTTTCCGACATGTTCGGCGACCTGAAAAGCGAACTCGAATCGGATACCAACCGCACGGACGAAGATCCCGAGACCCATTACAACCTTGGAGTTGCGTTCCGCGAGATGGGGCTGCTGGATGAAGCTATCGGCGAGTTCCAGAAGGTCTGCCAGGCAACCGAGAATGGTCACAGCTTCAATCAGGTGATGCAGACTTATACCTGGCTGGCGCAGTGCTTCCTTGATAAGGGTGTGCCTGAAGCGGCCGTGCGCTGGTACGAAAAGGCGCTCAAGCTGCCGAGCCTGGACCAGGAGACGCGCACCGCTCTGCATTACGAACTGGCTTCCTCGTTTGAGACCGCGGGGAACCGTCCGGCTGCGTTAACCAACTTCCTGGAAGTCTACGGGGCAAACATCGATTATCGTGATGTAGCTGAGCGTATCAAGGCCCTCAGGACGTAAAATAGTTTGATGGGCGCAGTGCTCGGCAATTGCACGTATCGGGGGAGGCTCTTCTGATGGCCGACCCGAAAACCGTGTCTACGCTTCCTACCTTTTCGGAAGACCCGCCCACCAGCGCAGATGCTCTGCCTGAAGATCCAGCCCCGCGCAAAGTGAAGAAGCTGCACATCTGGCTGCTGCGCATCCGCGCTTTGCTGTTTGTTACGGTGTGCGCGACCTTCGGAGTTCTGCTGGTCATCCTGCCGTGGACACACCAATGGACCGATAATTCGCTGCTGCTTACATTGCCGGCGCTGCGGAGCTTGATCGGCAATGGGTTTGTCCGAGGCCTCGCAACCGGACTGGGGATGCTTGATCTCTGGCTGGGATTCTGGGAAGCCGTTCACTATCACGAAAATCCAACGTAGCTTTCTGCGGCCATTCCATTCTGGAGCCACGACGCTTTGAAGAAGACAGACTCCAAAAATCACGAGAAGAGCGCGCCCCTGGCGTATGAAAATCCCTTGTTCCTGAACAGTCCGGACGGGCGGATTCTTCGGATTATGTCGGAATATGTGGAACCGCTGGCTAGATTTCGCCGCGAGCAGATACAGGACACGGTGGTGTTCTTCGGGTCGGCGCGTTTCCACAGTCTTTCGGACGCGAACACCGCGCTTGAGAACGCCACGTTGGGCACGGAAGAGGACAAGCGCAAGCTGGCTGAAGCCGGCGTGCAAATGGCGCGCTATTACGAAGACGCGCGCAAGATGGCATTTCTGTTAAGCGAGTGGGCGGCGCATATACCTGCCCGGCGGCGGCGATTCGTGGTGACCACCGGCGGCGGCCCGGGGATTATGGAGGCTGCCAACCGGGGCGCGCGCGAGGCGGGAGCAAAGACCATCGGGTTGAATATCCGGCTGCCGTTTGAGCAGTATCCGAACCCGTACATTACGCCGTCGCTGAACTTCGACTTCCATTACTTCTTCATGAGGAAGTTCTGGTTTGCGTATCTGGCGAAGGCGCTGGTGATCTTCCCGGGTGGATTCGGGACACTGGACGAGCTGTTTGAAATTCTGACTCTGGCACAGACGCAGAAGTTGGCAAAGAAGATCCTGGTGGTGATTTACGGCCGGGAATACTGGGACCGGCTGATCAACTTCAACACCATGGTGGAGGCCGGCGCGATTGCAGCTGAGGACCTGAAGCTGTTCCGGATGGTGGACACTCCCGAAGAAGGCTACGAATTTTTGCGCGAGGGGCTGACGAAGTACCACCTCGAAGAAGAACGGCCGCGGCGCACGGGTGAGGTGGCGCCGGAGATTGCGAAGACGAGACCGTGAAGCAGTGGCTAGTTGCTAGTGACTAGTGGCTAGTTGACCAGAATCACTGCTAACCGCTGAACACTGACCACTAAGCACCAGCAACTAGCAACTGCCTTGCTCCTCTACTACATCACCGATCGGACCCAACTCGCGGGTGACGAACGCGGGCGGCGGCAACGTCTGCTCGGGCAAATTTCAGAGGCCGCGCGAAGCGGCGTTGATTACATACAGCTGCGGGAGAAGGATCTGAGCTCTCGCGAGTTGGAGACTTTGGCGCGCGAAGCCATGGCACGCATCGCCGGGACGGCTACTAAGCTATTGATCAACTCTCGGGGCGATATCGCACTCGCGGTCGGCGCCCACGGAGTTCACCTTCGATCCAGCGACATATCCCCCGAGGACGTTCGTAAACTCTGGCGAGAAGCTGGGGCGGGTACGCTTCCGATTATTGCTGTGTCTTGTCATACGGAGAAGGAAGTCGTGGCTGCGAAGCAATCGGCAGCGAATTTTATCGTGTTTGGGCCGGTGTTTGAAAAATCTCAACAAAACGGTACGGGGCTCGATGCGCTCGGCACGGTTTGCCGCTACGGCGTACCGGTGCTCGCGCTCGGAGGCGTAACACTCGACAATGCGAGTCTATGCACGCAATCGGGAGCAGCGGGAGTCGCCGGGATCAGATTGTTTCAAGACAACGAAATCCAGAATGTAGTCCAGAACTTTCGGCGATGACTCATCGCGGGCGAGGGAGCTGGCGCCATACCTGCTCAGCGGCGGGCGCTGAGCATTCCCAGGATTTCTTCGAGGCCGTGGCGCAGGCGCTTGAGCTCATTGGCGGAGTGGCTGGGAAACGGCAGCGGAGCCTGGGTCTTTTCCACCTTGAGATCGGTCCGCAGCTGCTGACGGGCGCCAGCGATGGTGAAACCTTCTTCATATAGGAGCTGCTTGATCTTGAGCACCGCTTCGACGTCTTTGCGCCGATACATGCGTTGCCCGGTACTGCTTTTAACCGGCTTGAGTTGCGGGAACTCGGTTTCCCAGAAGCGAAGCACGTATGCCGGCAGGCGGCAGAGGTCAGAAACTTCGCCGATGCGGAAGTAAAGCTTGTCGGGAACTATGATTTCGCTCGAACGGCTCTTCGCTTTTGCGATGCTCGCATTTTTGGCAACACTCATAAGCCGAGGGAAAACCTGCTAAGGCGTTTCTAGCACGATCCGGCGCGCTCCACAACTGTTAGTTGGCCGCAAAAATAAAAAACCTCTCGAGCTTTCATTCGAGAGGCCTTTCAAGACCTTATTGCGAGATCGCTCTCGCCCTTCTTAGTGCTTCTTCTTTTTTGCTGCCTTTTTCTTTGCTGGCATCTATTTTCCTCCTGGACGATTTTCCCTCGAACATCGTTACTCAGGGCCCATTTACAACAAGAAGCTGCCAACACGTTGCCCGGCAGCATCTCTATCTCCAGATATTGCTGTGGAAAGTTTTCATTGTCAACACAATTCTCGCGTTTGGGAGCAGTTATTAAACGGGAACATCAACGCCGGAACGACTTCGAAAAAATTCTTTGCCACGGATTTTCACGGATTCACGCGGATCAATCATGAAAAAGAGAAATGAATCCGTGGCGATGCGGGTTGGTCTGTGGATGAGTTTTGTCTTTGGCGTTTGGGAGCAGTTATTAAACGGGAACATCAACGCCGGAACGACTTCGAAAAAATTCTTTGCCACAGATTTCACGGATTCACACGGATCAATCATGAAAAAGAGAAATGAATCCGTGGCGATGCGGGTTGGTCCGTGGCTGGTTTTGTTTTTGGCGTCCCGCGTAAGTCGCTATCGCGGTGCTAGAATCTGTTGGCTCTTTGGAGATTTTTAGAATGCCGAGCACGATGTTGGCAGTGGTAAAGCCTGATCCCGCGCCGGGAGCAGAGATTCGGCAAGTCAAGGTTCCCAGCTTTGGCCGCACCGACGTTCTGGTGAAAGTTAAAGTCGCATCCATCTGCGGGACCGATCTTCACATTTACGAATGGGACCGCTGGGCGCAGCGGCGAATCCATCCTCCGTTGATTCCCGGGCACGAGTTCTGTGGAGAGGTGGTGGCGTTCGGAGACGAAGTCACGACCGTGAAGGAAGGTGATTTTGTTTCCGCGGAAATGCACGTCGCATGCGGGAAATGCCTGCAGTGCCGGACGGGTGAAGCGCACATCTGCCAGAACGTGAAGATCATCGGCGTAGATGCGGATGGCGCGTTTGCCGAGTACGTCGTGATTCCGGAATCAAACATCTGGAAGCTCGATCCCGCGATTCCCATCGAGTACGCCTCGATTCTCGATCCGCTCGGGAACGCGGTGCACAGCGTACTGGCCGGGGAGATCGCAGCGAAGACCGTTGCCATCACCGGCTGCGGACCGATTGGACTTTTTTCGATTGCGGTTGCGCGAGCAGTCGGCGCGGCCCAGGTGTTCGCCATTGAGACCAATGCGCATCGGCGGAGCATCGCGGCGAAGATGAAAGCCGACGTAGTCCTCGATCCAACTACGCAAGACGTGACTGCGGAAGTTTTGGAACAAACCGCGAGCTTGGGCGTTGATGTTGTGCTCGAAATGGCGGGGCAACCGAAGGCCATCCGGACTGCTTTCGATATCGTGCGGCGTGGCGGGCGGATTTCACTTCTGGGACTCACATCTAAGCCGATCTCGCTGAACTTCTCCGAGGACATCATCTTTAAAGGCATTACGGTCCAAGGCATCAATGGCCGCCGTATGTATCAGACTTGGTATCAGATGACGGCGCTGCTCAAGGCCGGAAAGCTCGATCTGCATCCCGCGATCACGGACCGCATTGCAATGAAAGATTTCTCAAGCGCGATGGAGCGATTGAAGACCGGCGAGGCAAGCAAGATTCTGGTGTACCCGAACGGAGCGAGGTGACGAAGACGATAATTTTCGTTCGCCCCGGCATTAGCTGTGACGAATGAACATTTCCTTTGTGACAAATATCACCGACATCCCGCCGACCACTTGCGATAATTTCGCACAACGCTGAGCTCCGGAGGAGCGGGATTCGTTAGCCCAGCGCGTCAGCGCTGGGGGTAAGAGATTCGAGCGAATCCCGTCAGGGACGGCACCGTTGTCACACACCTATTCCAACAATCTCGTTCACTGCGTTTTCAGCACGAAGAACCGAATCGATGCGATCTCGAGTCAGCTGCAAGAGCCGCTGTACGCGTACGTATTCGGGATCGGCAATAATCTCGGTATTGAGATTCTGGCGCTCGGAGGAACTGCTAATCACATTCATATCCTGATTGCTTTGCCACCAAGCAACAGTTTGTCAGACGTAATCCGGGACCTAAAGGCAAATTCATCCCGATGGATGAAGCAGAATCGACGAGATTTCGCATGGCAGGAAGGGTTTGGAGCGTTTAGCGTAAGTGCGTCGCAAGCTCCGAAGGTAAAAGCATATATCCTGAAATCAGGCCGAACATCATCGCAAGCGGAATTTTGAGGAAGAATTCTTAACCCTATTAGCCAAATCGGGTCTCAAGTACGATCCGAAATGGGTATTCGGGTAGTGCCGCCTCTCCGAGGCTGTGTCGCTCTCTCGCTTCCCAGCGCTTACGCGCTGGGCTAACGAATAGCGCTCCTCCGGAGCTACGATGACCCGATCCCCTAGGCTCCCGCCGGCATCTTCACAATTTTCTTCTGAATCGCGTAAGTCACGAGCTGCGCTTTGTTGTGGATGTTCAGCTTGCGCATGAGATTGAATTTGTGGGCTTCAACGGTCTTCACGCTCAGACCGAGTATCTGCGCGATCTGGCGGACGGAATTTCCTTCCGCCAGCATTTTGATTACTTCACGCTCGCGTGGCGTTAGCGTGGAACCCCGTGCCAGGCCGCTGGTGGAGCGCGAACGAAAATCGTCGACCAACTTTCCGAGCACCTGCGGGCTTAGGTATTTCCTTCCGGCATTCACGTCGCGCACGGCGCCGATTAAACGCGGCGCGGGAGCGTCTTTCAGGATGTAACCGGAGGCGCCTGCATCCAGGCACTGCAGAAGATATTCCTCATCCTCGTACATGGTCAGGAAGATGACGCGGCGGCCCGGCAACTCGCGGGTGATCCGGCGGGAGGCTTCGAAGCTGGAGAGCCCGGGCATGCCGATGTCCATGAGCACAACATCGGGCGAAAGGCGGCGTGCCTGCTCGATGGCTTCGGCGGCATCGCGGGCCTCGCCGACCACCTGCAGGTCACCTTCACTTTCGAGTACCCGGCGGAGGCCTTCGCGGAACAGAGTGTGGTCGTCAACGATGAGGCATCGGATCGGCATATCAATCACTATCGCGCTAGCTTGCATGCTTCAGGCCCGGCGCTGCGATCTTCGCTTCCCTGACAACCCGGGGCAGTTGAATCTGAATAATCGTGCCTTTCCCGCGTTCCGAACGGATCTTCATTGAACCGCCGAGCGCTGCCGCGCGTTCACGCATTCCGGTCAGGCCGAATCCGCGAACGTGAGCGGACCTGCGCGAAAAACCCACGCCGTCGTCCTCCACCTGCAGCGTTACCTTGTGCGCCGCAACCTCCAACCTCACGCTGAACCTCGAGGCCTGCGAGTGCTTGGCGACGTTGTGCAGCGCTTCCTGCACCGAGCGATAGAGCGCGACGTCGACATCGTGGTCCGACGAAGACCACTTCTCCGGTATCTCCAGGCTGGCCTTCATTCCGGTGTGCTTTGCCAGCCACTGGGCCTGCCGGCGGATGGCGGTACTCAAACCGAACTCTTCAAGCACTCGCGGAGAAAGCCGCGCAATCGTACGCCGCAATCCTTCGATGGTGCGATCGAGCAATTCGAGCGCTTCGCGAATTTTGCCTGCATCCTGGCCTTGGTTCTCTCCAGCCAACATTTCAAGTTGAAAGCGCAGGACCATGAGCGCTTGACCGGTTTCATCGTGCAGCTCGCGGCTGATGCGACGCCGTTCCTCTTCCTGCACCTTTAGAAGGTGTCGCGAAAGCTCCGAAGGCTCGGAAACCTGCACGTCGGCCATTGTCTGGGACGGTTTAGCACTCATCGCCCGGCTCCGTAAACCAGACCACATTTCCGATCGCAAAGGGCGCAGTGTTCAAAAACACTCCTTCCCGGGCTTGGCCCACTACTTACCTTCCGATGTTGGATGAGCCACATCGCTTAGGGTTGCCCTGTAAGGTGTGCTGCATCAGCTACAATCCTAAGGAGATGCTGAAATTTTTCACTTCCGGGGAGTCGCACGGGGAGGCACTGGTGGCATTCCTTTCCGGGTTGCCGGCGGGGCTTGAGGTCGACCTGGAATTCGTCAATCGGGAGCTCTGGCGGCGCCAGCAGGGCTACGGCCGCGGCGGCAGAATGAAGATCGAACGCGATACGGCGCAGATCCTCTCCGGCGTGCGGCATGGAAAGACGATCGCGTCGCCCATAGCCGTGCTGCTTGAAAATCGGGACTGGAAAAACTGGCAGGAGCAGTTGCCCGTAGAGAGCGGCGACGCCAGCAAGCACAAGCGGGTGGCTTCGCCCAGGCCGGGCCATGCCGATCTGGCAGGCGCGCTCAAGTACAACTTCCCCGAAGCGAGATATGTGCTGGAACGGGCTTCGGCGCGGGAGTCTGCGGCGCGAGTGGCAATTGGAGCTCTGGCGAAACTCCTGCTTCGTGAACTGGGAATTGAGGTGCTGAGTCACGTGGTCGCGGTGGGCCAGGCCAATGTTGAACGCGAGATTTCGTGGGCGGAGATTGAAGCAAGCTGCGCAAAAGACGAAGTGCTGCTGAACTGCGCCGATCCCGACTTGGAGCCGCGCATGAAGGAAGAAGTAGACAAGGTACTGCGCACGGGTGATTCGGTAGGCGGAGTTTTTGAGGTTGTTGCACGCAATGTTCCGCCGGGGCTGGGCACTTACGTTCAGTGGGATGAGCGACTGGATGCGCAACTCGCGGGGGCAGTGATGTCATTGCAAGCCGTCAAGGCGGTGGAGATTGGGGCGGGGGTTGCGGCGGCGTATGCGCCCGGGTCCGTGGTTCACGATGAAATCGGATATAAGTCGGGGTCGAGCTTTGCCGGGTTCACTCGCACGCGGAACAATGCTGGTGGAATCGAGGGTGGAGTTTCGAATGGGCAGGAGATTCGAGTCCGCGGATACCTCAAACCGATCTCGACCTTGCGACGGCCGTTGCACTCAGTTGACTTTGCCAGTCGCGAACCGGTCAAGGCTGCGTATGAGCGCTCGGATGTCTGCGTGGTGCCGGCGGCCGGGGTCGCCGGCGAGGCGATGGTTGCGTTGACGCTGGCTCGCTGCGCGCTGGAGAAATTCGGCGGGGATTCGATGGTCGAAACCTGCCGGAATTTTCAGGGGTATTTGGAGCAGTTGAAGAAGTTCTAGTTTCGAGTTTCAGGTTTCCAGTTTCCAGTGTTTACGATTCAAGATTCGTGATTTTCTCGAAATTGGAAACGTGAACTTGAAACCATTCAGAGAGCTGATAGACCACTAGTGAAACTTGCATGATCTATCCCATCGTTAAGTACGGAAATCCTGTTCTCGAAAAACCTGCTGAACCGGTCACCAAGTTCGATGACGAGCTGAAGAAGCTGGTCGAGGACATGTTTGAGTCGATGTATGCGGCCAAAGGCGTGGGTCTGGCGGCCCCGCAGATCGGAATTTCGAAACGGCTGGCCGTCATCGACGTAACCTTCAAGGAAGATCCCGAGGCTAAGCTGGTGCTGGCGAATCCGGAGATCATTCACACGGAGGGCAAGCAGACTCAGAGCGAGGGCTGCCTGAGTATTCCGGAATTTCGCGAGCCGCTGAAGCGGGCGAACAAAGTCACCGTGCGCGCGCAGGATGTCAACGGAAACTGGTACGAGAAGACCGGCGAGGAGTTGCTGGCGCGCGCGTTTCTGCACGAAACCGATCATCTGAATGGGAAGCTTTACATCAGTCATTTGAGCGCGCTGAAACGCGATCTGATGAAGCGGAAGATCAAGAAGCTGATGAAGGCGGGGCAATGGTAGGGATCGGGTCATCGGGTAATCGAGTCATTGGGTCATCGAGTGATCTGGCTGTTAAGATCGCCCGATGACCCGATCACCCGATGGCCTGATGAACCTGGTTTTTTGTGGTACACCGCAATTCGCCGTTCCTACTCTCGAGAGACTGATCGGGTCCGGACCCAAAGTTCATCTCGTCCTCACGCAGCCGGACCGGCCCAAGGGTCGCGGCTTGGAACTGGTTGCTTCCCCGGTCAAGCAGAGCGCGTTGAAGCTGGGCCTGCCGATCTACCAACCGGAGAAGATCAAGACCAACGAGGAGCTTCGGGCGAAGCTCGAAGCACTCAAACCGGACGCGATCATCGTAGTTGGCTATGGCCGCATCATTCCCAAATGGATGCTCGACCTGCCGAGGCACGGCAACATCAACCTGCATGCGTCGCTGCTGCCGAAATATCGCGGCGCGGCGCCGATTCAGTGGGCGGTCGCAAACGGCGAGACGGTCACGGGCGTGACTACCATGCGCATCGACGAGGGACTGGATACCGGCGACATTCTTCAGCAGCGAGAACTGGCGATCCTGCCGGACGACACGTCGGAGACTCTGGCCCCGCGCCTGGCCGAGATCGGCGCCAAGTTGATGACTGAGACTCTGCGCGGGCTTGCGACTGCCAGCATTACTGCGAGAAGACAGAACGATGCAGAGGCGACGCTGGCGCCGATCTTAAAGAAAGAAGATGGACGGATCGATTTCAGCCGCAGCGCTCAGGAAATCTACAACCGGTTTCGAGGATTTCAGCCATGGCCGGGGGCATTCACCAGCTTTCGCGGAAGGAACATGAATGTGGCGGCGATGAAACCGATATCGGAAAGAAACGTTGATCTTGCTCCGGCGGAGCTTGCGATTCGGGATGGCCGGCTCATCGCGGGTTGCGCCAATCAGACCGTCATCGAACTGCTCGAGGTACAGCCGGAGGGTAAGAAGAGAATCGCGTCGGGCGATTTCATTCACGGGTATCGTCTGCAAGCGGGAGAGAAGCTAGGTGCGTGACTTCAGATTACCCATAAGAACATTCCTCGCCGTTCTCCTGCTTTCGACGTATGGTTCGGTCGCGCAAACCATTATTACGCAGTTCGACGGTGACATCGGTACGGGCGGAAGCGCGACCACGAAGCCGACTTATCGCGATCACCCGGATGCGACTGCGGCGGCGAATGGGCGCCAGGTGGTGGAGGTCACGGGACAAAACGTGAACGTCTACTCTTACGACGGCAAGCTGTTGAAGTCGACGCGAACCAGCGATTTGATCAACGCTGCTGGCCTGAAGGCGGAAAAGGTTGCCGATCCCCGGGTGATTTTTGATCCGTTCATTGGGTCCGGGCGGTGGGTACTGGTCTGCTCATGTTCCGACGATTTTCTGATTGTTAGTTCGGGAAGCGACGCGGTAACTTCGATCTGGAAGGGAGCGGCGATCTCGCAACGGAGCGGCGACCTTACGATGAAGCCGGGCTTCGACAAGAATGGGCTTTACATCACTGAGTTTGCGCAGCAAGGTTTGACCTACGCGGGATTTGCGATTCCGTCGGCGGACCTGGCCTGGAGTGGATCAGGAAACATCAGCCTGAAAAATTTGAGCAGGTTTGAGGGGCTCGGGCTCGACATCATGCCTGCGGTCGATTGGAACCCTTCGAAGCAGCCGTCCGATCCTGCTTACTTTGTCACCCGAAGCGGCCCGATGCAGAATGGCGCGAACGCTCCGTTTGCGATCGTGGTGCATAGCCTCACGTGGACGGGCAACACCGCCAAAATTTCGGAAGCAAAAAACGTGCCGACTTCGTTCGAATACAACACGCCGGTGGATGAAACACAACCTGGCCCGCCAAACATTCGCGGGATGGAGTCGCATCGAACGTTTTCGGTGCAGCAGGTTGGAAATCACTTGCACGTGCTCGAGGCTTGCGGGCCGTCAGCGCGCTCCGGCGAGAAGCACAATCTGTTTTTCTGGCTCGATATCAGCGTGCCGGAGATGAAGATGTTCCAGAGCGCGAAAGTTTATTCAGCTTCTCTGGGATTTTTGTTTCCCAGTCTCGCGGTTGACCAGAACCAGAACGTTCTCATGGCGGCGACGGGAGTGTCTCCGGCGCAGCCTCCGTCCGTTTATTTGTTTTCCCATCTCGCCAAGGAGAAACGGGGAACGGTCAAGGGGCCCGTGATGGCGACTCCTGGGACCGCGGCGTACGTTGTGTGCAACATCAAAAGCCCTGTGGGCTGGGGCACGTACACGACGGTTGTGAGCGATGCGGGCGATCTGAATAAGTTCTGGGTGGTTTCGGAATACTCGAACTCGGGCACTCCATGCCAGTGGTATACGCGGTTACTGCAGGTCAGTCTCGCACCGTAGAGGACTGGTGCACCCCGAAATAGTGCCGCTGCCTGAGACGTTGCAAGCAACCCCTCTACTTTGAGGCCGTTACTTTCGTATTCGGACTGATTCAGCCCCATTGGGTATATTGAAAAGATGGCTCTTTATCTGGTTACGGGAATTGCAGGATTCATAGGCTCTTCTATTGCACGGGCGCTGCTGGCGCGGGGCGACGAAGTCCGCGGAATTGACAACTACTCGACCGGCAAGCGGGAGAACATTGCGGAGATCATGACGCAGATCGACTTCCGGGAAGCCGATCTACTCGACCTTGATGCCGTTCACAATGCCTGCAAGGGCGTGGATTACATTTTTCATGAGGCTGCGATTCCGTCGGTCCCGAAATCAGTGCTTGATCCGCTCGGCAGCAATCAGGCCAATGTGGATGGAACGGTGCATGTGCTGATCGCCGCGAAAGAAGCGAAGGTCAAGCGTGTGGTTTACGCCGCTTCGTCGTCAGCTTACGGCGACACGCCTACCTTGCCCAAGCGCGAAGACATGCCGCCGAATCCGATCTCGCCGTATGCAGTCGCGAAGCTGGCGAGTGAGTACTACATGACTTCGTTCTATCGCTGCTACGGACTCGAGACCGTGTGCCTGCGGTACTTCAACATTTTTGGCCCGAGGCAGGACCCGAGCTCTCCGTATTCGGGAGTGCTGGCGAAGTTCATCACCCAGATGCTCGCTGGTGAAGATCCCACGATTCTGGGCGACGGGCTGCAGAGTCGTGATTTCACCTACATCGACAACACAGTTGAAGCCAATCTGCTGGCTGCCGAGGCTCCGGCGGAGAGCGCCGCTGGAAAGGTGTTCAACGTCGCCACTGGAACGCGTGTCGATTTGAACGAAACGTTCCAGTTGTTGAAGGAGATCATCGGATTCAAGGGCAAAGTTAAATATGGTCCCGAGCGCGCCGGCGATGTGAAACACTCGCTGGCGGACTTATCCCGGACGGAAAAGGCTCTCGGCTACAAACCGAAGGTCAGCTTTGAAGAAGGCCTGCGGCGAACGGTGGAGTGGTATCGGGGACAGTAGAGGGCGGCGAGGGTTTAGCTCCTCATCTGAATCGTGGGCCAGTGTCTTCTTCAATCCGATTAGTTGACGCCATCCGCGCCAAGCGCGCCCCTGGCGTTGCCCCGCACAGCGAGTCAGAAAAGAGGATCAGGTAGACAGCCACAAAGATGGTCGCGGTGGTGATCAGTAAAGGCACCGCCAGAGGCCACGCCGGAACGCCTCCCATCACCACAATTGAACTGATGGAGAAGAGCAAGACGGCACAGAGCAGCACCACGGTATCGAGCAGCATTGCGAAGTTGCGCTCGGAAAATCTGAACCAGCTGTGGTCCGTCACTACTGCGGGCGAGATGCCGGCTGCAACTGGTTGCAAGACGATAGGCGCAGGAGCGGTGGGCGAAAACGTAAGCTCGTCTTCCCGCACGACGGAGAAAATGGAATCCCTGCCCGAGATCACCGCGGACGCGAGCATCTGGGTCAGGAGCCAGTCGCGCAACGCTCGCCGTGCCCGCGGACTGGTTTCCAGCAATTCGATTCCGGCCTGGCCATTCGGTTCGGCCCAGGCGACTCTGCCACGCGTATCAACGCGCACCTTGGGCGAGAATAGATCGAAGCGCAAACTGACTTCCTGCCCGGCACGCAGAGCACCCACTGCCTGCACCGCCAGCCCGGTTTCCGATATGTCGCGAATGATGCCGCCGTTGCCCTGGTTCAGATTGACGTAGGCAAGAGTTCGGAGGGTCTGGCGGGGACACCTCCTGCGTCGCGGAATTGTCTGGATTGCCGACTCCGCCGGCTCCGCACAGTACGGCATTGTGAAATCTTAGCCAGCGGGAAGAGGCGAGAGCAGTGCCGGGTGTGGTTCAAAAAAGCGCGCGGGCACAGGCGGGCCGCCTATGCTACATGGACATTTTCAGGCTGGGCGTTGCTGGGGTTGCTCGGTTTCTTGCTCGCGCTTTGCGCGGTCCTGCGCGATCAGGCGGTTCAAGTCGTAGCTGTACTGGCCGTAGGCACGGAAGGATTTTTCATCGAACAGCCGTTTGATTCCACAGCCGAGGCAAACCTGGTAGGAGTGGTCCTGATAGCGGACGGGCCAGCTCATTTTGCGGTGCCAGCAACCGCGGAGAACGAGCACGGCTGCTCCGGCAACCCCGGTTGCCATGATTCCAAGAGGAACTTTCCAGCGAGATTTCTTGTCGCCTGCCGCCATCGCGAACCCGATCTTGACTCATTTTAGCAGGTAGTCAAAATCCCCCACCAAAACTGCCGAAAACCAAGGGCGCAAAGGGTCTAAAGAGAATTATTGCGGCCAAACATAAACCACGGTAACGTACATAATAGGAATGTTTCGGCTTGTCGAGTAGCCGGCCACTTAGAATCTGTTCACGGGCGAGATGTACCCCGGCGCCGCTCGCCGACAACATCACAACTTGTAGTTGGGAATGAGTGCCACTCCGAATAACGGTGGAGCAGGGTGGAGTACGCCACCCGTTACTGGTCCGTCCTCAACGGACCTTGTGGACAGCACTGGCCAGGACGCTTTGCAAGCGCTGCTGGCATTCGCCAGCATGCACGAGCAGGCGTCGAAACGAAGGAAGCCCGACTCCCGCCGAGTATTGATTTCCAAAGATGAAGAATTTGCGCTGGACGAGGTCTTGCGCCTGGTGGCTGCGCGCGCGGTCTCGATCACCGGCGCCGATGGAGTCGCAATCGCTTTGGCTGATGAGACAGCCATTCTGTGCCGGGCATCGTTAGGCAGCATTGCGCCTCCGCCGGGCGTGCGCCTCGATCCGAACTCCGGTTTTTCCGGCGCTTGCCTGCGCGGTGGTGAGACGGTGCGGTGTGATGATTCGGAAGCCGACGCCCGCGTGAATGCGCAAGCCTGCCGCGATCTGGGAACGCGCTCCATGGTGGCAGTTCCGCTTTCCGCTAAAGGCCGGGTGGTCGGGCTGATTGAAGCATTTTGCAACGAGCCATTCGGCTTCAATGAAAGCGACGTTCGCAGCCTGAAACTGCTTGGGGAACTGATTCTTGCGGCGGTGCGTCCGGAGGTTGAAGACCGGCTCGCGCAACTTGCGGAACGAGTGCTGCCGGATGAGAAACCTGCGTCTGCCCAGGAGCAAACAACAACCGCAGAGATCGTGAAAGCGGCTGATGCGCCCCCTACGTCAGAAGCCGAAGAGGTCGCGGTTGCGAAATTGCCGGATGTTCAACCGGCTTCAGATCTGCCGCCAGCAGTCGTCGCTTCGGCTGACCCTGCGCCTGCTCCAGAAAAGACACTAGTCTTAGCGGTCTCGCCCGCAAAAATCATTGTTGACGAGAAGTTCGCGCCAGCGCCCAAGGTGGAGAAAGCGGAAGAGCCGAAGCTCATCACCATCCCCGATCTTCCCGAGCCGAAGCTTAATCGTCGCGCGGTTCCACTCGAAGCGCCCGGCTCGATCGCGAAGGAACGGAAGCTGCCTGGGATTTTGTTGACTGCGGCGCTGGTACTTGTCGCCCTGGGGCTCGGATGGGCCGTGGTCTGGAAAGCGAAGCACGTGGAGCAATCGATCCACGCGGACACGAAGCTTCCTATCGTTCCGGTGAAAGCAACTACCTCTGAGATTGCCGAGCCTGAATCAACTCCGGCGCCTGAAGGCAAGCCTACCGCGACGCCGCAAGTCACCGGCATTCGCCACTGGTCTGCGGTGGGATCGAGCACGGTGGTTGTGGATCTCGAAGACCAAGTGCAGTACGAAGCGCATTCGATCGATAATCCCGCGCGCATCTACTTCGACCTGCACGATACGAAGATGGCTTCGGGCCTGCTCAATCAGGGGATCGAAGTAAACGATGGCTTCATTAAGAAAATCCGGATGGCGCAACCAACCGGCGGCATCACTCGCGTGGTGCTGGAGACGAAGGGCAGCGTCGATTATTCGGTGAAGCTTGATCCTAGTCCGTACAGACTAACCATCGAGGTACATAACGCAACGGCTGGGCCGAATCTGAGCAAGCCGTCTCCGGTGATTGTGGTCACTCCCAGCAAGAAACCTGTGGCAGCGCCGGTTGTCACCTCAACGCAATTGCGAATTGTTGTGGATGCCGGGCACGGCGGCTGGGACCTGGGCACGGTCGGAAAAAAAGGACTGCTGGAAAAAGATCTGACTCTGGATATCGTACAGAAGCTTGGTCAGATGCTCGAAGAAAAGTTGGGAGCGGAGGTCATTTACACGCGACAGGATGATTCGTATCTTCCGCTTGAAAAGCGAGCGGAGATTGCGAACGTTGCGCGTGCTGACCTGTTCCTCTCAGTTCATGCGAACTACAGTGATCTGGCGACCGCGCGCGGCGTGGAAACGTATTACACCAACACCTATTCCTCGGTGAAAGCGCGCACAACGGACGACCTGCCGGCGTTAAAAGAGGTCAATTGGACGGGAGTCAATATTCGCGAGAAGGTGAGCGGATCTCGGCGGTTTGCCAGCGATGTGCAACAGGCTCTGTTTGGTGGATTGGCAGCTCAGACACCTGAGGTGCGAAATCGCGGCGTGAAGGAAGCTCAGTACGTCGTGCTTACCGGCACGCAGATGCCCGCGGTGCTGGCTGAAGTCTCATTCGTCAGCAGCCCTGCCGACGAAAACAAGTTGCAGAGCTCGGAATACCGGCAGCACATAGCAGAAGCGCTCTTCAAGGGGATTGCGCGGTATCGCGACGATACGAAGACCACGAAGGTGGCTAGCGCTAAGAACTAGTTTCGTGATGCCAGCTGCAGTAAAGCTCCGCACGGGCGGGCCGCCCGTGCCATATGGCTTAACTAAGCTATCTAATCATTACAAAACGGTCTCGATGGCCGGGTACAAATGGGCGATCGGTGATTTGGCCTTCAAACTTTTCCGCCCAGCGGCCGGGGACTGGGTTGCGGCACTTGGGGCAGCAACCGCTTGCGGTCAGCGAATATTCCTCGATGTAGTAGCCGTAGCGCGAGATCAGCGTGTAGCCGCAGTGAGAGCAGCGGGTGTTCTCGAGATCGCCAACGCGGCCCGGCAGGTTGCCTGCATAGACGAAATGAAGGCCGGCCTGCTTTCCGATCTCGGCGGCGCGCAGCAGATCTTCGGCAGTTGTGTCTGCGGGATCGGACATTTTGTAATCCTTGTGGAACGCGGTTACGTGCCAGGGAATCTCGGAGGAAACTCCCGCAAGAAATTCGGTCAAACGTCGAAGCTCGTCGTCGGAGTCGTTGAAGCCAGGGATTAGAAGCGTAACGATTTCAAGCCAGACGCCGGCGTCGTGCAGCCACCGGATTGTGTCCAAAATCGGGCCGATGCGTCCGCCAAGCTGGCGGTAATGTCGGTCGTCGAAGCTCTTGAGATCGACTTTGTAGAAATCAATCCACGGACGAATGTATTCGAGGACTTGTGGTGTGCCGTTGCCGTTCGACACGAAAGCGGTCTTGAGACCGGCGGCCTTGGCCTCTTTGAAGACCGCAACCGCCCATTCGGCGGTGATCAGCGGCTCGTTGTAGGTGCTGACCAGAACTTTGGCACCGAGCCGGAGTGCATCCTTTACCAGGCGTTCGGGTGAGGCCTGCAGCGGCGGCGAAACTGCATTCGGATCGCGCAGCGCTTGCGAGGTCACCCAATTCTGGCAGTAGGAGCAGTGCAGATCGCAACCGAGCATGCCGAAACTGTATGCGAGCGCACCGGGATAGGCGTGGAAGAAGGGCTTCTTCTCAATCGGGTCGCATTGCACTCCGCCGACGTAGCCCCAGGGAACGTACAGCTTGCCGCCCTGGTTGAAGCGGACCTTGCAGACTCCTGCCTGGCCTTCCGCGATCGGACAGCAGTGTCCGCAGGCGAAGCAGCGGATGCGGTTGCGCTCGATGGGTTCGTAAAGATCGCCCTCGCGAACGTGCTGATTCAGAACTTCGCGGAGGGTGGACACCGCTGGGGGAACTCCTTTACCTCTATTCTAGTGGAGCCATGGCCTCGGACGTGATTTGAAAGGGCGCGGCTTTCAGCCGCGCCGTCTGGCGAACCGGACGAGATAACGGCATGGCTGGAAGCCGTGCCCTTTCAAAGCCGGTATCTAATCGGCGGTTTCGGTGCCTATGTGGTGGGCGTGGAGCCATTTATCGGCTTCGCGGTGTTCGGCGGCGCGCTGGGCGCCGCTCAGTGTGGCGGCGCATTCCATGACCATCGGCTTAACCGATTGATCTCCGTTGGCTTGAGCCAGCAGACCCCAATAATAGGACTTGCTGCAGTCTTTCGCCGCGCCGCGCCCTGCCCAGTACCACATGGCCAACTTGGATTGGGCTCGAATATCGCCCTGATCGGCGGACTGGCGGAACCATGACATGGCTTCGGTGTAGTTCTGCTTCACGCCGTCGCCGGTGCCGTAGCGCATGCCCAATGCATACTGGGCCGAGGAATCGCCCTTCACTGCATATTTTGTCAGGTCCTTGATACTGGTACCTATGTAGCGATCCCGCTCGGGGCTGGCCTCAGCCGATGATGCAACCGAGCGCGAAAGAAGGTGCCCGACTCCCTGCTTGATCCAGGGCTTGCTCAGCCAAACTGCAAAGACGAGCGCTGTGGTTCCGACCATAAACAAAGCCATCTTGCGGCCGAACGACGGGATGCGCGATGCAAATTCCTGGTCTTGAAATGAGCGCAGAGTCGCGACCAGCAGGTTCGTCTCCTGCTCATCGGAAGGTGGCTCGACGGCCAGCACGTCCGGCCGGGAATGTTCGGCGCGGGTGACTGCGCTCGCGATGATGCGCGAAAGACGTTCCAGAACGTTGGAGTCGTTATCCCAAAAGGCCGCGATCTCGGGGGAAAAAACTTCCAGAATGCCGATGACTTCGCCGGTCTTGCGTTTCACGGGACAGGCGATCAGCGAGCGGATGCCCAGAGCGCGGCAGCTCTCACGGTCCACGCGAGCATCGGTCTGTGCGTCATCACACTTGAGCACGGTTGCCGAGCGTACGCATTCACCGGAAAATCCGGCGCCTGCCTGCAGACGAGCGCCGAGTTCGGGGGAATCGGTCCCCGCGCGCGCCCGGCAGATGAGTTCCGACGGCTTCAGCTTGTTCATCAGCGCTACGGCCGCGCCGGTTGCCCAAGTCAGGGTAAGGGCGCGCTGAGCCACGATTTGCAATGCGGGCTCGAGTTCCGGGCCGAATAGATCAACTTCCTTCTCTATGTCCGACCATTCGTTCACCAGAGAGGTATAACTGGCGGCGGAGACCGGACGAGTGGCCGTGCCGTGAGCGTCAGAGTGTGAAATCGGCGCGGAGTAGGTAGAAGCAGCTCCGGCAACAGCGTTCGCCGCCAGCCATTGTTCGAGCTGAAGGCGCGAGCCCTCCGGCATGTCCGGAAAACGGATGCCGGTTTTTCCGGAGGCGTCAGACCAGACAACGTGGCCGGTGGTGTGGATCCTGGTTTGGGTTTCGGAGAGATCGAGAACGAGCGGCAGAAGGCGGTTCGGCTTCAGCGGCATCGAGAGCTGAATGCACATGCCCTGCTCGCTGATGTTCAGGACTTCACACAGCTCCAAGGCTGCGCCCTGAGAGCTGCCCATTAGGCTGGCATACGCCGGAGTGTGGACCAGATGGCGAGGCACGCGCCGCCGGTCCCGGCCAAAAATGGAATTGTCCCGGTTAATATCCGAGGGCCTCGCTCCGGGGCTCGTCATACAGAATTGCCTACATCTTACCCCAGGAAGCGAAACCGGCCTACGGAATTAAGAACAGGGGCTGGACTAACGATTGGAACATGGTTACTGCGGGTGACTTTTGGCCATCCGGCCACCCCGAAACCCGGGCGATGGCTGCAACCATCATGCTGGAAAGCAACTGCATGGTAGCCACATCCTGATGGTCAAAAGCATGCGGAACTGCCGAAAGCACCTCGAAAATACCTAGGGTTCTATGGAATTGCCGTAGAGGGGCGGCAAGAATCGAGCGCACACCAAGCCTTCGGCAACTGACCAGGTCGACTTCCGGATTGTCCTCCGCGTCGTGGCAAAGCACAACTTCGCCGCTGCGCAGGCATTCGGCGGAGACGCCGGAGTCGGTCTGAAGGCGAACACCGAGATCGGGCGCAGTGCGGCCGGCCCGGGCGCGACAGATGACTTCACCGCCCTTGCGCAACGCGATCGCGGCGCCGGTTGCTCCGGTCAAGACCTGTGCGCGTTCGGTAATTACACCGATGGCAGGCTCGAGGCCGATTCGTGAAGAGTCATGAAATGCGGACAACGCCGGCGCAGATGCGCGCGTATGGTGCCGCTCTGGAAGAGACGGAGTGTGGTCTAACTCCGCTTCAATTTCATCCGACGGCACGGTGCGCAGCAGATCGCGGACGAGACGATTCAATTCGTCATCTTCAATGACGCGGGCCGTGGGCTGGCTGCGAAGCGATCCACCGAACAGGCGAGAAAGACCGAGTACCGCCTTACTGCCGCAGGCAAGGCAGCAGGGAGTGGTGTTGGCGCTGATCAATTCGCATTGCACGCAGAAGATGGCAGTTTGCAATGAAAGAAAGTGAATCTGCGAACCCGACAATCGAGCGGACATCGGACAAGTCGCCTCCAAACATGAATGGCTAGAGTAATTTTGCGGGTGCGAGTGAGAAAGTAGCGCGGTTGGTTCGGCTGTGGAAACTGCCGGTGAGTTTCGTAAGCGGCGAATGTAGAGACGTTGCTTGCAACGTCTCTGCCGGCTGCACGGAAAATGTCTGCAGGCGCATGCGGCCTGCAAAAGACGTTGCAAGCAACGTCTCTACGCGTCCAGTGGATTACCCTGCCTGGGCGGGGAGTAGTGCGGGGTCGTCGGCAGTCGGCATGAACTCGATGTTCTGGAGAGCGGTGCGGTGAAGGGCTTCTGCCAAAGTTGTGGCGAAGACGGATGTCAGTAAGTTGATGTCCAGCTGAAGATCGCGATCGTTATAGCGCCGAAAGACCACAAGATTTCCGCACAACTGGCGCGCGGGCGTGACCAGCGGAAGAGTCATGTTCCAGGAGTCGCCGAGGCCGGCACTGGCGAAGCTGCCGGGTTTTTTCCAGCGCATTTGCGGGATTTCGTTTTCGCCCACGAGGTGAAGTCCGCCGAGCTCGGCCCGCAATTCAAAGGCATCGAAGTCGTTGGAGTCGAATGCCGCGGTCAGGATTCGCCCCACCTGCTGCAGGCTTTCAGCGGCTTTGAGCTCTTCGGTCGCGCGGCGGATGGCGAGATTGTTCACGAAAATCTGGCGCTGTTCGATGGTGCGTTGGGCGACACGCCGAAGTTCGCCAAATTCCAGGTAGCCGAGATGCTGCACTCCGATCCAGATTCCGGTTCCGAGCACCGCAAGCACCAGGCCCAGCGTGCTTCCCGTGGGCCACAGTAGGAACAAGCTCAGCAGCGCGAACATCGCCGACACTCCGTAGAGCAGGATCACGACCTGGCGGTGGGACATGCCGCGCTGCAGAAGTTTGTGGTGAATGTGCTCGCGATCGGCGGTAAACACCGGCCGGCCACTGATGAATCGGCGAAGGACGGAAAGAGAGGTTTCGAGAATTGGCAGTCCGAAAGAGACGACTGGAATCGCAACGGCGATGATGGTTGGTGCTTTTTGCGCGCCGAAGAGCGCCAGCGCGCTCAGCATGAAACCGATGAAGAGACTTCCGCAATCACCGAGGAAGATCGTCGCGGGATTGAAGTTATACCGAAGAAATCCGAGAATCGCGCCGGCGAGTGCAAGCGTGATCAGCGAAATCAACGGCATATTTCCCAGCAGTGCAACTACAAACACAACCAATGTGGAAAACAGCGCCGAACCGGCGGCCAGACCGTCAAGGCCGTCGATCAGGTTGAAGGCATTCGTAATGGCGATGACCCAAAGAATCGTCAATGGAAGCCCGGTGAACCACGAGAACTGGTGCGCGCCGAAGAGTACCGGCAAATCGAGGATGCGCAAGCCGCTGGCGAATAACATGCTGCCCGCTATGGCCTGCACCAGGAACTTCCAATAAGGGCCGACGCTGCGGATATCGTCGTAAACGCCGAGCAGGAAGATCAGGATGGCCGGCGGGAGGATCGTCAAAAGCGGTTTAAGCGAGGGAGGCAGCCCCGGATTTACGAATCTGGTGACTAGGAGCGCTGCTACGGTGGCGAGTAAGAAAGAAAATACAATTGCGACACCACCCAATCTCGGCAGCGCATGCTGATGCAGATGCCGCGGCTGCGCCGGCGCCACCACCAGTCCTTTTCGAATGGCGACATCTCTCACCAGTTTGGTGAGGACAAACGAGAAGAGCAGCGCTCCGAGAAAAGTTCCCAGGAAGACGATGCTCAATCAGTTCTCTCCCAAAGGTGCGCGCGATTTGATTTGCACTAAGGCTCCCAAGCGAAGGGCGTCAGGCAAACTATAAGTCTGGCAGTAACCGGGGACTATTCTCTTTTTAGATTCCGGCGATGTTTTCGAGTTGTGTACCCACCGTAAAACGCGAGCGGCATCCACAGCTCCATGTGCTAGACTCCGCCAAAATGCGCAAAGTCTGGAATCATTCTGTTTGTTGCTGGTGTATTTTCCTTGGCGCGATCTATACGGGTGCGCAGACGGCTGCGCCAACCCCTGATCTCGTTATGGCTTTATCCGCATCCGTGAAGCCCGCACAGCCGGCAGAAACCGGCGGCGACTCTGTGCTCCGCCTGGGCACCGGCGACCTGATTGAAGTGAGCGTTTATAACGTACCCGACCTGAGCACTAAGACTCGCGTGGGAAGCGCGGGAGATATTTACCTGCCCTTGGTTGATTACGTACACGTTGCCGGCCTCACCATCAATGAAGCTGAGGCGGTGATCGAGAAGCGCCTTGACCAGGGCGGATTCGTCAAGAATCCACACGTGCATCTCTTCGTTGACGAGTACACGTCGGCAGGCGCCAGCGTTCTGGGCGAAGTTGCACGGCCCGGCGTGTACCCGGTTTTAGGCGATCAGCGGCTGTTTGATCTGATCTCTGCCGCCGGCGGATTCACCGACAAGGCTGGGAAGAACGTCACTGTCACTCATCGCGACAAAGCTCCCATTGTGGTGCCGATCTCCCGCAATGTGATGGAGCATCCAGACAGCAACATCGACGTCGCTCCGGGTGACACCATCAACGTTTCGCAAGCCGATATTGTTTACGTAGTCGGCGATGTACTGCGCCCTAGCGGGTTCCTGATGCAGAGCGGGCATATCAGCGTGCTGCAGGCGATTGCTCTCGCCGGCGGAACGAACTCTACGGCGAAGCTGAGCGGAGCGCGCATCATTCATAAATCTCCTACGGGATTGACGGAAACACCGGTGCCTTTGAAAAAGCTTCTGCAGGCAAAGGCGGATGACCTGCAGATGCAGCCGGACGACATCCTGTTTGTGCCGACCAGCGCGCGGAAGCTCCTCGAGAGCCGGACCGCAGAGGCTGCGCTTCAAATGGCGGCTTCGGCGGCGCTGATTACAGTTCGGTAAGCTAGGCAGCGGCCTTCACGGCGCAATAAGTGCCTTCGAGGATTGCGCGCAGAACATCCAGGTAATCTTCTGCGGTGCGCTCGCGTGAAAGGTTTTGCACGATGTATTCGCGGCCGTTCATGCCGAGAGAATCCCGCAGGTAGGAGTTAGCCCGCAGCGCTTCGATCGCTTCGCACAGCGAAGGTGCGCTCTCCGGCTCAATGCACAGCCCGGCCCTGCAGCCCTCCAGGATCTTCTTTGCCTGTCCACTCACTCCGAGGATCACGGGCTTGCCACACGACATGAACTCGAGCATTTTGGTGGGAATCACAGTGTCGAAGACCTCGGACTTCCTGAGCAGTACCAGGCACACGTCTGAGGTGGCAATGTAATTCGGGATCTTCTCGCGCGGCTGCTGCGGTACGAAACGAATGTTGGTGAGTTTCTTCGACGCGGCGATCTGCTCGATGCGCGCCCGGTCTGCTCCTTCGCCGACTAGGAGGAAAGCAACCTCTGGCGACGTAGTCTGCATTCGTTCCGCGGCTTCAAGTACTGTTCCGAGGCCATGAGCCATGCCCATGGTTCCGATGTACGAAACGACAAACTTATTTTGGAGCGACATCTCGCGTCGAATGGGCTGGCCATGCGGGCCGGGGTAAAACAGTTTGGTTTCGACGCCATTCTGCACGACCGAAATCTTCTCCGGCTCGACGCCCCAGCGCTGAATCAGGTGATCGCGAAATGCGGGCGTGACTACAACGATGTGGTCCGATTGGCGATAGAGAAATCCAGCGACATGGTGGAGGGCTCGATACAGAGCAGACCCTGTGCTTCCAACGCCGACGGCTGCCAGCGACTCCGGCCATAGGTCTCGCACTTCCAACACGAACGGCACGCGTTTGATCTTTGCTACCCACCAGCCTGAAAGTCCGACCAGCAACTGGGGCGAAGTTGCGATCACTACGTCGGGGCGGCGAAGGAAAGAACCTGCGATTCCGGCCGAAAGACAAAACGAGCTGTAATTCAGCATGCGTTCGTATGCTTTGCGGTTCGGGAATGGCAGGAGCCATGAACGTACGACGCCGATGTTGTCCACGCGTTCGCGGAAGATCAGCTTGCGGAAATGCTTGCGATACTCCGGACGCAGGACGCCATCGGGGTGGTTGGGAAATCCGGTGAGCACAGTGAGATCGTGGCCCGCAGCCGTCCAGTGGCGTGACAGTTCCGACACACGCGCAGCCGGCGCGCCCATCTCGGGCGGAAAGTATTGCGAGATGTAGAGAATTTTCAGCCTGGCCTCAGTAGTAACAGAGCTTGAACGCGCCCTTGTAGCAGAGCGCGCGAGTGCGCTTCAGCGCGCTGCGCAAGTAGCTTTCCCATCTGTCGGCGTACTGCGCGAATGCGGCTTCCGCGGTGATCCGGTGCATCACGCGCAGTTGTGTGATGTGCAACCGGTGATAGAAGGGGCTGGCAATCATGGGCAATCGCGTGCCCGATTGTTCGTAGAGCGACCAGAAGCCGAGATCGTAGCGGTCGAGATTCTTGCGAAGCGTATCGACCGCCGACGCAAAGAGGTTGACCGCCTCGCGGGACCCTGTCGCGAGGAAGTAATCGTAAACGCCCCACGCCGCCCAGATGAATCCATTCAGAATGTGAGTGGGCTTCGAGACGATGTACTCCTCGAACCACAGGTTTCCCTGCGGATCGGTGAAGGCTACGCCGCCTGAGTTGATGTTCGCTCGGAAACTTTCAAACGCCTGGACTGCGGCATGAAGAAACTTCTCCTGGCCGGTTTCCGCGGAAGCGCGCACCAGCAGCGAAATGCCTTGGCCTTGTGCCAGCCCTGAATACCAGGGGGCTCTCAGCGTTTCGCGGTATTCCCAGTCGAAATTATGGCTCCAGACCGGAACACCATGCCGGTTCGGGTGGAGTTGCGAGCACAACCACTCGGCCGCGCGAACAAACCTGCTGCGATATTGCTCCTGCTCGCTCCTGCGAAACAGATTGTAATTTCCGAGTCCCCATTGCGCGATGGCAATGGGATTGTTCTGAACGCCGATCGCGCCGTGATAGTTCAACATCGGAATGCCCGAAGCGTCGTACGGCCCGGCATAATTCGCCTTCTCCGAGAAGGTCATGTAGTACTCGCCGAGGGAATGGGTTGACGCATTCTGGTTGAGTTGCGCGGAGTCGTGCCAAAAACTGAGCTGGCTTGTGCCGGGCAGCAGATACGCGCGAGCGACGCGGCGGTAGTATTGCAATCGTTTGGAGATCTGCATCGAGGCCGGGAACTGGCCCGACTATAGCATCGGAATTCGCGCGCTCAGTTGGTGATTGACGGCGTGGAACCTCAGTCATCAACTGGATTTGCGCGTGTGCGCCAGATGGTTGTGACGCAATCCTCGTCTTGAACGGCAACGGTTGTGGCTGCGAGAAACTCGGTCGAATTGTCGCCGTCGGGAAGGAACGCGTTGCCATACTGAAAAAGCCGCTTGGACCAGCGGTCCTTGCGCCAAGCAGCAATCTGCTGCCAATCCGTTCCGTTGCAGCTGCCAGTCAGAATCAGCTGGTTCGTGAGGTTCATTTTGCTGGGCTCCACCATGGTGGAGAAGAACACTCCGTTGCGATTGCGACAGCCGTAAATCGAGGAGCTCGGGATTGAAGCCAGGGTACGAATTTTGTCGCGGCGATCCAGACACTGTATGAAGTTCTTTTCGAGTGGGGTATCCGACGCGAAGTAGATGCCTTCAGCGGCGACTACTGCCGCCACGGCCCGGGCCTGCTGATTTCCAGCGACGACTTCATCGAGCGATGCCAGATCGCGCGAGGCGCGGATGATCTTGCACTCGCTGCCATAGTCGCCAGTCAAAATCCACATGCAGTCGTCCCAACGGTCATAAACAATGTTGTGCACGTGGCGAATCGATCCGGCCCGGAAAGTGTGCGCTACCTCCCACGTCATTCCCTGATCGCAAGATTGGTAAAGGTGTACCTCGGAACGCGGCGCATTGTCGAAGTACTCGCCCCAGAGCACGCGGCCGTCCGGCGTTGCCGCGATGTGAAGCGGGCGAGTGCCGCGAGTGATCCGATGGGTGACGTGAAACTGGTGCTCTCCACGCCGTAGAGTCACAATCGCGCCGGGTACGGCTCCGACCAGATTTCCCGAGGGAAGCACTGCCAGCGCGTGAAAGCCATCGCGGAACAGGCGTGAGGTCAAGCGGAAGCGCCTCGTCAGGCTGCGCCGGATTCCAGGCGAGTAGGTTGCAACTTTCCTCGGATGGAACGGCGACGAAAGCATTCGGGCGGCATACAAGTCATATCCGCGGGAGAGATAAAGCAGGTCTCCGTGCCAGGTCAGCGCGCGAAAATTTGGCAACGTGGCAACAAGCTCAGCGCTCAACCGGACCGAGGACGAACTTGCCGGCGCGGTGGCCATCAGTTCTCCGATTTCTGCGCGAAGTACGATCCGATGGCGATCGCGTCCATGCGCGTGCGCTGGAAACAATCGATTGCCTCTTCGGGCTTGCAGACAATCGGCTCGTTTTCGTTGAAGCTGGTGTTCAGGACTACCGGAATGCCGGTGCGGCATTCGAAGGCGCGAATCAGGTCGTAGTACAGCGGGTTCTCGTCGCGGGCAACACTCTGCAGCCTTCCTGTGTTGTCGACGTGATTGACTGCGCACAACTGCTCGCGCTTGTCGGGGCGGATCTTATACACGTGCAGCATGAAGGGTGAAGGGTGGTCGTGTTCAAAGAATTCCGCCTGGCGCTCTTCGAGAATCGAAGGGGCGAACGGCCGGAACCATTCGCGGCGTTTAATTCGGGCGTTCAGTATGTCTTTCATGTCAGGGCGTCCGGGATGGGCCACGATAGAGCGATTGCCGAGGGCGCGCGGGCCCCACTCCATGCGGCCTTGAAACCAGCCAATGACGCCGCCTTCTGCGATTTTTTCGGCGACGGTATCGAGGAGCGGCCCACGGTCGAGCTTGCGATATTTGACCCCGGCGCTGTTGAGCGACGACTCGATTTGAGAATCGGAAAACTCGGGGCCGAGATACGAGTTCTTGAGAGCGTGCTCGCGTGGCTTCTTCAAGATCGAGTGATACGTGTGCAACGCCGCGCCGATCGCCAGGCCTTCATCGCCCGCCGCCGGCTGAATCCAGGTGTGACGGAACGGCGTGCGGGTGAAAAGTTTTCCGTTGGCGACGCTGTTCAGCGCGCAGCCGCCGGCCATCGCCAGATTTTCCATCGGCACTTGTTTGTGCAGTTCGTTCAGCAGGTGAAAGAAGACTTCCTCGAAGCAGTGCTGCATGGCGTAAGCGAGATCCATGTCGCGCTGCGTGATCTCGGCGCCCGGTTCGCGCGGCGGACCGAACAACTGGGCCATGCGTCCGGAAAAATGACGCGCCAACGCGACGGTGCCGTCGGGCTTGATCTGCATGCCCTCATTGCTGCCGATTGGTTCGAAAAACTCGAGGTCCAGTTCAAACCCCGAGGCGCTGGTCATGAGCAGTTCGCGAACCTGATCGACGTAGGTATCTCTTCCATACGGAGCGAGGCCCATGACCTTGCCTTCGTCTCCATACTTGTTGTAGCCGATGAATTCGCAAATCATGGTGTAGAAGCTGCCGAGCGAGTGCGGCAGAAAGACGCGATCGAGCACGTTGACGTGGCCGCCTTCGCAGCGCGCCATCATGGTGGAGACGAAGTCGCCGGATCCGTCATAGCTGAAACCCGCGGCCTGCTCCCACGGGGAGCAGTAGTAAGCGCTGGCGATGTGCGCGATGTGGTGCTCCAGGCGATGCTCTTTAAAACGGAGGGCGGCGGAATCGCAATCAAGCGCTTTCGCGATCAGCGACCGAACATCCCGCATCTCCTGCTTGCGTTGGCGCAGGCGGATGAAGTTTAGGAGCTTGCCGGGATTCGCCAACGCATAACGTACTTTCTTTTGAAGATTTGCATCGCTGTCCTGGCCTACCGCGACGTGATCTATGTCGGTAATCCTGGCGCCGGCGGCATCGAGGCAGGCCTGAATTGCCAGCGCGGGGAAGCCGGCGTAGTGCTTTACCCGGTTCAGACGCTCTTCCGCAATCGCGAACAGGACTTTCCCGTCTTGAATGATGGCCGCCGACGCGTCGGCGTGGAACATGTTAAGGCCCAGAATCAACATCGAATCACCCTTCTATTCCGAAATCATGAGACGAGCGGCGCATAGGTTTCTTCTTTCGTGGAGCTTGTCACTGCTTCAACGCGACCCGAACGCAACGAGTCGAGCGCACGGATTGTGGCCAGCGTTGAGCTTGCAATCTGCTCGAATGGAATCGGCGATACTCCGCCGTTGCGGATGCACTCGGAAAATTCGTGCCATTCGGCTGCGTGACCTTTGTCCTGCCGAAGCCATGAGCGCATAGTTTCTGTTTTGCCGTGACGAACCAAGTCGAGTCTTCGGAAGTCGTCAAGTACAGCTACTCGACTGCCGCCGAACACTTCGACCCGTTCCTTCGAATACGCACGGTCTCCGCTGCAGATGTAGGAGATCGTGCCGAGCGATCCGTCCATAAATTCGAGCGCGATCACAAAGTCTTGATCGTCGCGCGAGACCAGGCGCCCGTGGCCCTCGACGGAAACCGGATCGGAGGCGGCGAGAAACGACAGAAAATCCACAAAGTGGCAAACCTCCCCCAGAATTCTTCCGCCGCCTTGGTCGGGATCGTTGATCCAATGGTCGGGAGGCAGTGCGCCGGCATTTACGCGATAGTGCATAGTGAACGGGCCGCCGGCTTCGGAAAGAAAAGATTTCATCCGCATCGACATCGCCGCGAATCTGCGATTGAAGCCGACCATGAGTTGGCGATCGGCTCGCGTGTAGGCTACTTCGATGTCCTTGAGTTCCTGCTCAGTCAAGCACAGCGGCTTCTCACAGAAAACGTGCTTGCCAGACTCGAGCGCCGTTATAACTTGCTTTGCATGAAGATGATGCCGCGTGGCGATGACTACTGTGTTGATAGAGGGATCGGAATAGATCTCCTCTTGATCGCTGGTGCAAAACTCGAATGCGAGTTTGCTCGCGAGCGATTTCGCGCGCGGCCCATTCGACGCGCAGACTCCAGCCAGCACCGTGCCATGGTCCTGTTTCATCGCCGGACCGAGCACGCCGCTTACAAAATTGCCACCGCCCAGCACTCCGACTCTGATTTGTCCCGATGTTGCCTTGCTCGAGGACACAAGCGTGAGGCGCCGTGGCTCTGGCCGCGGCTCGTATTCGATCAGAATTCCCAATGACGGCTCGGTGCGTTCGCCGGAAATCAATTCATATGCATCGAGTGCGCTTGCGATTGGAAATTTGTGAGTGATCAGCGGCGCAACGTTAACTCTTCCATCGGCCAGAAGCTGAAGAAATGCTTCCATGTTGCGGGTTTCCGTCCAGCGCACGTGGCCGATGGGATAGTCGCGGCCTTTCTGCTCGAAGGCTGAGTCGTAGCGGCCCGGGCCGTACGAACGCGAAATTCTGAAATCGAGTTCTTTTTCGTAGTACAGCTTGCGCTGCAGGTCCATTCCGACTGTGCCAACCGCGACCACAATGCCGCGATCGCGCGCCACTTGCGACGCCAGGTTGACGGGAGCGCTGCTCGCAGTTTCCGCGGTGATGAGAACGCAGTCGGCGCCGTGCCCACGTGAGTGGCGGAGGCACAGATCGCGAAATTCTGATTCTGAAGTCGCCACCGCCAGCGCGCCCAACCTTGCTGCCAGTTGCGCGCGATCCGGGCGGAGATCGAGGCCAATGACCCGGCACCCTGCGGCGATGAGCGCCTGCAAAGTGAGCTGCCCAAGAAGGCCAAGCCCGATCAGCGCCACCGTCTCCCCGAGCTTTGCCTCGGCCGTGCGCACTCCGTGAATTGCGACCGCACCCAGGGTTGTAAAAGCGGCGCTGCCGAAGTCAACGTCTGCTGAAGGAATGCGTGCGACGAGCATTCGGGGAACACACGCTACCTCGGCATGGACTGCAAAACCTGCACCGGCACATGCCACGCGGTCGCCTGGCTTGAGATCGTTCACGCCCTCGCCAACTTCAACAACTACGCCGGCGCTGCTGTAGCCGAGAGATGTCGGTTGATCCAACCGGCTGCGAACTGCAGACACTGCGGACAACAGACCATCCCGCTGCACCTTATTAAAAATGTCGCGAACAAGATCGGGTCGCGACCGAGCCTTTTGTAACAAATTTTTCGACGCAAACTCGGATGATGCGCGCTCAGTTCCTGCTGAAACGAGCGATGCTGCGACCTGCACCAGCACACAGCCGGGAAGAACGCGTGGAGCGGGAACTTCGGCGACTTCGATCGTGCCGGTACGCGCGCTCTGCAGGACCTGCTTCATGCGATGGCGACCTCAGGAGTTTGCGCCACGCGGGAGTGGCGCTGATCGACAAAACTCTGCATCCATAGTTCGAGCGTTAAGAATTGCCAGATTTGCATCGACCAGTCGCGCGATCCAGAGCGATGCTGCTGCACCATTTTCTTCACCGGCTCAGGTCGAAATAAGCCACGACTGCGAATGTTTGAATCCGAAAGCAGATCGTCTGTCATTTCGGTGAGATCGTTGGCCAGCCAACAGTCGGTCGGCGCCGCGAATCCGGCCTTGGGCTGCCGAAGTACTTCACCGGGCAGCACGCCTTGCATCGCTTTGCGGAAAATACTTTTCGTGGTTGGCTTGAAGAACCCCTTAAGCTTTAAACCCGGCGGGACGTTCCAGGCGACGAACTCAGCAAGCTCGCGATCGAGAAAGGGCACGCGCACCTCGACCGAGTTCGCCATGCTCATCTTGTCGTTGTAGGTGAGGTTCAGGCTGGTCATGAAAATTGTGGTGTCGAGGTAGAGCATCTGGTTCAGGAAGTCGGCGTGGCGAACATTCGCGAAAGCCTGCTCGTGCGAACGGCTCGATTGCGCGGTATCGATCTCTTGTTCGATCGCATCGGAATACAAGCTCACTCGCTGACGTTTATCCAGGTACGTGCAATTCCCAACGAAACGTTCCTCTCGCGGCAGGGCCGCGCTGCGAAACATCTTTTTTGCCAGTCGCAGGTGCCCTTTCATCGCGCTTCCGCGCAGATTCGGAGCTCGAGATACCAGGACTTCTGCGCCATTTCTCATCCACGCAGGCAATTGCGCGTAGGCCTCGCCCCAGTAGTGAGCGGCATATTTGCGATATCCGGCAAAAAGCTCGTCGCCACCAACGCCGGACATGAGCACGGTCACGTCACGAGCCGCATCTTCGCACACTAGGAATGCCGTTACGATGGCCGGGTCTGCGGTGGGTTCGTCCATGTGCCAGCACAATTTTGGCAACAGGTTGGCAACTTCCGGTTCGACGACGATTTGCTTGTTTTCGCAGCCGAGCTTTGCCGCCAGGCGCGCGGCGACAGCGGGATCGTCGAGCGCGTTCTCACCCTTGCGATATTTAGTGGGGAACGTGATGGTGTACGTGCGAAGCGGAGCTCTCGCCTTGTTCGCCAACATGGCGACGATACTGGACGAATCGAGGCCGGCGCTAAGGAAGGCTCCGAGCGGAACGTCGCTGACCATCTGCCGCTCGACCGATTGACGAAAACGCTCCCTGACTTCTTCCGCAAGTTCACTTTCAGGGCTGTGAAATTCGTGATCCGCCGGCGGGAAGCTCAGGTCCCAGTACTGTGTGATCCGGAGTTCGCCATTGCGAAAGGTTGCGTAATGCCCCGCGGGAAGTTTGAATATCCCTTCAAACATCGTGTTCGGATCCGGCACCCACAAGAAGGTCATATACTGATCGAGCGCCTGCAGATCAATGGTTGCGTCGATTCCATCCACTTCGAGCAAGGCCTTGATCTCCGATGCGAAGGCCAAGCGGCTGCCACGCTGGCAGTAGTAAAACGGCTTGATGCCAAAGTGATCGCGCGCGATGAATAGCGTTGGCGATCCGCTGCGAAGATCGCAGATGGCGAAGGCGAACATGCCGTTCAGTCGCTTGACGCAATCGGCGCCTTCCTGCTCGTACAGGTGAACGATCACTTCTGTGTCAGTATGCGAGCGAAAGGCGTGGCCCTTCGATTCGAGCTCGCGCCGCAGTTCCTGAAAGTTATAGATTTCGCCGTTGTAGGTGATCCAGACGGTGCCGTCTTCGTTCGACATCGGCATGTGGCCGTCGGCCGAGAGGTCGAGGATGGAAAGACGGCGGCTTCCCAGGCCGAAAAACGAGCCATCGGGAGAACGATGCTGCCACAGTCCGCTGTCGTTGGGACCGCGATGGGCCTGGATCGTGGTCATGCGCGCGAGCGTCTCGCGGTCTCCCCAGTTGGCCAGGCCGCTAATGCCGCACATGATTGTTCCCTTCGACCAGCGATAGGCGCGGGAGGTTCATCTCATACAGCTTGGCTTTCACGTGAAAGCACTGGATCGCCTGAAACGCGCAGTAGATCAGGCCGGGCCGGCCGTCGAGGAAGCCGCGGCAAATTAAATATCGGTACAAGAACAACAGGATCGACGAGCCTGGCATGCGGAAGAACTTCTGCTTGAGCCAGCGGCGCCGCTGGGCCTGCGAGCCGAAAAAGTCCGGAGCGAGTTCCGAGTTGGGCTCCGGTTCACTCCATACCCGCGCTTCCCAGTTCGAGTACTCGTCGTGCTTACGGATGTAGCGGGAGAGGCTGGCGACATTTCGATGCAGCAGCCGGTTCTGCAGCCGGGCTGTCGGGCCGTCCACGATGACGTGCTCGTGCACTTCCATGTCGCACATCGAGGTGTCCTGGTCGGCGGTCCGGCATTCGAAGCGCCCTTTACCGCAGCGAAACAGAGACAGCTTGTAAAACGTCGCGCCGCAATGGCGCAGGCGGCGGCCCAGAAAGTGCATGTCCAGGCCGATGTAGTAGCCGGCGATGGAGGGATTCTGAATCGCATCTTTGATCTCGCCCGCCAGCTCCGGTGTAAGCGACTCGTCCGCATCCAGCAGCAGCACCCATTCGTAGTTCAGCGGCAACGTATTGAGCGCCCACTGGCGTTTTTTCGGCCAGCCACCTTCGTATCGGAACTGGATGACCTTTGCTCCGAACGAGCGCGCGATCTCGGGAGTGGCGTCCGTGCTGAAAGAGTCCACGACGTACACTTCGCCAGCGCACTCGAGCGATTGCAGGCAGCGCGCCAGATTCTCTTCTTCATTGCGGACGGCAACAATCACGGTCAGCGGAAGCAGGGCATGGTCCGCCGTGCGCGAGTCAATCGCCGTCCCCTCGAAAGCCTGAGTTGCCACTGTGGGGAATCTTAGCTGCAAACCCCGGCGACGACGGTTACAGAGAAAGCACCTCGGCTGTGGGAAACTAGGAACTGCCGCAGCGCACTAATTGGCTTTCTACGTGATTATTGCCGACCAGGCCCGTATCGACGCAACAAGTAGATGGCATCTTTGTTTGCGGGAACATCGTTGGGAACGTTGAGTCGATAGGCAACTCTGTATGCGGACCTGAGGTGGCTATCACCGTAAGTATCGGCGAAATTTTCTGGACTCAAGAAAGTCAGTCGCGTGCTGTACGCCAATGCAATCAGTCCGAATACGATGAAAACGATGCACCAAGCCGGAACAAGTATTTGCAGGACGTTGACCTGCAGCCTGTTTCTGAAACCAGCTAACAAGTAAATGAATATGAAAGGGACAATCGGCAACCAGAGGCGGCTGTCGTACCACGGATACGCAAGCACAATGCAGCTGAAGCCAACCACGTACAGAGTGACCGCGGGGTAGTGTTTCCGCTGTCTCCACATCGAAACCGAGAACACCAGGAATGCCACTAGGCCGAGGCACTGAATGGGGAATGCCAATCCGCTCGGCAATTTCGAGGTAGGAAGGTTGAGCGCAATCTCGCCCCATTCTCGCGTATGGTCTTCTAAATTAGCCCGGAGGCTTCGCACAATTCCCCTGTGCA
>JBKPSP010000116.1:0-9263 GCA_046735175.1 Acidobacteriota bacterium
GCGGAATTCTTCCGTCGACATGGCGTTGTGCGCGACGCCAACAATCGCGAACTCGCGCGAGAGCAACTGCGCCCGCGCCAGGTTGTAGAGCGCGGGAAGCAGCTTGCGGCGGGTGAGGTCTCCGGCCGCGCCAAAGATGACCATGATGCAGGGATCGCCCGGCTTTCCAGGGGCCCGTTGCTGTGGCTGGGATAGCAGTTCCGCTTGCGCAATCATATTTTCCTCAGGCAGTTTTCTTGTTGGCTGAGGGCTCCACGTGCCCGCCAAATTTTTGCCGCATCGCCGAAAGCATTTTTTCCGCGAAGGTGTGCTCTTGTCGTGAACGGAAGCGGACAAACAACGCCGCCGAAAGGACATCGACCGGGACGGCCTCGGCGATGGCCGCTTCTATCGTCCACCGGCCCTCACCCGAGTCTTGCACAAACCCGGAGTACTCGGAAAGCGCCGGATTTTCAGCCAGCGCCATCGCGGTCAAATCCAGCAGCCAGGAGCTTACCACGCTGCCCCGCCGCCAGACTTCGGCGATGTCCGCCAGATTGAAGTCATATTGCTCGTCTTTCGGAAGATCGGGCTTGTTCGCATTGCGGAAAATATCAAAGCCTTCCGCATACGCCTGCATGATGCCGTATTCGATGCCGTTGTGCACCATCTTTACGAAATGCCCGGCGCCCGAGGGACCGCAGTAGATGTAGCCATCTTCGGCAGTGCCCAGCAATTTCTCGCGTCCGGGAGTGCGCGGAATATCGCCGCGTCCCGGTGCAAGCGTCTTGAAGATGGGATCCAGCTTTTGCACGGTTTCTTTCGGGCCGCCAATCATCATGCAGTAGCCGCGTTCGAGGCCCCAGACCCCGCCGCTGGTGCCGACGTCCACGTAGTGAATGCCTTTCTCGGCAAACATCTTGGAGCGTCGAATGTCATCCTTGAAATATGAGTTCCCGCCATCGATCAAAATGTCGCCTGGTTGAAATTGCTTTGCGATCGCTTGCGCAGTAGATTCCGTCGGGCCGCCCGCAGGAACCATGAGCCAGGCAATCTTCGGAGAGCCGAGTTTTGAAACGAAGTCGTCGAGCGACGAAGAACTCACCGCCCCTTCAGACGCCATGCCCTTGACCGCATCGGCGCTTAGATCGGTGACCACCACCTCGTGTCCGCCGCGAATCAGGCGTCGCGCCATGTTGGCGCCCATCCTGCCCAGACCAACCATTCCAAGACGCATGCCTTCCTCCCTGGAGCAATTGCAATCTTTACGTCTGTGTCATTCCGACCGAAGCAACATCAGCCGCGAAGCGGATGATGTGCGGAGTGGAGGAACCTGCTGTCTTAATCGGCATTGTCGCCGAAACAAGACCTGATAGTTCTCTCATACAAATCATCCGGGCGCCCCGGGATGATCATCTCGGAACGCAATACCTGCGGCTCTACGCCAGCGCCTTCGCCACAATCGTTAGCAACTTGGAAAGCCCCACTTCCACGTTCTTCCCCAGGTGCAGCCGCAATGCTCGACGGCCACGATCCGAGAGCACTTGAAAATCTCCCCGCGCCTGTGCCGCTTTCACCACACCGAACGTGAATTTCTGTCCCGGCACCGGCAGGTCGTTCGCATCGTCACATGTAATCTGCAGAAACACTCCGCTGTTCGGCCCGCCCTTGTAAGCCTGACCGGTCGAGTGCAGAAACCGCGGCCCGAAGCCGAGGCACGTGGCGACCTGCTTTGCATCCCTTATGGCATGACGAATCTCCTGCAGGACCGCCTCATGCGCTGGGTTCATCTCTACATACCCGAGAATTGCGAAGTAGTCTCCGGGCTGCAGGCGGTCGAAATGCGCGCGCAAGCGGTGTCCGATATTGCCTTCTAACCCGCTGGCGTTCTTCGCATCGGCGAACAACTTAATGCCCACTTGCTCGAAGATTGGCTTTTCCGCAGGAAGGGATCCCGTCTTCTCGTACTCGCTGGTGAGCTTGCGAGTCTCAACTTTGCTGGCCTCGACGTCGGGCTGATTAAACGCATTGATTCCGATAATCGAGCCTGCGACCGCCGTGGCAATCTTCCAACGGAAGAATTCCTGCCCCAGGTTGTAAGTATCGGTCACGGATATTCGGACCACAGCATGACCGGCAGCCTCGAGCGCCGCGATCTTTTCGTCCTGTGAAGCGTCTGGCGATCCCTCGAGCCGCAAATAAGCAAATATGCGGTCCTTTCCATAGTCACCAGGCGCTGCCAGTTCCTCGCGATCCACGGGGATCAGGCCCTTGCCTTGTTTGCCGGTAGACTCCGCGATTAATTGTTCGAGCCACGCACCCAGATCGTAAATTTCAGGCGACGTTACAATCGTGAGCTTGTCCTGCCCGGCCTTCGCCGCAGTTCCAAGAATGATGCCAAGCATCACGCCAGGGTTCTTCTCGATCGGAACCGCCGCCGCGCACGCCTCAACCATCTCTTCGGTCCGATCGAGGAACTTCGTGACATCGAGACCCATCACCGCCGCCGGCACGATCCCAAAATTCGACAGCGCCGAGTATCGTCCGCCGATGCTTGGCACTCCGTGAAAAATCTGGCGAAATTTGTCTTTGGTGGCTTCCGCCTCGAGCTTAGAACCATGGTCGGTAATGGCGATAAACCGGCTTCCGGCCTTCTCCGCTCCGATTGTCTCTTTCACCCGTTCGAAGAAATATTTCTTGAAGATGCTGGGTTCAAGCGTCGACCCGGACTTGCTGGAAACTATGAACAGCGTATTTGCCAGATTGATCTTTCTCTCGAACGTCCTGATCTGTGCGGGATCGGTGGAATCGAGCACGTGCAGCTTGGGAAAGCCTGAGATATGTCCGAAGGTTTTTACCAGAACTTCCGGGCACAAGCTCGATCCGCCCATGCCCAGCAAAAGAATGTCGCTGAAATTTTCTTTCTTGATTTCTTCCGCCAGCTTCTGGAACTCTTCTTTTTTCCCCAGTTGCTTTTCAGCGACGTCCAGCCAGCCCAGCCATTGTGATTCGTCCGTATTTGTCCAAAGAGACGCGTCACGCTGCCACAGGCGGCGAACTTTTCCCGCAACCCGCCAGCCGTTCACCGCGTCGGTGATTTGCTTCGCCAGTGCATCGGGGACCTTGTAGGTCTGCTGGCTGATCTTCGGCGTGGTATCGCCCTGCGTGCTCTTTTCGACTGCCGCTAGTAACTTGTCGAAGGCTTCTTCGAACAGCCGCACGCCGTCGTCGGTTAGCTTGTCAGTTATGCGATCGATTGAAATTCCAACATCGGCGAGCGTCTGCATGACCTGCTTCGCTTCATCAACACCCTCGGTCAATGTTTCGCGCGGCTGGCCATGATCGCGATACGCGTCGAGCGTCGCGGGCGGAATCGTATTTACCGTGTCCGGCCCAATCATCTCCTGCACGTAAAGAATGTCGGGATACGCCGGGTTCTTCGTGCTGGTGCTGGCCCACAATACGCGCTGCGTCTGAGCGCCCTTGGCACGCAACTTGTCCCACTGCGCGCCGGAAAAGATGTTCAGATATCGCTGATAAGCAAGCTTGCCATTCGCGATCGCAACTTTGCCCAGCAGGCTCTTGATCTTCTGTTCTTCAGCTCCCTTCGCTGCTTTCGCACGCGCGCCGAGTTCTGCATCGACCAAGTTGTCAATGCGGCTGATGAAGAAGCTGGCGACGCTTGCAATCCGCCCAACATCTCCTCCACTCGCGGCAAACTTCTCGACGCCACGAACGTAGGCCTCGGCCACCTGCTGATAGATCTCCTGCGAGAACAGCAGGGTAACGTTGATATTTATTCCTTCGCCGATCAGTTGCTCGAATGCGGGAAGGCCCTCTGCAGTTCCCGGAACTTTGATCATCACGTTCGGGCGATCCACCGCCTTCCACAGGCGCCGCGCCTCTTCGATCGTGCCCTGCGTATCGCGGGCAAGATAGGGCGAAACTTCCAGACTCACGTATCCATCGCGGCGATGTGATTCTTCATAAACCGGACGCAGCAGGTCAGCCGCGTCCTGAATGTCGCGAATGGCAACGATCTCGAACCGCGCCTTTGCGTCCAGATCGTGTCGGTCTTTCAACGAGGCGAGAATATCGGCGTAATCGGTGCTGCCGACGATGGCCTTCTCAAAAATCGCGGGATTCGACGTCATGCCGCGCAGGCCGTCTTCATCGATCAACCGCTTCAACTCGCCGCTGGTAATCAGGTCGCGGCGGATATAGTCGAGCCAAACCGACTGCCCAAATTTCAACAGGCCTTTTAAAGGATTTGTAGCTTTCGCACTATCAAGAACTCCGGTGGGCTGCATAATAACCTCGTCTCTCTTTTGCCCGTTTTTGTTTACTTTCGTGCCTTTCGTGGTTAATGATTGTTTAAACCACCAAGGACACGAAGGTACACGAAGGATTTCATCACGACAGGAGCCCGTTGGAACTCACTTGTTCCCCAGAACTTCCCTGGCGGCCTCGATCACATGTTCTACCGTGATCCCGAACTTCTTATAGAGGTCCTTCGCCGGCGCCGATCCGCCAAACGTCCGCATCCCGATGATCTTGCCCTTTAAGCCTACATAGCGTTCCCATCCAAATACCGAAGCCGCTTCAACCGAAACGCGCGCAGTCACGTCCGGAGGAAGAACAGAATTCTTGTAAGCCTCATCCTGCATGTCGAAAATGTCGGTTGACGGCATGCTGACCACGCGCGCGCGAACGCCTTCAGCCGCGAGCTTCTCATACGCGCTCACCGCCAAAGACAGCTCGCTGCCGGTCCCGATCAGAATGACTTGCGGTTTCCCGCCTTGCGGGTCGGCGAGGATGTATCCGCCCTTTGCAGTTCCGGACGCCGGAGCATACTTCGAACGGTCCAGTGTCGGCAGCGCCTGCCTCGACAAGACCATCGCCACGGGATTGTGCTTGAAAGGCATAATCGTCTTCCACGCCTCAACAACTTCATTGGCGTCGCCGGGGCGCATCACGATCATATTGGGCATGGCCCGTAGGGACGCTAACTGCTCAATCGGTTGGTGTGTCGGGCCGTCCTCGCCCAGCCCGATCGAATCGTGGGTCAGCACGTAAACGACCGGAATCTCAGTGATCGCAGCCAGACGCATCGAGGGGCGCATGTAGTCCGTGAAGTTGAAGAACGTTCCACCGAACGCCCGCAACTTTGAATTGCCCATCCCATTCAGCGCCGCTGCCATCGCGTGTTCGCGCACGCCGAAGTGTAAATTGCGTCCGCCGTAATTGCCGGCTTTGAACTCGCCGGCATCCCCCTTCAAAGTGGTTTTGTTAGACGTAGCCAGATCGGCCGACCCGCCGATCAGCCACGAAATGTTTTTCGCCAGCGCGTTCAGTACCTGTCCAGAGCTCTCGCGGGAAGCCACGCCCTTGGCATCCGGAGGAAACGTCGGAAGGTTCTTGTCCCATCCATCGGGAAGATCGCGCCTCTGCATGCGCTGAATTTCATCGGCAAGATTCGAGAACTGCTGACCGTATTTACCAAACAGATCATTCCACTTCGAACTCAGTTCGCGCCCGCGTTTTCCGATTCCATCCTGGAAATGCTCGAGGACGCCGTCGGGCACGAGGAAGTGTGCATCTTCCGGCCAGCCGTAGGATTTTTTCGCGAGACGCACTTCATCTTCGCCCAGCGGCTCGCCATGTGCAGCATTCGTGTCCTGCTTGTGAGGAGCGCCATATCCGATATGGCTGTTTACGATGATGATCGTCGGTCGATCCTTCGTGGCAAGGAATTCGTTAAGAGCAGCGGAGAGTGCGTCGAGATCGTTCGCGTCGCGCACGTGAGCCACGTTCCAGCCATAGGCTTTGAAGCGCATAGCGACGTCTTCGCTGAACGACCAGTCCGCCGGGCCGTCAAGCGTGATCTGGTTGGCGTCGTAAATCCAGCACAGGTTCGGCAGCTTCAGATGTCCCGCAAGCGATGCCGCTTCGCTGCCGATGCCCTCCATCAGATCGCCGTCGCTGCAGAAGGTGTAAACGTTGTAGTTGAAGATCTCGAATCCCGGACGGTTGTAGTGAGCTTCAAGCCACTTTGCCGCGATCGCCATACCTACGCTGTTGCCCACGCCCTGACCCAACGGGCCGGTCGTCACCTCAATGCCGGATGTGTGCCGATACTCGGGGTGTCCCGGCGTCTTGCTGTCGAGCTGGCGAAAGCTCTTGATGTCGTCCAGCGTGATCGATGGCCGGTCGAGGACCTTGTACTCCTTGTCCACGCTTTTTACGTTGCTGAGATAAATCATGGAATACAGCAGCATCGAGGCGTGGCCGTTCGAGAGAATGAAGCGGTCGCGGTTCGGCCACACCGGATTCGCCGGATCGTAGCGCAGAAATTTCTGCCAGAGCACGTACGCCACTGGCGCAAACGCCATGGGCGCGCCTGGATGGCCGGAATTTGCCTTCTGCACGGCATCGATCGAGAGCGTGCGAATGGTGTTGATGCTGAGAGTTTCGAGCTGTTTTCCGGTGACTACCGGCTGATCGCTAACGGCCATCGGAGTTTCTCCTGGAGTACGCGAATAACAGAAGCCCGCAACGAAGGCTTCCAGTTTATCAATTTCAGATGCGATGGGTCGGGACGGGCTGTCTGCCAAATATGAATGATTCGTTAAGGCAACAAACGATTCACAAGGCGTTTCTTCTTATTCCGTGCTTTGCGCCCTTCGCGGTTAAATCCTTTTCCCGATGTCAGCCCTCGCCCTGTCCGCCCGTACATGCCCCTCCCGCGTCACGGAAGTAACCTTATTCTCCACGATTTTCCGGGCTAAACTTTGCTCAGGTGAAGTTCTCAAAGGTCCAACTCGCGATCGCGGCCGGGACCGGCTTTCTGGTCCTCTTGGGTTTCTTCATCTACCTGATGTGGTTGAACAGCCAGCCGCCGGTGCTGGCCAAGTCGCCGGAAGTGGACCCACTCACAAAAATTCCCATCTCGCTCAGCCTGAATCCGCTGCGTGACCGCTCCTCCGAGCGCGCAGCCAGCGAGTTTCTGCGCAGCATGCGTGACGGAAAATGCCAGGCGCAACTCGCCGACTGGGAAAAGGACTATCGCAAGAAGTACGCCGCGTTCATCTGCGACTCCGAAGCCAAACACCCGCTATTGTCGTGGAAGATTGCGGATTGGGAAGATCGTCCGCCGCTGAGGATTCTGCAATATAAGGCCAAGCGGCAGAGCGACGAAACAGAAGAGATTCTGTCGGTAACGCTCGACGATCGCAGCGGCGAGTGGACGGTCACGAAATACGATTCACTGTACTAGCGCTTGCGGCTACTCCGCCGCGTAGTTCGGCGCTTCTCTCGTAATCATCACGTCGTGTACATGGCTCTCGCGCAAGCCCGCACCGCTGATGCGCACAAACCGCGTCTTCTGCAGCAACTCCGGCAGCGTCGCGCAACCGCAGTAGCCCATACCGGACTTCAATCCGCCGACCATTTGATACAGGATCATCGAAACCGATCCGCGATACGGCACGCGTCCCTCGACGCCTTCCGGCACCAGCTTTGCCAGCCGGTTCGGATCGACACCCATGCTCGGCACCGCCGCTGAAGCTTCTCCCGCTGCGCTCTGGAAATATCGTTCGCTTGATCCGGCGGCCATGGCGCCAATCGAACCCATTCCGCGATACGACTTGAACGTGCGGCCTTGATACAGAATCAGTTCGCCCGGGCTTTCGTCGGTTCCCGCAAACATCGATCCGATCATTACGGCGCTCGCTCCAGCCGCGATGGCCTTGGTGATGTCGCCTGAATATTTAATACCGCCGTCTGCAATCACCGCGACGCCAGCGTCTTTCGTCGCCCGATAAGCTTCTGCAATCGCCGTGATCTGCGGCACACCGGCGCCAGTCACAACCCGTGTCGTGCAGATCGATCCCGGGCCAATCCCAACTTTGATCGCATCCGCTCCCGCTCGCGCCAGCTCGCAAGCGCCATCAAACGTGCCCACGTTCCCGGCGATCAAGTCAACTTCGGGAAACTTAGCCTTGACCTTCTTCACTGCCTCCAGCACTCGCGACGAGTGTCCATGCGCGCTGTCAATCGCAAGCACATCCACATTTTCTTTGACCAATTCTTCTGCGCGCTCGAGGAAGTCGCCCGTAGCGCCGATCGCAGCGCCCACCCGCAGCCGCCCATGCGAGTCTTTTGCCGCACTCGGATACTTCAGCTTTTTCTGTATGTCCTTAACGGTGATCAGCCCCTTCAGGTTGTACTGATCATCGACAACCAGCAGCTTCTCCACCCGGTGCTTGTGAAGGATCTTTTCCGCGCCTTCCAGTGTGGTTCCCACGGGAACGGTGATGAGGTTGTCCTTGGTCATCACCTGGCTGATTGGAATATCGAACCGGTTCTCAAACCGCAGATCGCGATTGGTCAGAATCCCCACCAGCTTCTTGTTCTTGGTGATCGGAACCCCGGAAATCTTGTACTTCCGCATCATCTCCAGCGCGTCTGAGACCTTGGCATCCGGGCTCATGGTTACCGGGTCGACGATCATGCCGCTCTCCGAGCGCTTCACTTTGTCCACTTCCTCAGCCTGTTGTTCAACCGTCAGGTTGCGATGGATGATTCCAAGCCCGCCCTGCTGTGCCAGCGCAATCGCCATGTGCGACTCGGTGACCGTATCCATTGCGGCGCTGATCACCGGAATGTTCAGCCGGATGTTGCGGGTCAGTTGGGACTGCGTATTGGCTTCGGCCGGGACCACGTCAGACCGGCCCGGCAGCAGCAACACGTCATCGAAGGTAAGTGCTTCAGGTACGGGGAAGTGAATCATGATGTTAGGGGTTTTTCTATTGTAGAGAGCCGCTGGAACTGAGGCAAATGCCCGGGAATGCCGATTCCACTCTATGGGTTCCCGGTCACGCTTTTTTAAGTTACTAAAGTGTTTCCAAGCTGCCTCTCGCCCTCAATCCTCTCCCCACTCAATGCTATGTTTAAGACGCGTTGGCGCATTCTGCAGGGCACACGCTCTACTTGTGCCCCTAAAGCCACGGAGGCCGCAAACAGAGAACATAGAGTTCGAGGGGAGAAAGAGTTCGTACGCTGTCCTGGCGCTTTGACCTTGGAACCCAGTCCGATTCCATCGCGCCATTCGTTCTGGGTGACGCGCTTATGACCATCCGCAAGAAGATCTTGCTGTTTTCCACATTGGCCCTGGGAGCCTTTCTCACCGCGGTCTATTTCGCCTCCCGTTTTGCCTTGCTCAACGGTTTCGCACGCCTGGAGAGCAACTACGCTCGCGAAAAAATTGTCCGCTTGCGCGATTC
>JBKPSP010000117.1:0-8970 GCA_046735175.1 Acidobacteriota bacterium
GCTCTGAAACGGGGTCCGCGCGTAGCTTGCGGGCCCTTTGCTATTTTCCGGCTAACCCTCCCTCGGGTTGAACGTCCATATCTTCTCGCCTTAAAATCGGCGTTCTTCTGGAGGCGGTCATGCGCAACACCGGAATCCTTCTCGCCGCAGTTCTTGCTTTTTCTGCGTTTGCACTTTGCCAGTCACAGGGCAACACTCAGCCGCCGGCGCGGTTCAGCCTCGAAAATATCGATAAAAGCGTGGATCCCTGCACGGACTTCTACCAGTACGCCTGCGGCAACTGGATGAAGAATGCGCAGATCCCCTCAGATCAACCGGAATGGGCCAGCTTCGTCGAAGTGGACGAGCGCAATAACGAGATCTTGCGCGGAATTCTGGAGAAGGCGGCCGCTGGCGGACCAAACCGTAACGCAATCGACCAGAAGATCGGCGACTACTACGGCGCATGCATGGACGAGAAGGCGGTCGACGCCCGGGGTCTCGATCCGCTGAAGCCTGAACTGGACCGAATCTCCGCCGTGAAAGATAAGACCGGCCTGATCGACGCGATCGCGCGCGTCCACCTGATCGGGCCGAACCCGCTGTTCAATTTTTATTCCTCGCCTGACCTGCACAACGCCGATATGGTGATCGCCTACATCGACCAGGGCGGACTGTCGCTGCCCGACCGCAAATATTACATCAACGACGATGACGCCAAGATGGTCGAGATGCGGAAGAAACTGACTGACTATGCGACCACTCTTTTTACGTTGAGCGGCCAGTCTGCGCAGCAAGCCGCCGATTCAGCGCAAATCGTGCTGCGGATCGAAACCGCGCTGGCCAAGGACTCCATGGACCGCACCCTCCGCCGCGATCCCAAGAACCGCGACCACAAGATGACTCGTGACGCCGCCGTAGCCCTGGCTCCGAATTTCTACTTGAATCGCTACTTCTCGGACATCAACACTCCTGCTTTTTCCGAGATGAACGTTGCCAATCCCGACTTCTTTAAGCAGGTCAACGCAGTGATCGGATCGGAGTCGCTGGACGCCTTGAAGATTTATGTGCAGTGGCATTTGTTGGACGGGGCTTCGCCCTGGCTCTCGACGCCGTTTGTGAATGCGAATTTCAAGTTTCGTCAGGCGCTAACGGGTCAGGACGAGATCAAGCCGCGCTGGAAACGATGCGTGGCGGCAACCGACAATGCTTTGGGTGAGGCGCTTGGGCAGTGCTTTGTGGAGACAACTTTCGGCGCCGAGGGCAAGCAGCGCATGCTGAAGATGGTGGACGCGCTGGAGAAATCCCTTGACCAGGACATTCGCACTCTACCCTGGATGACTGACGAAACCAAGAAGCAGGCCAAGGTGAAGCTGGACGCAATCCGAAACAAGATCGGCTATCCCGATGTGTGGCGAGATTACAGCAAGCTGAATGTTGCTCAGGGCGACCTGATGGGAAATTTCCTGCGGGCAAATGAATTCGAGTCACGCCGGCAGATTGCAAAGATCAGCAAGCCGCTTGACCGTAAGGAGTGGGGCATGACTCCGCCGACGGTGAACGCGTATTACAGCCCGCCGCGCAATGAGATCGTGTTCCCTGCCGGCATCCTGCAGCCTCCATTCTTCGACAAAGAGGTGGACGACGACGTGAATTTTGGCTCGATTGGCGCCGTCATCGGTCACGAACTTACGCACGGATTCGACGATCAGGGCCGCAAGTACGATCCCCAGGGCAATCTGCGCGACTGGTGGACCGAACAGGACGGAAAAGAGTTTGAAAAGCGGGCCAGTTGCGTCGCCGATGAATACAGCGGTTTCACCGCAGTCGACGAACTCAAACTGAACGGCAAACTCACGCTCGGTGAAAATACCGCCGACAACGGCGGCGCGCGCATCGCGCTGATGGCGTTGATGAATATGATTGCCGAAGACAAGAGCGGCAAAGCTGCAGAGAAGATCGACGGCTACACTCCGGAGCAGCGCTTCTTTCTGGGATTCGGCCGGGTCTGGTGCGAAAAGCGGCGTCCGGAGTTTTCGCGAATGCTGGTGAACATCGATCCGCATTCCCCAGGCCGATTCCGCACCAACGGAGTCGTGGAGAACATGCCCGAATTCCAGAAAGCCTGGGGCTGCAACGCCGGGCAACCCATGGTGCGAGAGAATCAGTGCCGGGTGTGGTAGGAGCAAGTTAAGAAGAACCCAAAGTCAAGTTGATTCTTCTCTGCGGCCTCCGCGGTTAAGAGCTTTGCAGGTTTACAACTTGATATTGCTCAGCAAGACAATGTCCGCCTCGCCTTCACCGACAGCGGCGTAGATCGACTTCCCATCCGAAGACCACGACACGCGCCGGACAATGAACGTCGCCCGCGTCCCGAAATCGGTGATTCGCCGCATTTTCCCGCCATCGGTGGGTTGTGCCCATATGTTCGTACTCGGTCCCTCGGTCAAGAGCATGGCCAACCACTTCCCGTCCGGAGAAAGCACGGGCTGCATGAGCACCCAACTGGAGAGGCGCGATCCTGAAACCTGTGCCAGCTTTCGAGCCGGACCGTTTTCCGGATCAGCCACAAGAATTTCCATATCCGACAAGCCGTTGGTGGCAGGCAGGGTTTGAACGAAATACAACTTGCCGGATGCGTCTAATGCCGGCTTCTGACCCTCCGGACGTACTGGCTGGATCGCGCCGGTTCCCGGCGAAATCTTGTCGATGCGAAAGCCATTCTGACTAGGCGGAGAGAAATAGAGCCAGCGGCTGTCGGGCGACCAGCAGGCCCAACCTCCACCATCGGAAATCTTATGCGCATCGCTCCCGTCCGGATTCATTAACCAGAGATCGACATTCCAGCCGGTATGGCCACGCTTCACATACGCGATGTGCTTGCCATCCGGCGACCACACTGGAACTCCGACGGTCACTTCAGGATCGTGCTCAAAGGTTAACTGTCGGTTCTCGTGGGTTTCGGGGTTCAGCACCCAAAGGTTGCCGTGCCCTCCGCTATCGGAGAGATAGACAATTTCCTTGTCGCCCGGACTCGCCGATGGTGTCTGCACGGAGCCCGTCTGGTGCGTAATCTGGAGGCCACGGCGCACGTTTTCTTCCGCGCTTCCATCGACCGGATAACGCCAGATATCGAATTGCATGCGCGCGCGGCTGGCGACGATGTTCCCTTGCCGATCTACGTCGGGTGAGTTGTACGAGGTTTCACCAAAGGTGAGTTGACGCAGGTTCTTGCCGCCCATTTCGACGGTCCAGAGATTCATGGTGCGCATATACAGCACCGTGTCACCACGCGAGGAACTGTACACAACCCCCGAACCATCAGGCAGCCATGCGTACCCATCGAGTGGATTTCCATCGTGCGTAATCGGCTGGATGTCACCGCCCGCGATGGGGACGAAGAATACGTCGTAGTCAACCGTGCGGCCGCGCTGAAAACCGATTTTCTGATCGTCTGGCGACCAGCGTAGATCGGAATAGTTGTATTCGCTCGAAAGCACAGCGAGCTTGCGCGGATTCGCGCCGTCAGGATCCGCAACCATCAGGTCCAGTCCGCCCTGGTCGGGATGGAAATACGCTATGTGTTTTCCGTCATGGCTCCAGTCAGCGCCAGCGACGCTGCCTACAAGCGGACGGGCGGTTCCTCCAAGCGCAGGGACCTGCCAGATTTTGCCTTCTCCATCAGGCTCGGCGGAAGGAGAGAAATAGATCAGAGAAGATGAATCCGAGGACCAGCGCGGATAGAGATGGTCCGAATCATCCCGCGTGACCTGCAATGGCGTGCCCCCTGCCAGCAGCCGAACCCATGCCTGGCGGTGTCCGCCGGCATCGGCCGTAAACGCGACAGACTTGCCATCGGGCGAGAGCGCCGGGAACTCCTCCATGCCGACGAAATCGGTCAGGCGCAGCAGGTGAGTGATTTCAGAAGTCGCGGAAATGGGAGCACGCTCCCGTGCTGCATAAACGGCGAGGCCGGCGGCAGCCAGAACTACTCCCGCGGTGACCGCCCAGGGCAGCCACTTTGGTGCGCTTCTAGCGGGTGCTGCTCTGATGCCTGTAGCGCTCCCGCTTTCGTCGCGGCTGAGCATCTCCAGATTGAAGGCCAGGTCTCGAGCCGACTGATAACGCTCGCCGGGATTCTTTTCCAGGCAACGATGCACGATGCGACTCAACCCGGGCGGCAAATTTCGGCCGCTGCTCGAGAGCTCTGCAGGTTCCTCTTTCAGGATCGCGCTCATGGTGTCGGCAGGCGTCGGGCCTTGGAATGCCCGTTTGCCGGACAGCAGCTCGTAAAGGATTGCTCCCAGGCTGAAGATATCGGACCGGAAGTCGGCAGCTTGCCCTCGAACCTGCTCCGGAGACATGTAGCCGACGGTCCCGATCACGAGCCCTGGCTCGGTACTGGTGATGGTCGTGCCGTGATCGCTGGCCTTGGGATCAGGCGCAACAACTTTCGCGAGTCCGAAGTCGAGGATCTTTACGACCCCATCGCGCGTGAGAAAGACGTTTTCAGGTTTGAGGTCGCGATGAAGTATGCCGCGATCATGAGCGGCAGCAAGTCCGAGGGCAGTCTGCAATCCCACGTCAATCGCTTTGCGGACCGGCATTTCGCCTTGCAGCAGTCGCTCACGAAGCGTTTGCCCTTCGAGAAGCTCAGTCGTCAGATACGGAGCGTGATCTCCGTCCGTGCCAAAGCCATAGATGGCAACAATGTTCGGGTGATTGAGAGCGGCGGAAGCACGCGCTTCCTGCTCAAAACGGCGCAGCCGCTCAGGATCGGCCGCCAAGCCTTTTGGCAGGATTTTCAGGGCAACATCGCGGCCCAGGCTGAGGTCGCGAGCGCGATAGACCTCGCCCATGCCGCCAGCGCCGAGGGGCGAAACAATCTCATAAGCTCCAATCCTGGCCCGCGACGGAAGCGACATTGCGCCATGATTATAACTGCGCTTTCAGCAGCCGCTTGAACCAGGAGTAGTGAGCGGTATCCGTAGGCTCACTCCCCTTATAATAGGAGGATTCGGTTGCTGGTCGCGGGGCATCTGAATGGGTACCCGGCGGCGGGCAATCTCCCTCATCGATGTCCACACCCGTTTCCAATGACAGCATCGTCGTGCGCGGCGCACGTGTGCACAATCTCAAGAACATTGACGTTGAGATTCCGCACAATGCGCTGACGGTGGTTACAGGTGTCTCCGGCTCCGGCAAATCTTCGCTCGCCTTCGACACAATATATGCGGAAGGCCAGCGGCGTTATGTGGAGTCGCTGTCGGCCTACGCGCGGCAGTTTCTGGAGCGAATCGAGAAACCGGATGCCGATCACATTGAAGGTATCGCCCCGGCGGTGGCGATCCGGCAGAAGAACACCACTAGAAACCCACGCTCGACGGTTGGGACCGCCACCGAGATTTACGACTATTTGCGGCTCCTGTTTGCGCGCGTGGGGCGGACCTACTGCGCGCAGTGCGGGAATGAAGTCAAGAAAGACACGGTCGATGAGGTTGCCGAGGCGGTGTTGAGGCTTGGTGAGGGCACGAGGCTGAATGTGCTCTTTCCCGTGGCAGTATCTTCAGGAAAGCCTAAGTCTGCGATGGCTTCGAAGCCGCAGAGCAAGTCGAAAAGAAAGACAAGTTCAAAGGAAACCCAGGTGGTCGCCGCATCCGATGCGGTGAAGGCAAGGCTCTTCGACTTGCGCCAAAAAGGCTTCAACCGCCTGCTCCAGCGTGGGCAAGTATTTGAATTCTCGACTCCGGAATCGCTGCTTGATATCAACTTCGCGGAACCAGTTTACGTGCTGGCCGATCGCATTGCGATTGCAGCGGACTCACGAGCCCGGATTGTGGATGCGGCCGAAATCGCTTTTCGCGAGAGCGGAGAGGTCATCTTTGAAGGCCCAGGCGAACCTTCAAAGCAGTTGCGCTTTTCGCAGCGCTTTGAATGCAAGACCTGCGGCACGCGATATGAAGAGCCTGAGCCACGTCTGTTCTCATTCAACAACCCCTATGGCGCGTGCCCGCGCTGCCAGGGCTTTGGGAACACCATCGACTTCGATCTGAACCTGGTCGTTCCCGATCCTACTAAGACGCTCAGCGAAGGCGCTATCGAACCCTGGACGAAACCACGATATCGAACCCTGGCTACGGAAATGAAGCGCTACGCGAAACAGTCTGGAATTCCGCTCGACGTAGCCTGGGCAAACCTGGAACCGGAGCAGCAGAAGCGGATCATCGACGGCGACAAGAAGTATCCGGGAGTTCGCGGCTTCTTCAACTATCTGGAACGGAAAAAATACAAGCTGCACGTGCGAGTGTTCCTCAGCCGCTATCGCGGCTACACCGTTTGCTCGGAATGCGATGGCGCGAGATTACGGCGCGAGGCGCAACAGGTACGAATCGCGGGCAAGAACATATGCCAGGTTTGCTCTATGACCGTAGAGGAAGCGGCCAAGTTCTTCGAGCAGGTCGAGCTTAGAACTCAGGAAGCCGGCATTGCCGAGCGATTGCTGCACGAGATCCGCTCGCGGCTTCGATTCTTAAATGACGTTGGCCTCGAGTACCTGATGCTGGACCGTCTCACTTCTACACTCTCGGGTGGCGAGGCCCAGCGTATTCAGCTGGCAACATCGCTGGGATCGCAATTGGTTGGCACGCTTTATGTTCTGGACGAGCCTTCGATCGGCTTGCACAGCCGTGACACACATCGTTTGATCGACATCCTGCATGGACTGCGCGACCTTGGAAACACCGTCCTGGTCGTCGAACATGACCCGGACGTGATGCGCGCAAGCGATCGAATTCTCGACCTTGGGCCGGGCGCCGGCGAGCACGGCGGCAAGGTCATTGCCAGTGGAGACTACGAGCAGATACGGCAGGCGCCTGGCTCACTCACGGGCCGATACCTGGCTAATGAGCTTCGCATTCAACTTCCTGTTAAGCGCCGCAAACCCGGGCGCCAACAGATCACCATTCAGGGGGCGCGCGCACACAATCTGAAAAACATCGATGTGAACATCCCGCTGGGAATGCTGGTGGCGATCACCGGGGTCTCGGGATCAGGAAAATCCACGTTATTGCACGAGGTCCTGTATAAGAGCCTGTCGCGAACGACGGAAAATCCGTTGGTTTCCGAAAATCGCGGGGCCCATCCAAAGGAAGAGTTGGATCGCATCCAGGGCCGGGAATTCATTGATGAAGTGGTGCTGGTCGATCAGTCGCCGATCGGTCGCACGCCGCGATCGAATCCGGTTACGTACATTAAGGCGTTCGATGGCATTCGCGAGCTGTTTGCCGCAACACCAGAAGCGCATAAGCGCGGATTTTCAGCCGGGCATTTCTCGTTCAATGTTCCCGGGGGACGGTGCGAGACCTGCCAGGGAGACGGCACCGTTGTAGTTGAAATGCAGTTCCTGGCGGATGTCGAACTGATTTGCGAAGAGTGCAAAGGCAAGCGCTTCAAGCCCGAAGTTTTGGAAGTTCGATACCGCGGAAGGAACATTCACGAAGTGCTCGAGATGACTGTCCGTGAGGCGATGCACCACTTTGCGAACGCGCCCAAAGTTGCCGATAAATTGCGTGTGCTTGACGAAGTCGGACTGGGCTATTTGCGCCTGGGGCAGTCGGCGACCACACTCTCCGGCGGCGAGGCGCAGCGAGTGAAACTGGCTGCACATCTGCAGCCTGCCTCGGCCCGTGCCAGTAACAGTGCCGGCAAGAAGCGGGTCTTGTACATCCTCGACGAACCCACGACGGGGCTGCACTTCGATGACATCAGTAAACTATTGGCAGCGCTGCGGCGTCTTATTGAAGCAGGGGGATCGATCGTTTTGATCGAGCACAATCTTGAGGTAATCAAGACTGCCGACTGGGTGATCGATCTGGGGCCGGAAGGCGGGGACCGCGGCGGAAGGGTGGTCGGTGAAGGGCCCCCGGAGCATATCGTCGAAATTCCGAACTCCTACACCGGTAAGTTCCTTGCAAGCGTGCTGAGCACGAACGGGGTATCGCGTTCGAATGGGAATCACTAGGTTTAAAGAAGCTTTTAACAGAGCTCGCAGAGTTTCCGCCGAGGCCGCAGAGAAATGCATTTCGAGTCAGATCTTCTCTGCGATCTTCGCGAGATCTCTGCGATCTCTGCGGTTAAAAGCTTTTTTCCTGCTGATAACCGCCGCTATCCAGCCGTCTCCAGCGCAAACCCACACCACGGTTCGCCACCATAAAGTTGAAGAGGATCCCGCGGCCGCTCTCTTGAACGAAGCGGAATCCGACATAGCCAAACAGGATTACGCCGGCGCAGAGCCTCTTCTGAAGAAGTATCTCGAGACCTATCCCGAGAGTTACGCAGCTTGGTATGACCTCGGCTACGCCTACCGTGCTTTGGCGAGGAAAGAGGAAGCCGCCACAGCTTTCCGGAAATCAATTGCCGCAAAGCCGGATGTATTCGAATCGAACTTGAATCTTGGCCTCACCCTTGCCGACCTTGGTCAACCGGACGCTGAACCATTTCTCCGGGCCGCAACCAAACTGAAACCGACGTCAGGCGACGCGGCGCACGGACAGAAGCGCGCCTGGATGGAACTTGGCCATCTCCTGGAAAGCAGCAAGCCCAGCGAAGCCGCCCAGGCTTACCAGCAAGCCGCCGCCCTGGATCCCAAGGACGCCGAGCCGCTTTTGCTGGCCGGCTCCGTGCTCGAGAAAGACAGCCCGTCCGAAGCCGAAAAGGCTTATCAGCAGGCATTGCAGATTGCGCCCGACAACTCCGATGCCCTGACCGCATTGACGAATCTGTATATGCGCCAAAAACGCTTCCCGGATGCGGAGGTTTCCCTGCGCAAACTCATTGTGGTGATGCCCAACAACGCCGGCGCTCACCTGCAACTCGGCCGAATGTTGATCATTGCCGGCAAGAACGACGAGGCGGCGAGCGAGTTAGAAGCGGGCCTCAAGCTCGACCCCGACCCAAAAGCTGAGCGTGATCTCGCCAATCTCTACACGGACA
>JBKPSP010000118.1:0-8712 GCA_046735175.1 Acidobacteriota bacterium
CGCGGGCGGAACACGCGGCGGCTTTACTGGGGAATGGCGACGTTCTGATCACCGGTGGAATTAATACCAATGCCGCTTTGAAGTCACTCGCGAGCGCTGAATTGTTTCACTAGCAACCAATCGCGGCTAGCTGCTGGACCAGCCCAGAGAATCCACCGGGTCATGCAAATCCGGCGAGTGGGTTGGCAGCTGGCGATAGATCTCGATATCACTCATTCAAATTGAACGCGCGAATGGAAGCGCACCAAGTGTCGCGCTGCTTTGTTGCCGACACTGCGCATCTGCCGCAGTGGCGCAAGGTCCTCACGAACTGCAGCGCTGCGCGCGCTGTGGCTGGACCGCTCCCGACCTTCCGAGTGCAAAGAGCAAATCCAGCCAGATTGTCTCTTGCAGGTTAGATGATGCGGTATGCAAGTACCTACTGATTCCACGGCAAGGCAAAAAGCGACACCCGCTCGAAGCCGGTTGGGAACCGAGTAGCCTCGTTGAGCGTATCCTAAATCGGGTTCCCCCCGAGCATCTAATCATGAAATATAGAATGAGTGTAGGTCGACCATGCGAACGGTGGTAGACATCTTCGCGCAAATCTTCCGAAATCTTTGGGCGCACAAACTCCGCTCGTTCCTCACCATGTTCGGGATCGCTTGGGGCGTGGGATCTTTGCTCCTGCTCGTGGGTGTCGGCGAAGGCTTCCGCTCCGGCAACAAACGCGAGATGGCGGAGTTCGGCAGAGACATCATGTTTATCTTCCCCGGGCGCGCGCCAGCGGTGCAAGGCAACATGAATTCAGCCCGCTTTTACTTGCTGACGTATCAGGACTACCTGGACATCCGTGAAGCCCCACACGTCCGCAACGCCGCCCCTCTGATTTCTCGAGAGGATCTGCACGAAGTGAGCGAATTCGCCACTGGCAGCGGCGAAATCCTGGGAACAGAGCCGCAGCTGAACGAGATCAGTTATCTTCCGCTGAAAGAAGGACGTTGGCTCAACCTGATGGATGGCCAGCAGCGCCGCAACGTGATTGTTCTGGGCAATGAGTTGCAGAAGGCGCTGTTCCCCGGGCGACCCGCGGTGGGTGCGTTCGTCCTTCTTAACGGGCTCAGGTTTGAAGTGGTCGGCAGCATGCCGCATTTGGGCCGTGGAGACAACATGTGGCTGAACATGCGCGGCTACATTCCGTTTTCCGTGATGGCCTCGTCTTTCCCGATCAAAGGAGAAAACCACCAGAACTCGATTTCCTTCATTGAATATCAGCCACGAGTGAACTCGGAGCACGAGTTGGCACAGCAAGAGGTCCACAAGATCATCGGGCGCAATCACGGCTTCGATGCCAGCGATCAGAACGCATTTGATGAATGGGACTCGATTCAATCGTCAAAAATGGTAGGGACCATTTTCGATATCATGAATGTCTTTCTGGGAGCGGTGGGAATGGTCACCTTGGCTCTAGGCGCAATCGGTGTCATTAATATCATGCTGGTGTCGGTCAGTGAGCGTACCCACGAAATCGGATTGCGCAAAGCTTTGGGCGCTACCAATCGCAGCATTCTTTTTCATTTCTTTCTGGAAGGGCTGCTTCTCACGTTGGGAAGCGGACTTATTGGGATGGCCTTCGCAGGCGGCTTAATGGCTCTGGTCGGCAATGTCCACGGGCCCGGCGGATTCGATCCGCCCAAGTTGGTTCCGATGTCGGCGCTGCTGGCAATTGGCAGTTTGACGCTCGCGGGAGTCATTGCCGGTCTTTATCCCGCGCGCAAGGCCGCCATGCTGCAACCGGTGGAGGCGCTCCGGCAGGAATGATGACATGATGCACGACCTGCTCCAGGAAGCCTACACTGCGATGCGCCACAATCGGCGGCGCACAGCATTGACCATGCTGGGAATGGCATGGGGCATCGCAACTGTGGTCATGCTGCTTGCCTACGGCAACGGCTTTGGGCAGGCATGTGCCAATATCTTTGCGAATTTCGGAACTAAGCTCGTTATCGTGGTTCCCGATAAGACATCAATGCAGGCGGGCGGTCAAAAGGCCGGAATCCCTGTGCGCTTTACTCGCGAAGATATAGATACGCTCGTCACAAACCTTCCTCAAATCGCGCATATCACCCCCGAGGTTAGTAAACAGGCAAGCGTCCAGTACGAGACGCGGGCTTTCACATTTCCAGTCACGGGGAATGATCCCAACGTGCTCGACATTCGCTCACTTAAACTGGACCAGGGCCGCTTTTACAACTTGGAAGATCAGATTCAACGCGCTCGCGTGGCCGTGATCGGCTCCGAAGCGAAAGAAAAACTGTTTTCCGGTCGAAACGCGCTCGGCGAACGCATTCGCCTGGACGGTCTCAGCTTCCAGGTAGTGGGGGTGTTGACGGCAAAGATGCAGGAAGGAAATGACGATATAAACCGCGTAGTTTATGTTCCATTCACTACGATGGGCGACCTTAAGGATACGCGTTATCTCGATTCGATCTGGTTCAACTACCAGACTCCGGAGTACGAGCGTCTAGAACTGGCAGTTCGCAGCATTCTTGCAGTGCCGCACAAATTCAATCAATCCGACCACCAGGCGGTGCGAGTTTTCAATCTCATGATGCAGCTCCATCAATTCGAGACCATTACTCTCGGCCTGAAGATCCTCATGGGTTTTATCGGCACTCTCACACTCGGTATTGGCGGTGTAGGACTGATGAACATCATGCTGGTTTCGGTGACGCAGCGGACTCGTGAAATTGGCGTGCAGAAGGCCCTAGGCGCGCCGCGGCGTTACATTCTGATCCAGTTTCTCGCGGAAGCGCTCACCATTACATTTATTGGCGGTGTGCTTGGGGTGATATTGGCTTACGCGGTCGCGCTTTCGGTCGGGAGGCTAACTTTATACAGTGCGTTCGCCAAGAATGGAGAAGCCGGCGACATTCGGCTGATCATCGCTCCAGGGACTCTCATCGCCTCCACGATGATTCTCGGCATCGTGGGCCTGGTCAGCGGCATGATCCCTGCCTTTCGCGCCTCTGGCTTGGACCCCATCGAGGCTCTGCGACACGAATAGTGCTAATTTGTTGCTGAGTCGTATTGAAAAAACGCCTATACCATTGAGCCTTCAAACCTTCGCTGCGCACCCGGTTCGACTGCCCCAGCGTATTTGCCGCCAGCATTATTACAGCGGAAAACACCCAAACCATCCTGACAATCCTCATCTGATTCACCTTCAGAAATCTACGTAGACTACCTTATGTTGGTTCCCGGATAATGCAGCCGTCGAGCGAGCCAGAACAATTGCACGGCAATTTTCCAGGATTGCCAAACGGCTGGCGTACAATCGTTGCGCTTGTATTTCCGTGCATTTTCGCGAACCGACAGGAGAGAAAACAGTGAAAACAAGAACGGTTGTGGTGGTTTTGGTTCTGTTCTGCTCTTTGGCTCTATCCATAAGCCTGCAGGCTCAGGACACGGGCATCGCCGAAAAAATTAAGCAATTGCAGCAGGACCAAATAAACGCCCAGATGAAAAATGACGTCTCTTGGGCACAGGACCATCTTGCCGAGGGGTTCATCGCCGGACACAGTTGGGGTAAATGGGAGACCAAGGCTGATTTCATCAAGAATTGGCAGAGCAAGGCTAACAAGTGGACGAACGGCAACATTAGTGACGTGAACGTCGCCACCTTCGGTTCAACCACTGCCATCGCACATTACACGTTTACGTATGACGCCACGTTCAGCGGTACGCATCGGGCGCGATCGGTAATCTGCAGCGACACTTGGGTGAACGAGTCCGGCACATGGAAGTCGGCTGCAAACCACTGCTCGGTGTCAGAGGGCAAGTAAGCGGCACAAGCTTTACATCGCGCGAACCCCATAAAAACTCCAAAAGGCCCGATTTCAAACCGGGCCTCTGAATTCCGATCTTTGAATTGATTACGCCGCTTTCTGTCTTTGCTGTGCTCTCACTCGTGCCCATCTGGCCCTTGCCGCCGCGGCGATCCGCTTCCGACCTTCGGCTGACATTCTTGCTTTGCCTGAGTTCGACGGCTTGGCGCTAGCGTGTGCTGATGTTTGTTTCCGTACTTTCGCCCATCTCGCTCTCTGGGCCTGAGCGATTCTTCTCCTTGCGGCGGCTGACATTGTTTTTTTTGGTCGAATACCGTTGAGCGAGGTTCCGGCACGATTCCCATTCAAACCTTCGATGGCCGAAATTGCCTGTTCCAACTTTCCAACTGCTGCTTGCGCTTGCTTGTGCTCGGATCGAAGCTGCTGGAGCACATTGTAAAAAGTATTCATTGCTTTCCCTCGATTTAATTGACAGCAGATGTCATTCTACCGAAACCGACATGTGATCCTGAGTGATACTGGGATTTTTTGCCAATCGGTGGGGCGACAAATCAGAGATTAGCGATCATGCGGGCTTTCCGAGTGCAACAGCCCCGCGTTGACCATACGCGCCGATTTGCTGCAACATTCCCAATTGATCCCAGTTGTCCCAGCCAGCAACGATCTTCCCATCGACAATGCGGGCAATCGTGATCCCGGTTAACCGAACCGGCTTGTTCGTAGCGGGAATGCCCAGTGCGTCGCCTCGATGGGTCATCCGGGCAGACCAACGCAAAACAACCTTATCGTCAGCTCCAAATGCATCTTCAACCCTTACCTTGATGTCCGGGAATGCAGAGCGTATTTGCTCAACGAAGGGAGCAAATTCCTTTGGCCCGTGTAGCTCGACTTCCGACCCAGCCTGGCCGATGGCAATGGCATCGGGGGAGAGCAATTCGTGAACGGTTTGTGTCTTGCCTTCATTCCAAACCTCTTGGAACCAGCGGCTGACCAACTGGATATTGTCTTGAATGGACATGCGACCTCCTGTTGGGAACCCACGTTATACCGGTTCCATACAGCCGTGCAAGCCTAAATCGGTAGAGTTTTCCGGCTCAATGACGTGATATGGAGATTTTTCGCCAGCCAGCCGTTTTGCGGACGAAGAGCGCGACCTGTCACTGCCGTCGAGGTGTACAATTCGTCCGCTTCTCTAACAAACAACAAACGAGGAAGTATGCGTCGATCACTGTGGACGTTGGCAATCGTGTTGGGGCTCGTTGCAGCATGGTCGATCGGGCGAGTTCAGGCGCAAGGGGATAAGGCTACCTTCGCCGATCCAAATCATGCGACTTTTACTGCGATGCCAGATGCCGGCAGAGCTGGTGTTTCCACTGCCACGCTTTGGGGAGACCCAACGGCGGGCGCAGCCGGTACGTACACGAAATTTGTGCCTGGATGGGATGCGGGCTGGCACACGCACACCGCCGATGTATGGATCGTGGGTATCAAAAGGCGCCTATCTCTACAAGGACGAAGCCGGGGAGAAGCGCGTAAGGCCAGGAGACTTTCTCCGCGTGCCTGGCGGTCATAAACACTGGAGCGGCGGCGATAAAAAGGAAGGCGCCCTGTTTTACACGGAGACCTCTGGCAAATTCGATCTGATCCCGGCCAAGTAGATTTAGGTCAAGGCTGTTGGACTACGGAATTAGTGATCGCAAGGGCTGTCACATTACATGCATTACACATTGTCGGTTCACTCGGAGGAGCTGGCCGTTAGAGCATAATTCAATGTCACAGCCTTTTATTTCTTTGCCGCAAACTGCCATTCAATGGTGCAATCGTGACACTGGCCTGGAAATCGGTCAGGGATGGCTGAGCCATTGAAGACTCGGCTGATCGCAGCCTAATGCTGCTTTGACTAACGCATCGGCCATGCTAAGGCCGTTCTCGGAATTGGTAAACATCACCAATCCAGATTTCTGCTCGGGCACGCCGACCATATAGGCCTTAAACGACCCATTGTCACCCCAATGCCAAAAAGCCAGGCCGGCGGAAGTCTTCTCCATTCCGACGCCAAGACCCCAGAAAACGGTTGTCGAGACTGGCCCGGCTTCAAAGCAATTGACGGTGCAATTCTGTTCGACGGGAGTTTGCAAGCTCTCCATCTGCCTCATTGTGTCCGGCTTCAATCCTCTCCCGCCGAGCAGCGCGATCATAAAACGAGCGTAGTCTAGAGCGGTGGTCTGCAAGGACGAGGCTGGGTTTGCTTCCTTGGGTTTCCACTTGTCCTCAGACTTACCTTCCTTATTGTGTCCAATGGCGGTTCGCGCGTCATAATCCAGACGCCAGACATAGCTGCTGCTACTCATTCCGACTGGCGAAAAAACCATCTCCTGCATGAAGCGGTTCAAATCCTGGCCAGTGATCCGCTCCACCGCCTTTGCCAAGAAGACGAACCCCTCCCCCGAGTAGCTGAAATGATCGCCAGGCTCGAAGTGAATAGTCAGTTCTTTATCAGGCCGCCAGTTGGGAAAACCCGTGCGGTGAGTCAACACCATTCGTGCTGTAATTTTGTTGATGCGCGAATCGCCTTGGATGTAAGGCTTCTCAAGGTAATGTTGGAGAGGCGAATCAAGATCAATTTTCCCCTGGTCAGCCAACTTCAGCACGGCATAGGCGAAGACGACTTTGCTCAGCGAGGCAGCTTCAAAGGTCGTGTTGTTTTTGACCGGATCATTGGCGTCCTTCACGCCAAAGCTGTTCGCCCAGAAGATCCTGGCACCGCGGATAAGGACTAACGACAGGCCAGGCACAGAGTGCTTTCGCATGAGTTCGGGCACAGTTTGTTTCAGAGAGCGCTTGGAGACACGTCCTGGCCCAGAGGGCGCAGGCGATTTCCCGGCCAATTGTCCACTAAAGAAAACCAAACCGCTCAGCCAAATACACGGAAGCAAAAAACCGCGGATGATCATGGAGTACCTTTCGGTGGAAGTTCGAATGATAGACGGCCCAAGATGAAGATCGTCTACGGAAGCCGCGTTTAGATGAGCTGCTGGTACTATCAAAGAATACGGAGGGGTGAAGTTCGATCAGAACCTGGCGGGCAATTCGGAAACAAACCTTTGTCAATCCGGCGTCATTCTCACTGAGCACACCAGGCCAACTCAACGAATGATATGGAGATTTATCGTCAGTCTGAGCCCATGAGTTCGTGCAAAATAGTCGCATGGTCGCGCAAAGAATAATCCCTGCCGGAGCAACGATCTCGGACTTAAGAAGGCCGCAGACTGCGAAGAGAAAGCAAAGCAACACGCTGAACCCGAGGCAGCGAAGTTGAGGGAAGAGGCGCTACTATACCGGGAGTGGATCGTGACCCTGCGATCTGGCAAATGGCATTCGTAACCTGAATGAGTGATATGCAGAGTGGCTGTTGAAAAAGCCCCTTTTCGTCAAAAACCGTCGAAATTTAGGGGATACAAAATGCCTTGGAATCCGAGAGGATCGTTTGTAGCGCATCCTAACGCAATTTTATTTTTGCAATTTTGGCGCGAAAGAGTTTTTCAACAGCCACGAGATTTATCACCAAGGGCCCACGAATCAGCCTTAAGCACAGAGTGTTAATCTGCTGTAGGTTCGCTGATTGCCGCTGGGACTATCGTAGCGGCGCTCACCGGGGGTTGGTCGCTTTTTATCAGCGTAAACCGTCCGCCTGGGTCCGATTTGGCTTGTGAACGGCCGCGAAACGGCCCTCAATTGCTCGGCTCTCTCTATCTGCCTGCACTTCTCTCGATACTCGTAGGGTTTCGCGGGAGCGGCGAATGGTCTCTTGAGTGCGAACGACTCTTTGCTTGGTCGCGATTATCTTGTTTGCCAAGATGTTTAGGGTTAGTATCCGGTCCATTTCTCAGTCACAAAAAACAGTCCGTCCCAAAAATCGGGGAAATTACGCTTTAGGACTTGTGCAATTGTAAGAAACCGAAAGCGACCGCTTCTCCTGCTCTGGCGTTTTCTGGCGCTTGTGCTCACTTGCAGCAGCAGAAAAAATGAAAGGCGTTCTGACAGAACAGGGACTCTGTCCGCGCTTAGCCGAAAGGCTACCGAACGCCGCCAGAGTCCCGCATCGAAATCGCTTTGTGAGCGGGCATCACGCCGCACTGCTCATATCTCTGCGAATCGCCCTTGAGACGCTGTTCCTTCTCTAACAACATCCGATCAATTTCTTGGACGAGCGCCATCAGCCTCTCAGGATCATGCTCTTCGGCTGCTTCTGCACATAGTCTCTGCCATGGTTCCAAATTCTCGCCCTGGAGAGCCTGGAGGACAGACTTGAATGAAGCTTGAGTCTTCTCAGATTCCAGCCTTCTGTCTCCGCCGTCCGGCGCTTTCGTCTCACGCCTGACGGTTTTTTTTGGCTACAGAAATCACTTGATTGCACAAGGCCTTCCTATTTGCGTAGCCTACGCCAATGAAGCTAGACGAAAGAGTCCGTGATCTATGCACGCAATTGCTACGGGCAGAGAATCCCTCGGTCCTGAAGACCGTAGCAGCGGAGATGAAACAGGCTATAGATAAATATGTCGAAAGCAAGGACGGGGAAGCTCCAGCGCTGAGCGGCGAGTCCAAATGACCTATTTTCTGAATGGTGGCGACGAAGTTGCCCACCCGAAACTGATGCTGATTGCGTTATTTGCCTCAAGCATGCGCTTCGCAGTCTTGACGTTCCCAAGCTTCAACTCTCACGACCACAACCAACATCCTGAAACTCATTTCTTCAGCTTGAGAGCTTCAATAGGGGGATAGGAGTGGGGCGCTATAAGAGTTACTTCGGGTGGAAACTCTCCCGACCGCATCGCGGAGAAAACCATTTCAAGAGCTGAGCCAGTTAGTGGCGGAGTAATGATTG
>JBKPSP010000119.1:0-9453 GCA_046735175.1 Acidobacteriota bacterium
CTTCATTACGGCGTGTTTCAGGGCGGATGAAATCCGGGTGCTTGGTATAAAGGTCCAGCAACGGCTCAGCAAACGCCGACAATTTGAAAAAGTAATTCTCTTCCTTGATCGTCTCCGTGGGCCGCCCGCACTCCGGGCAGGGCTCGCCCGGCCCGACCTCCACATACATTTCATCAAAGACACAATACTGGCCGGTGTAGCTCCCTTTGTAGATGTAACCATTGTCACGAATGCGGCGCCAAAGTTCCTGGAACCCGCGCTTGTGACGGTCAGACGTGGTGCGGATGTAGTCGTTATAAGTGATTCCCATCCGGTCCCACAGCGCGCGGAATTCGTTGGACACTTCATCTGTAAATTGCTGCGGAGTTTTCCCGGCTGCCTGCGCTGCACGCTGAATCTTTTGACCGTGCTCGTCGGTGCCGGTCAGGAAATATGTGTCAAGGCCCAGCATGCGCTTGCGTCGCGCAATCGCATCGCAGGCCAGCGTTGTATACGTGTGGCCAATGTGCGGCCGCGCGTTAACGTAATAGATCGGGGTCGTGATGTAGAACTTTTCTGCCATGTGGTCGTTCGTTGTTTGCTTATAGCAAGCATTAACCACGAAGGGCACTAAGGGACACGAAGAAAAGCCCGCAAGGATTAGCCTTCGCGAACCTTCGTATCCTTTGTGGTTAGCGCTTTTGAGTTTGCAGATAAAGCTGAACGGCTTCCTGCATCACTTGCTTCAATGGTACACGGTGTTCGCTCGCGATGCGCCTGCAATCCTCAAACTCGGGCGCGTAGTTGCTCACCGTCCCATTCATGTTTGCGATCTTCATCCGCACCGTTCCCCACTGTGTTTGCACCGTTTCCCATCGCCGCGCGAGGACCTGGCGCTTTTCCTCGCGGCGGCGAATGCCAAGCGTAGTGGTTTCGGCGAAGATAATGTTCGTCAGCTTCTCTGCATCTTGAGGTTTTGCGAGCACTGTTAAGAGTGACCCGGGGCGGTTCTTCTTCATCTGGATTGGTGTCGCGAACACGTCAAGCGCTCCAGCTTCGAACAGGCGTTCCATTACATAGCCGAAAACCTGGGGGCTAAGATCGTCGAGGTTGGCTTCGAGCACGCAGATTGTGTCTTCTTCAACTGGTGTGGCTCGGACATTTTCGTCCGAGCTAAGGTCAGCAGTGGTCTCGCCGACAGTAATTCTCAGCACATTCGGAAATCGTGGAAAATCTCTGGTCCCCGCGCCGTAACCCGTTTTTTCGATCCTCATCTGCGGAAATGCTGTAAACCGGTTCGCGAGCACAGCCACGATTGCCGCTCCCGTCGGTGTAACCAACTCCGCCTGAATACCCGACGAGTACACCGGAACACCTTTTAGCAACTCCACGGTGGCCGGAGCTGGAACCGGGAAAGTTCCATGCGCGCATTGCACTGTGCCCCCGCCAACATTCAGCGGCGAGCAGACAATTTCATCGATTCCAAGCGCCTCAGCGCCAACCGCTGCGCAGGCGATGTCAACCAGAGCATCGACGGCTCCGACTTCGTGGAAATGGATTTGATCGATGGGAACGTTGTGGATTTTGGATTCAGCCGCGCCCAGCTTTTCGAAGATCGCGATTGCAGTTTTCTTCGCCGATTCGCTCAATGCAGCGTGCCCAATGATCTCGCGGATTTCCCTCAGTCCACGGCCATGCTGATGTCTGGGATTGTGAGCTGCTCCCACTCCAGGTTCGTGGTGATGCGAGTGTGTATGTATGTGAGAGTGAGAATGCAGATGTGGGGCGGGTGCGTCCGCAGTCCTGGGCGCGTCCTTCTCGCCGTCCACAAGCACATCAACTTTTGTCGCGGTGATTCCACTGCGATCAACCTTCGAGATCTCCAGCCGCGCTCCGACGCCCAACGCCTCGACCGCATCCTCAAACTCTTTCGCCGGAACGCCCGCATCAACCAGAGCGCCAAGAAACATGTCGCCGCTGATGCCGGAGAAACAGTCGAGATAGGCAATGCGGGCAAAACCGTCGTTGGTCGTTGGTCGTCGGTCGTTGGCCAAAACCGTAGTCCTTTCAGGTCCTTTTTCAGCCAGTCCCTGATTCTAAGGCTTTTTGTTGGATGAAAGTCCAGTTGGTCGCCGTTCCGCGACAAAGGCCAACGACGACGAACGACCAACGACGCATCTGCTAAACTCACTATTCCCTCAACCATTTAGGAGAATTTTTTGTATCGCCATCTCGAACGACGGCTTTCTCAGCGCATACGCGAGTTCCTGCGGAGCCGACATGGTGTGGAGCTCGAACGAATCGTCATCGAGCAACCGCCGAAGGTCGAGCTTGGCGAATATGCTCTGCCGCTTGCGTTCGAGTTGGCCAAAAAACTTCGCAAAGCGCCGCGGAAAATTGCCGAAGAAACTGTTGCGGAAATCGGAACGATCGACGGCTTCGAGAAGCTTGAGGTCGCCGGGGCGGGCTATGTCAACGCCAGGGTTGATCGCCCGGCTTTAGCCACGGCGATTACCCGAGACGAAAAGTCTGCGTCAGAGGTAGCCGCCGGCAAAATTCTGGTCGAGCATACAAGCATCAATCCCAATAAAGCCGCCCATATTGGCCATCTGCGCAACGCCATTCTCGGGGACACATTCGTCCGATTGCTGCAATTTGCCGGACGCTCGGTTGACGTGCAGAACTACATCGATAACACGGGCGTGCAGGTTGCGGACGTCGTGGCAGGGTTTCTGCACCTCGAAAAGAAATCTCGCGGTGAAGTCCAGCAGCTCGCCAGCCAGCCTCGGTTCGACTACTACTGCTGGGATTTGTATGCGAAGGTTTCGCAATGGTACGAGCAAAGCGCCGAAAACAAGAAAGTCCGGCTGCAAACCCTGCACGAGATCGAACAGGGCGGAAACGAAACGGCTGTAGTCGCAGACCTGATCTCGACCGCTATCCTGCGGCGCCATCTCGAAACCATGGATCGGCTCGATATCGAATACGACTTTTTGCCGCGCGAGAGCGAGATTCTTCACCTGCATTTTTGGGATGCTGCTTTCGAAAAGCTGAAGGCTGCAGGCGTGCTTTATTTCGAGAGCGTAGGCAAGAACAAAGGCTGCTGGGTGATGCGCCGCGCGGGGACTTCAAAATCTATAACCGCAGAGGACGCAGAGAGCGCAGAAAAAGACCTTGATGAGGTTCTTACCGATATTGGAACAGGCGATCTCGATGCCAAGCCCGAGGTTTCCGAGGAGGACCAGAAAGTCATCGTCCGCTCGAATGGGACGGTCGGCTATGTTGGCAAGGACATCGCCTATCACATGTGGAAGTTCGGGCTGCTTGGCAAGGATTTCGGCTATCGCCAGTTTTTCAAGTATCCCCATGGCCACCAATGCTGGGTTTCAGCCGATCAAGGCGACCCCGACCATCCACAGTTTGGCGATGTCGCGGAAATCTACAACGTGATCGATGCCCGGCAATCTGAGGCGCAGAACACGGTGATCGAAGCCCTGCGCGGACTCGGTCACGACGAGGCCGCCGATCACTACACGCATTTCTCTTACGAGATGGTCGCTCTCACCCCGCGCTGCGCGGCCGAACTCGGATACGAACTTTCTGAAGATGACAAGGGCCGCGCCTACATCGAGGTCTCGGGACGAAAAGGTTTTGGCGTGAAGGCCGACGATCTGCTCGATGCGCTGATCGCCGCAGCAAAGCAGGAAGTGGATTCACGCCATGCTGAACTCACAGAAGCCGAGCGCCAGAAAATCGCCGAACAAATTGCGATCGGAGCGCTGCGGTACTTCATGCTGAAGTACACCAAGAATTCCGTCATCGCATTCGATTTCAAAGATGCGCTCAGCTTCGAAGGCGAGACCGGCCCCTATGCGCAATACGCGGTTGTGCGCGCGACGAATATCTTTCGGAAGGGTGGATTAGATCCCGACGCCTTCTGTAGAGACGTTGCTCGCAACGTCTCGGCCGGGGAGCTTCTGAAATTTCTGGGCAATAACGATCTCTGGGAGCTATGGCTGACCGCTTCAAAGACGGCGTACGTCATCGATCAATGCATCGCCACAACCGAGCCGGCTTATTTAGCCAAACACGTCTTTCAGCTCGCGCAAATGTTCAATACGTTTTATCACCGCTATCCGATTCTGACCGAGGAAGACGAAGCTCGGAAGAAATTCCTGCTGGCAACAGCGGCGGTAGTCAGACGAGAACTGATCCGCGCCCTTGGAGTGATGGGAATCGAAGTGCCACCGGTGATGTAGCCCACGTCAGCAGCTAAGGCGATATCTTCGGACGCGAAAAGACCGGGTACACGGCGAATAGAATTGCACCATAAATGGCTGTGTTCAGAAGCGTCGCACATATAACAACAGATTGTCGTCTCGGTGAACTCCCACGAAAGGAGTGATCGCGGCAATAAGAAAGCCCGGCATTGCAGGTACGAAACACCAATCCTTGAAATCTGTGGGGCACGATCTTACTGCCAACAATGGCACGACAGAAATAAGCACACCACCGAAGGTACAAATCACGATTCGGACGAGCCGCTGGATCGTGGGAACTTTTCCATGTTTCCGTAAACTATTTCTGAACCACTGCCCAATGGCGATGACCACAAAGAGAACAAGGCCGATTACTCGGAGTTTATCGGCGTTGGTGAGAGCTAACGCGAGCACCGAAGAACTGTAACGTTACTGGTCAGTGGAATGTAGATGTCGCTGGTAACCCAAGACGATCATTAAGTTGCTGCCTTAGCTCTCTATGCTCTCCTCCGTCCTCCCGCGATCATCAACCCCGCCCCCACAACAATCAGCCCCACACCGACATACGGCGGCAGCATTTCATCGTGATGCGTGTTAACACCCACGTGAATGTCGCCTGCATCGAGGCCGTGATGCTCGGTGTGCGGCACGGGAACAAAGAAGGAAAGAACCCCGAGCACCAGCACAATCAATCCGAGCACGAGAATGATTTTCATAGTCTGGTAATGATGGCGATTCGTTCAGAGAAGTGCAAGCCCTACCAAACACAGGACAGTAGCCCTCATATGAAATTGTCTTACTATTTGTAATTGTACCTACCTTCTGCTAGCATACCTACCATGGTTCTTTATTCGCAGGTTTCTACCAAAGGCCAAATGGTCATTCCGGCTGAATTGCGCGCGGCCCTCGACTTGAAGCCAGGCACAAGAATCGCTTTGCAGCGTGACGGCAACACGATCGTGCTGCACCCCATCACCGACGATTTCATTGATTCGATTCCTGGCAGCCTCAAAGGGCCGTCTCTGGGAGCGATGCGAGAACGGCAGCATCGTGACGACAAGAGATGACTTTCTATGTCGCCGATGCCAGCGCACTCCTACGCTATGTCGATCGCGAACCGGGCTTCGACCGCATCGCGGAACTGCTGAAGCAAGCCGCACGTGGCAAGATCGAATTGCTTGTTTCTGCGGTTAACTGGGGAGAAGTAATTTCAGTGCTTTACAAGGCCTACGGCCTTTCGGTCGCTCGCACCACAGCATCTCAGTTGCGTGCACTGCCTCTGGCCATATTGGCAGCAGACGACGGACAAGCCGAAGCCGCGGGAATTCTCAAACAGGATCTCAATCTCCCTTACGCGGACGCCTTCGCTGCTTCGCTCGCGATGCTCAAAGGCGCGACCCTGGTAACCGCCGATTTCGACTTCAAACCTGCCGCCAAGACACTCAAGATCGAATTCCTGCCGACAAAGTAGCGGACCCTAGCTTCCAAACTCTCTCGCAAACTCCACCAGGCTCCTCACCGCAATCCCCGAAGGTCCCTTCGCGATCCACGGCTTGTTATCTTCCATCCAGGCGGTGCCGGCAATATCGAGATGGATCCAGGGCGTGTCTTCGGCAAACTCCTTGAGGAATGCAGCAGCGGTCGAGGCGCCGCCCCAGCGTCCACCGGTGTTTTGCAGGTCTGCAATCTGGGAACGCATTGCGTCGAGATACTCATCACCCAGCGGGAGCCTCCACATTTTCTCGCCGGACTTATCAACGGCATTTTTGAAGCGATCGTAGAATCCATCATCGCTGGCAAAAACACCGGCATTTGCATATCCAAGCGCCACGACCACCGCGCCGGTCAAGGTTGCTGCGTCGATCAAATGGGTGCAGCCGAGTTGGCGTGCGTAGCAGAGGCCGTCAGCGAGCACCAGCCGCCCCTCGGCATCCGTATTGATGATCTCGATGGTCTTTCCTGACATTGCAGTTTGAATGTCTCCCGGCTTCTGCGCTTTGCCCGAAGGCATGTTCTCGGTCGCACAGACAATTCCAATCACTTTCACCTTCGGCTTCAGCAACGCGATCGCCCGCATGACTCCGATCATGGTCGCGCCGCCGGCCATGTCGTATTTCATCTTCTCCATTCCATCAGCGGGCTTGATCGAAATGCCGCCGGTGTCGAACGTAATTCCCTTCCCGACCAGGCCAAGCACGGGTTTCTCCGGCGCGCCAGCGGGTTCATAGCGCATGACGATCAAAGCAGGCGGCTCGTCCGAACCTTGCGCCACGCCCCAAAATGCCCCCATTTTGAGTTCTTTGATTTTGTCCGCGCCATAGACCTCGAACTTAAGCCCGGTTTCTTTCGCCATATCTCGCGCACGGTCGGCAAGGATCGTCGGCGTCATGCGATTCGATGGCTCGTTCACCAATTCACGGGTGAAGTTTTGCGATTCACCCACAACGCGTGCCTGGTCCAAAGCCTGCTGAAGCGCGGCTTGATCGCCCGATGCAACCACGGTCAAGGACTGCACGGTCTGGTCTTTGCGATCGCTCTTGTAGGTGTCGGCATCAAAGTTGCCGACGATCGCGCCTTCGACAACCGCTTTAACGCCGTCGATGGCAGAAATTCCCTCCGGCAGCACAAAAGCGAGGCCGCGGAGGTTTCGGGGCTTCAAGGCGCGAACCGCCGCCCCCGCAACTTTGCGGAGATCTGAAGCGGAGAACGACTTCAACTTTCCTCCTCCGACGAGTAGCAGGCGTTTCGCTTTCAGGCCCGAAGGCGAATGCAGCCAGGTCGTTTCGAAATTTTTCGCGGTTACGTCGCCGGCGGAGAGCACCGAACTGGCAGCTTGGACAACAACTTTGTCGGAGGCAGAGACAAATACGTCGGGCTTGTCTTTCTCGCCGCGATCGAGAACGACCGCGACCAGGCATTCGGTTTCCACTTGAGCGGGGGAAGAGAGAGAAAGTGTGATTTTCATGGTGAATACTCAGTATGAAAGGCAAGGAGGACTTCGCGCAACTGGAGGAAGATCGTCGTTTGTCGTTTGTCGTTGGTCGTTCGTCGTTGGCTAAACCCCAACCGACAAATAGTACTCGCGGATAACTGTCGCGGTTGGCCAACGACCGACGACCAACGACGCCTTTCTTCCCATTCCGAAACTCTCCCAGATTTCCTCGCACAGCCTGAATTCAAAGCTGTTATATTGTCCCCATCTGACCACGGACCCAGCCCACTGGCCATCGATCAAGGAGTCTTCTCATGGCAGGAAAAAGCGTTAACAAAGTCATTCTCATCGGCAATCTGGGTAAGGACCCTGAGGTCAAGTACACGCCCAGCGGAACTCCGGTTGCGAAACTCACACTGGCAACCAACGAGCGCTACAAGGACAAAGACGGGCAATGGCAGGACCGCACTGAGTGGCACAACGTCGTGCTCTGGCAGCGGCTCGCGGAGATTGCCGGCGAGTATCTGAAAAAGGGCGGCAAGGTGTACATCGAAGGCCGATTGCAGACCCGCTCCTGGGACGACAAACAGACCAACCAGAAGCGCTACATGACTGAAGTTGTGGCCAATGACCTGGTCCTGCTGGGCGGACGCGGCGAGGGCGGCGGCGATTTCTCTCGCGGCAACGGATCGAACAATTTCGATCAGCGCACGCCCGAGCATGAGCCGGTTGCTGCCGGTGCGTCTTCGTCTCCCATCAGCGACGAAGATATCCCGTTTTAGGAACGTCGTCGGTCATCGGCGATGGCCGACGACCGACGACACGTTAGACAGTCGAGTGGCAGCCGGCACTCATCTGAGCTTCCTATGTCTTCGCTAGCCGCAAAAACCTGCGTTCCGTGCCGTGGAGGAGTGCCGCCACTTCGCGGTCAGGAACTCACTTCCCTTCACCAACAGATTCCTAATTGGCAGGTGGTCAACGAGCACCACCTGGTTCGTCAGTTTAAATTCGCCGACTTCAAGCAGGCGCTGGCATTTGTAAATCGGGTCGGTGATCTGGCTGAAGAGCAGGGCCATCACCCCGACATCCTGCTCGCTTGGGGAAAAGCCGAGATCACGCTCTGGACCCACAAGGTCAACGGGCTCACCGAGAGTGATTTCATCATGGCAGCCAAGATCGATCAGATACCCTCCTGAAGCAGCCTACAACTTTGTATGTACTTACATTTAAAGGCCTTTGTGCCCGAAGGTATTGCGACATAAATGTGCACGACTTTGCAGTTTGGGGAATCGGATTGAGGCAAGTATCGAATCCTCGAACCAGCAAACCCAAAGAAATCAACATCTTGACTTTTTGAGTTCTCCACAGTAGGATTGGCATCCTTCGTGCCAATAGTAATGCGTTACTGTAGTACTATCCTTAGACCCCAGGGGGGGACTTCGTCGTGAGTAAACTGAGCATCAAGCTGTCAATTCTGGCCCTGGTTCTCGTGGCTACCTTAGCCATGGCACCCATGGCTTCTGCGAATACCATCACAACTTTGACCCAGGGTCCCTACACAGCGGTTCTGAATGTAGGAGCGACTTCTGCCACCATCACTCTCAGCGGTCCGACCTCCGGGTTTTTCGTGAATGCGATTGCATTCAATGTCGGGGGCAACACGATCACGGTTACTGGCGGTTCTGCTTCCAGCGGTAGCTGGACGTTCCAGAATGGTCAGAACTCTGTTCAGTGTGGCGGAACCGGCAACTGGGGCTGCGCAGTTACGAGCGTTGCCCAAGCCGGGAACGGTCTGACCCTCACTCTGAACTACACCGGCACACCTGGAAGCGGTCCCTATAGCGTCCAATTCGATGTCTGCAGCTCATCGGCAACGGCGGTAAACAACCAGGGCAACCTGGGTTGCGTAAAAGGCCGTGGCGGGAACTTTGTCACGAACTTCTCGCAGAGCGGCAACCCCGTTCCTTCGGTTCCAGAGCCTGGCACGTTGGGCCTCCTTGGAACTGGCCTGGTCGGCGTAGCTGGCCTGGTACGTCGCCGGTTTCTAAGCTAACCGCGACTTAGCCCCCTTCCCCTTCTGCAAAGCCCCGGGCCAAACAGCCCGGGGCTTTGATTTGTTAGCATTTAGCATTCAGCACGGCCAGGCTAAACTAAACGGATTTCCGACAGCTTTAGACACAGGACGCGTGCCCTCCCTTTGTTGAGAATTCTAGCCTGCTCGGTGTTTGGCTGAATGCTGAGTGCTGACTGCTTACTTCCCCAGCTTCTGCCTTAGGTCGGTCG
>JBKPSP010000120.1:0-7524 GCA_046735175.1 Acidobacteriota bacterium
CGTAGGTAACGTCGAAGACCTCGCGGTACTCACCGGTTATGGTGTCGCCGTCCAGGGTCTGCACCCTGACATCCTGGCGAAACGTGTACAGGTCGCGCGCCTCCTTGAATTCCTTCTCTTTGGCAGCGAACTTGTCGATGATCTGCTGGACAGTGACGCCCTTGGGCTGCTCGGTGCTGAGCTGGCCCTCCTGGGCGAATGCCCTGCAAACGAAGGCGAAAGTAAAGATGAACGAGAGGATGAGGCGATTGAGTTTCATGTTGACCCTGAAAATGATTGTAAACGGCTGCCTGTGTGTTAGATGCCGGGAGGAGGCTCAAAGAGCCGCCGGCGGGCAAGATGAGCATCTTTAAATGGCTCTCGCAGCTGCGCATAGCTCGCTTTTAAGAAACTTTGATAAAAATTGAGAACGGATTTTAGGACGTTTCCGAAATAACGACGTAGTGTAGTTCCTATCGGTGCGGTAGAGTGGTGGCGATTCTTGGGTGAATGCAGAAAGCGCCCGCCAAGTTGCCGCAAAATCGCATAAAAGGGAAAACTCCATGGCGAAGAGCGTCAAGAGCAAGACCAGCAAGATTTCCGGTTCGAACAAGCGCGGCCTGAAGGCGCCGATCAAAACCTCGAAATTGGAAGGCACAAAAGTGGGTACTCCCCCTCCCATCGGTGGTTGGAGATTGGCTGGAAATCACAACGAGACGCTGCTCAGGTAGGAACGCAAAACGTACCCTTGCGCTGTCGCAAAGGGCGAGGCATAAACCACGCGAGAACCACTAACAGGTACCGACTAGTAAAGTCACCTGCAGTTCTCTCAAACCGCTGCTGTTTATTTCAAATGTTTCAACCACTACACATTCACCAATCGCCACAGCAGACAAAAACAGGCAATACGCTGCCACCGCTACAAAACTCATTGCGCAGGCCGCATGACGGTTCGGCATGATCGGGAACCTTCTGATGCAAGATCGACGAGAGACGTGGTTTCTTGCGCATAGCGTCCCTTCGGACGGAGTACAGTTCGGAATTGGAAGCAGCTGTTAACATCCCGGCATTATCGACATTGTCAGACACGCTCATTGACCACAGGGAACGCTGGGGCGATCGCGAATCCCTTGCAGCCTCCCTCCTATACAATCTTCACTCATGCCAAGACTGCAAGGGAAACGCGCTCTGATCACAGGTGGGACCAGCGGAATTGGACTCGAAACGGCCCGTCGCTTCTTAGAAGAGGGCGCGCGCGTCGCAATCACTGGGGTCAGCAAGGAAAACCTGAATGCCGCCCGCAAGGAACTTGGCGATGTTGTCGCGATTGAGGCCGACGCGGGGAACGTGGCGGACCAAGGCAAAGTTGCCGGGGAAATTCGCAAGGCGTTCGGCGGACTGGATGTCCTCTTCATCAATGCCGGAGTTGTCGAACTGAGACCGCTCGAGCAATGGGATACGGCGGCTTTCGACCGATCGTTCAACACAAACGTGAAAGGCCCTTACTTTCTGCTTCAGGCATTGTTGCCGGTGTTCGCGAATCCGGCGTCTGTCGTTATCAATGGGTCGGTCAATCCCCATATTGGCATGCCGACATCGAGCATCTATTCCGCAACGAAAGCCGCAATCATCTCGTTCACCAAAACGCTGTCTGGTGAATTGATTTCTCGGGGCATTCGCGTGAACGCGGTAAGTGCCGGTCCCATCATGACGGCCGTCCATTCCGGAAGGTCAGAGGAAGAACGGACTGCACTCGTCAAGCAGATTCCATCTGGAAGATTCGGCCGGCCGAGTGAGATCGCGAATGCTGTCGTGTTTCTGGCCTCGGATGAGGCAGCATTTACGGTTGGCGCGGAACTGCTGATTGATGGCGGAATGAGTCTCTAGACTTCGGCCTGAGATATTTTCGAACCGAAGTTTCATCTCTGCGGGTTCCTGGCGACAGGATTGTCAACGCATCCCAATAGGGCATCTTTCGATGTGCGCGGCGCCAGAGTACAACCTATTTGCCTTCCCACCTCTCTAAGCCAACCGCCCGCCAAAACTTCGCTTTGGGAGTAGCTTTATGCGATCTCTCGTGGCTTGTCTTTCCCTGTGCGTATTTCTGTGTTCGATGGCTCACGCTCAACTCACCTGGTCCCAGAGTTCGTATCCATTCCCCTCCTCGAGCGGACTGCGTGCCGACTTCACCGGCGATGGCTTTCCAGATCTGATTTTCTCTGACAGCACCGGAACTATGCTGACAGTTTTGCCGAATTCGGGTGACGGCACCTTTGATTCAACGAAGGCCTTCACCACGAGTCAGCCGGGCCATATCGCTCTGCTGGACTTCAATCGGGATGGTAAGACCGATGTCGCGGTCTGCGATGGCCAAAACCGGCTCGTCCTCCTGGGTAACGGAGACGGCACCTTGACTACGTCAAACACCGTGGCTGTGTTATGCACGGCGGTTGCGACAGGGGATTTTAATCATGATGGGAACCCAGACATAGCGGTAGCTGTCGATGGATCCACTCGCTCTGGCGACAATGAGATCGTCGTTTATCTCGGCGATGGCAAGGGCGGCATCTCCAGCAAAGTAGTCAACCACAACGTGAATTTCACTGGAAGTTTTGGCGGCGACTGTTTTCTCAGAGGGCTTGCCCAAGCGGCTGATTTTACTGGAGACAAAATTCCAGACATCGCGGTCACCGCCTTTTGCGACAACGACGTTTTTAGTGACGGTGCGGTCATTATTGGTGTGTCGGACGGGACCGGCCATTTTACGTTCCACAGAGAGTTGGCCCTCCCCGCCTATATCAATCGCCTGGAACTAGGCGACGTGAATCAGGACAACAAGCGAGATCTCATCATCATAAGCGCCGCCTTTTTCCCGGCTACCCTTGGTTCCAAAGTGGACATACTGAAGGGCAACGGGGATGGAACATTCGTCGTGCAAGAACCGCCGGACTGCTTTTGGGATGCCTCAAACGGCACAGACTGCAACTCGATCGCTATCGGCGACTTCGACGAAGATGGAACCAAGGATTTGATGCTGGTGAAGGATGCCGTTCTGGAATTTCTGCAAGGACAATCAGACGGCACTTTCACACTGAAACAGAGTTGGCCACTGGGATTTTCAGCGTATCTTATTTCGGGGGATTTCAACAAGGATGGGCGAACCGACCTGGCGATTCTGGGGCCCCAATCGGTGGATGTGTGGCTCAATCAGACGGCGTCGGCTCTGGTTTGCCGGGCTCTTGGCAATTTGCGAACAGTGAACCTGTGTTACCACGGCAGCCCGACCGGAAACTTTCATTTTGTTGCCACTCCGCTGGACGACCGCCAGATCCAGGCGATGCAAATCTACGTGGCCGGCTTCGGCTTCCTGACGTTCCGGACGCCCGATGACATGATTAACACCAAGATCCCGCTAGCCGGAGGAGCGAATCGCATCACCGCAAAAGCATGGGACGACCTTGGCTCATACAGCAAGACTATCGATCTGGTGGCGTGCACGAACAATGTCTTCCGCACGGTAAACATTTGTTTACCCAAGGACGGTTCCAGCTTCAGTAACCCAGTACATATCGTGGCCAGCGCGTCTACTTCTTTACCCTTCAGCCAATTGCAGGTCTATATAGATGGAGTAGTGAGATTCCACACTTCTGGCAAGTATGTGGACAATTCACGAAATCTTTCGACTGGACCGCATCGCATTACGGTGAAGGGATGGGACAGCAACGGAGCGTTCTCGAGCACGGTAAACATCACTGTGCAGTGATTGCGCCCACGTCGACCGAATTGCACGAGCCTCGATAAGTCTGGGCCCGCGCACCTGAAAATACACTGTGCGCGCAATCGGGGGCGGCACATCCTAAGAACACCTGGGCAGTAACTATTCAGTGTTGCATTTGGGGGTCGCGCAGCCATGAAAGTCCTGGTCGTCGAAGCGGACGAAGCCATCCTGAAAAGTACCGGCATCATGCTGAATAAGCTTGGATACGAAGTCGGACTGGCGCTCAATTGCGACGGAGCTTCCCGCATGGACTCTGACCAGGGGCCGTTTGACCTTGTTCTCATTGCGTTGAAGTTTCTCACCGACCCTCGGGCGACCGGCACCAAGCTCATTCATGAGCTGCGTCAGAAGCATCCCGAACAGAAGTTTGCTTTCATGTCGTCTGCGACTGTCTTGAAAAAGCCGTTCTCGCTTCAGGAACTCGACGATTTCATGGGCGGATTCCGGCGTCCGGCACAAAGCCGCTTTGGCCAGCCTTGAAATGGGCTAGACTCTCAGAATGAATTGGCGATGTCATGCTGTGCTTCTCTTGATTGCTGTTGCGCACCCAATGCCGAGTGCAGCTCAATTCTTTGATGATTTCGACAATCTAAAACTCGATCCTGATAATGGCTGGTTCTTTAAAGCCGGCGACGGCACTGCGACCATGGACCTGCGTCAGGGAGGACCAGGCTACGCGTCCATCTTTGTGGACGGAACCACCGACCGGCGGGGAATCTGGTGGGCTCTGATTGAGCGAAAGGTTTCAGACAATATGGACCTGACGCTCATGAAGAAGCCCGGTCATGAGTTTCGAATTGAGGCGCGGGTGCGATCGAGCCACGCGCCGCGCCGCATAAACCTGCAAGTTTTGACCCAGCGGACCACGGATTATGAGTCACAGTTGATGGAGTATGACATTCCAGACACCGATACCTGGCACACGTTCAGCATGACCACGCATGGCTTCGACGCCAAGCCCGGCGACACAATCTTCGGCCACATGGCCCTGATGGATTGGGGGCTTGAAAAATACCGGCTCGATGTGGACTACATAAAAGTGGACCTGGTTGACGCGGCTGCGGCGGGACTGGACCGGGGAGAGGCGGTTCCTTACCATCCTCCTGTGGCGGATCCGAAAAGCTTCAATCAAAAAATTCCCGTCGCGGCCGACAGCTCGATTGACATCGAGAACACCGACGTCAACGCCAATGACTGGTACACGCAAGATGCGTCAGGAAAGAGAATCAATCTGCTCACGGTAGACGGAACTCATTATGTGATCCTGCGATGGGACCTGAAAAAATTCGCCGGCAAGAAAGTGGCTGGGCACGGACTGCTGGAGTTGACTACCTACTCGCTGCAGCAGAAAGCTGAGCGCATCAAGGATTTTGGTTTGGTGAGGGTGGTGGAAATTCTGGGTGGCGATCCCCTCTGGGACCAGAAGACTGTGACTACAGACAGCTTTTGCCACTATCAGCCGCTGAACCGTGTGTTGAATACGCAGATGATTATCGATTGGCCGATCACCGAGGGCACGGGCGGGAAAACGTATCTGACCATCGGACATCCCGTGTTACAACGGTTGATTGATGGAAAGACCCTGGGCATTGCCATCAAGCCGCTGGGCGCGATCAATGCTTCCTTTTACTCGATGGAAGAAGCGCAAGGCGCAAAGCTGTACTTCAATCTCGAGCAGTGAACACACTGCTGCCTGAAACGGTCTCTCGCTGAAGCGAGAGCCGGACTTACGCACTTTTCGACAGCATTTGTTCTCTCGCCAGTTGCTCCAGTGCCTGACGTAACTCTATGCAGTACTTGCAGTCCGGGTCAGAACAGTAGGGTGAGCCTATGACAGGCTCTTCCTTACAAAGAGCAGGTGCGGGTCGAGTGGCCATACGATCTCCCCTTAAATCGGGCCAACATCAACTGATTTGTGCAGAATTGTACCAAGAGATATGTGACTGCGTTGTAAAATATTCGCTACTTTCAAACGCCAAACCGGGCCGTTGGCGCGGGATTTGGGCGTTTCTCGGAAAACTTAGAAGGCCGAATTCGAGACGGTTCAGCGCAGATCCAGTTGGCCAGCGCCGACATGCGCGTGCAGCAGATATTTTCCCGAGCCGGTTTGACTGAAGGAGCGAAACAGTCCGCCTTTTGAAACATTAAAGGCGGGAGCATCCAGTTCGCCGCTGTTCACTGAAGCAGAGACCCGGCGATAATCCTCAGCCTTGCCAACGTCCATACTTAGCTGGCCGAAGTGCAATTCCACGTCTTTGTCGCCGGTGATGTCCTTTATGTCCAGGTCGCCGGCAAACATTCGGACGTAGAGGGAAGAAGACCTGGGCAGTTCGATCCTGACGGTGAAGTTGTTGCGCGGGCAGTCTTTGACCCTGAGGTCGGTATACTCCCCGGTGCTCTGGATGCGGACGTTTACGTTGCCGCGATCGGGATCATAGGAGACCCGCAATGCGTTCTCGTCACGGCCAACCAGCTCAATTGCGCTGGAGCAGAGGTCCATGCGCACCTTTCCTCCGGGGGCGACCTTGGCCACAACCGGGCTCTTGCCAATTTCTTCGATCCTGTTGTCCTGGGCGACGAGCACGGTTGTGCTGAAGCTTGCCAACGCCAGGAGAATCGCTCTCATAGGTACACCTCCACCCTCGGTGTGATGTACGCAAGGAGATCGCGCTCGGTTCCCGGGATATTGGCTGAAATCAGCTACGCACGTACTTGTTGAACCAGTCGATGGTGCGTTGCCAGGCCAGATCGGCCGCGGCCTTGTTATAGCGTTCCGGCGTCGCGTCGCAATTGAACCCATGCCCGGCGCCGGGATAAATGTAGCCCTCGTGGGGGACATGCGCGTCGGATAATGCCTTGTCGTAGGCCGGCCAGGTCGCTGCCAGACGGGTGTCGAGTTCTCCGTGATGTACGAGGATGGCCGCTCTGATCTTCGGAACGTCGCCTGCCTCGGGCGGGCCGCCATAAAACGGTGCCGCGGCGGCCAAATCAGGGCCCAAATGGACTGCCAACGCGTTAGAAACCCAGCCGCCGTAGCAGAACCCTGTGGCTCCGATCTTTCCGGTGCAATCAGGGCGGGATTTTAACCACACGGCCGCGGCAACCATGTCCTCGAGCATCCGGTCCTTGTCGATCTTGTTGAACATCTGGCCGCCTTTGTAATCGTCGCCAGGATAGCCGCCTAAAGACGTCAACCCGTCCGGAGCAAATGCCATGAAGTTAGCCAGGGCAAACCGCCGCGCAATGTCCTCGATATGCGGGTTCAATCCCCGATTCTCATGGACCACGAGAATGCCAGGCAGCTTTGTGACGCTCTCAGAGCGGGTGTCGGCGCTGACAGGCCGAACCAGATATCCCTTTATGCTTCCATTGCCTTTCGGGGAGGGCACGGTTTCGTAACTGGTTTTGATCCTGTCGTCGGTGCGCGAGACCTGCTGGCCCAGAGCATAGTTCGGCATCAGAGCATGGATGATCGAGCCGACCGCCACACCGCCCGCAAGCCGCTGCACACCCTCGATGAATGCCCGCCGGCTGATTTCGCCGTGAATGAAATCGTTGTAAAGCTCGATTGCCTTGGCCGGTAATTTCGGTCGTGTGGATTCCATGGATTCGCTCCCGCGGGGATGATACTGCTTTGCTCGTGACCTCACAATGAGGACGGCGGCGATTCAGCAAGAAGCACGTGAGGTTGAGCAGGTTGTAGGGTCACGCACTCGATTCGGCTCTACATGGAGTAGAAGCTGATCGGTACACCACGTCTTCAGGCC
>JBKPSP010000121.1:0-6946 GCA_046735175.1 Acidobacteriota bacterium
CTTCAAATTCAACCAGTGCATGATAAAGCGTTTGAAAGCTTATGCACGCGTCTGCGGGAGCGGAATATCCATTACTTGCTTCCCTCATCGCGCGTAGTGCATTTCCAGCGGAGTCGTGCTCGTGCTCCATCATCGCGATGGGGTTCTGGATCGATCCGAAATGCGCGCGGCCAATTTGACCATTCCCTTCCATCTTTTTTATGTACGGGAATAAGACCATTTCTTCCTTCATCATGTGCCCAATAAGTTCCTGGCTGAGGTCCTCGAAAGTTTCGCGGATCCGCCACAGCTCAGGATGTTTCGTGCCGTGCACAGAGCAGACCTTTTCGAAAAGCGGAACAAGCCGGGCAATCTCCTCGCGCGTGTATTTGTGGTGGGTAGTCTCGATATGCGTGATGACCGTTGCCAGCGGCTCCGCCTGCCAGCCTCGGTCTCTTTCGCTCTCAGGAAATGCTTGCGCTTTCTCAAGCGAGTCGAGTACCTGATCGATGTCCAGGTCCGCAGTCCGGCAGGCTTGCTCCAGCGATTTGTTACCGCCGCAGCAGTAGTCGATCCCCAGCTTTTCAAACACCCTCGTTGAGGATGGGTTCTCAAGAGCTAACTCGCGTACAGTCTTAGCGATTGCAGTCGTCATCGAATACCTCCAGCATTATGTAGATTCTTGTGACTTTCCGATCTCGCGTCTTCCAGAGAGCTCGTCCAGAAATCACCCGGATTTCCCGCGATAGCCGAGAGCGAAGTCGAGACAAGAAACCCTAAATATGCCGCCTGCAGCTCTTTCCAACTGGAATGCGCGGTGCAAGGATTGGTTTCCGAGCAGGCTCGTGTGCGGCCGAGGAAGCAGCGCGGCTTCGTGCGCGAAACTTCCTCGAACAATTCGACTACGTCGATCAGGAAAATGTGTTCGGCTGACCTTTTGAGCCGGTAACCTCCACCCGAACCGCGACTGGTATCTACCAGCCCGGCATTCCGCAAGCTCAACAGAACCTTTGATAGGTAATTCGCTGGGACTTCAACGGAGTGAGCCAGATCCCGGCCTCGAACTGCTTTTCCCGACTGCCGCGCCAGATGGGAGAGAGCTCGCAACGCGTACTGGGATGTGATCGAGAGCATTGTTTACCTGTGCATGCACATATGCTCTATGCGCTTTCACAATGCGTCCGTGATTCCCGTCTCAGACGCGTGTGATCCAAATCACAATCGCCCAACAGGCGCGAGCCTGCGCCACCGTGACGCGGGAAAATTGGTTTGCCTGTATGATCAGCGACGCCGTACACGCCCGATTCCAGAAGCTGGGAGAATTCGTCGGCAGATGTAAGCGGGGGATAAATGAAACAACGAAGCTTCGTGGTGGTCGCAAGCGCAACAGTGTTGTTGCTTGTCTTAGCTCAAGCCCAGCTGGTTCATGCGCAGCAGAGTCATTGGGCTTCACCGGATGACAAGGCCGCGAAATACATCATCGACATGGAACGCAAATGGGCCGAGGGCGTCTGCGTCGACAACGGCGTCATCGCTGGCTTACTCGCCGAAGACTTTCAGGGTACTTCAACCAAAGGCGCGCGCTTCAACAAGGCCGATGAACTCAAGGATGAGAAGGGCCCACGCTCCGCCCACGATTGCGGGCTCGATGAAGCCAAAGTCCATTTCTTCGGAGACAGCTTCGCCGTGGTCTACGGCCGCGAGCATGCTCTCGGCAAGGATCCGGCGCACCCGAACACAAAGGTTTGCCAAGCCTGGACCGACACGTGGCTGAAGCGTGACGGTAAGTGGCAGATCATCGCCTCACAGGACAATCGCGTTGAGTGTAAGTGAGCTGAGAAATCTGTCGCTACCCTGTGAATAGGAGCGAATTCCACTCAGGGTCGATTCGCTTGAACGGAGAATGAAGAAGATGAACAAGATCCTTCTTGTAATTGCCACTCTGGTCGCGATAGCTTCGCCCATCGGAATGGCAACCAGCTCAGCCCAGCAAAGCAACAAGGGGATTCGCGGCACGACTCCCGACGAAGTCCGCTGGTTTACCCCGGCTTACTACACCGACGGCAGGCAGCGAGCGAAGTTATTCGGCGACTCCGGCGCAGACGGCGCCTGGGTTGATCGCGCCAAAATACCAGCAGGCGCACGAGTCCTCGCGCATACCCACCCGCAAGACGAACTCGTCACGGTGATTGAAGGCACCTGGTATCTCGGCGAGGGGCCAAGATTCGATTCAGCAAAGCTGAAGGCCTACCCAGCAGGAAGTTTCATCCTGATCCCGGCCGGCGTCCCTCACTTCGTCGAAACAAAGGAAGGTCCAGTCATCGTGCAACTAAGCGGCAACCAAAAATTCCAAACCGACTACGTGGAGAAATGATCTCATCAACTCAATGCGGCCGAAACGTCTTGCCAGTCTCCAAAAGGGTTTTCAGTCGCGATAGAATGCGCGGCCACCCGTCCGCATTCTGCGCATAGGCGGGATCGTTTTCCTCGAATTCATCATTCGTCACCACAACCTTCACCGCTTCTGTTTCCGGAGTCAGTTCAATCCTCACTCTCGACATCACTTTCCCATCACCCATGCCAAACTTGTATTCGAACAATCTCGGCGCTTCCACCCGCAGCACCTCACCGGTCACATACCGCATCAGCTTGCCATCTTTACCCGGCCCCGACCACGTCATCGCCCCGCCGGGTCTCAAGTCCACTTCAAAATCCGCGCCCATGAAAATCGTCCGGTTCGCCTCCTTCGAAACGAACCCATCCCACACTTTCTCGACAGGAGCTGCAATGTAATACGTAAAGATCAATGGTTGCTTAGCCATCTCGACTCTCCAGAGTCCCTAAGATCACGACTCTACCAAAGATGCCCAATCCACCCCTGTTGTAATATTCAGCCCATCAGTTTTTTGTTCATGAAGGGTATTAGCGACCCAGCTGGATAGCCAGCGCACGCGAGATGACCCATGAAAATGAAAAAGTACGCCAGCTTTGACGACTACCTGGACGACCAGCCGCCGAAGAACCGAACTATCATCCGCGCTCTGCGCCGCTTCGTGAAACGCGCGGAGCCATCCCTCGAAGAGTCGGTCAAGTGGGGCAACGGCTGCTGGCTGAAGGGCAAAGCTCCGGTCTCCTTCGTGTACTCCGCGCCGGACCACGTCCAATTTGGCTTCGTTCGTGGCTCGTCCCTCAAAGACCCCAAAGGCCTCCTCGAAGGCAATGGGCAGTACGTGCGCCACGTCAAGGTCCGCAAGACCTCTGAGATTGATGAGTCCGTCTTCAAAGCCTTCCTGCGTCAAGCGGCGAGCTGATTCGAAATGGCTGAAGCAAGAAGGGAACTGAAGCGCTCGGTCCGAGAGGGTGGCGCAATTATCGGCGTATCAGACCACGGCGGCTGGGCAGTGCTGGTTACCATCAACCGCGACAGAACGCTCCTCGATCGTCGCCACATCGAACTGGTGGACCCCGGTTTGCCGAAGATTCCGCACCACAGCGAGTGTCAGCGGCTTCCGATCGCCGAAGCCGTCGCGCTGGTCGAGCGTGTGCAGGCATCGGCGGAACGGCGCGCTGAGATCGTACTCGAAGAGGTCGCGTTGATGTCGTCCCGCCGTGGCGTCGTGGTCGCAGGAATCGCGCTTCGCCAGTGCCCTAAGCTGCCGCCGACCATTGCCGAGCGCATCAAGGACTATCGCTCCCAGAACGTCGCCGACTGGGTGATGTATCGCAAGGCGCTCGCCCTCGCCGCCGAGGCACGCGGCTGGATTGTCCACTGGTACGACGCAAAAAAGGTGTTCGAGGCAGCGAGTCAGGTGTTGGAGATCGCGGGCATCGAAGCCCATTTCCTTCAACTGAGAAAATCCATCGGCCCGCCCTGGAGCAAAGATCACAAACTTGCCATGGCCGCAGCCATCGCGGCGAGTGCGAAAGTAGAAGCGAACAAACTCTAATGCTGAGTGCCCAACACCAGCTTCTGTACTCGCCAGTTCAACAGTTCCGCGACATACAATTCATTTTCCGAAGGGCAAGCGATCTCGTGTATCAACCAAACTGCCCAAGTTGTTTGCCGGTCTTACCAAACATGCCCAGCACCTTGCCATTAAGGCTGAGTTTGTAGATGCGCCGCGGAAATGCATCGGAACTGTGTCTCGACTGTCCATCCGTCTTCCGAGTGCCTGGCAGCCGCATGGCCTCTCCTGCCAAGCCCAGAGCAGCACAGTGAATCAAATCGCAGCGCGGGTCTATTTAAGTGACTGAAAATGTTAGGTTTGCATCGAAAGTTGAATTGCGATGTCCCGAAAATTGAGCTGGTTTGCTTGACAACAACCTACTCATATTTCTACAATTAGCACTCGATAGTCCTAAGTGCTAACAATCAGCAATTCAAATAACCCAGATCACAATTCCACGAAAGGAGTCTGAACATGGCTACAAAGTTCACCCCACTGCACGACCGCATCCTGGTCCGTCGCATTGAAGAAGGCGAAACCACCCGCGGCGGAATCATTATCCCGGATAGTGCTAAGGAGAAGCCGCAGGAGGGAGAAGTTGTCTCCGTCGGCAAAGGCAAGATCAACGAAGAGGGCAAGGTTCGTCCGCTCGATGTGAAGGAAGGCGATCGCATTCTGTTCGGCAAGTACAGCGGAACTGAGATCAAGCTGGACGGCGAAGATTTCATCATCATGCGGGAAGAGGAAGTGCTCGGAGTTCTCTCCGGCGCAGCGAAGCGCGAGACCGCAGGATCGCGTAGATAACGTGGCGCGGGCTTTGTCCGCGCGGTTGAGGACCAACAGGAGGTTCCTCGACTGTGAAGATCATTCGCGAAGCGAATGATCTTCTTCGCTCGGAATGACAGAGTTTTGAGATTCGAAACGAACAGGGTTTAGGGGTTCAAGCTAGAAGCTAATAGCTAGTAGCTGATTAGCGGATGGCTGAAAAAGAAATCGGCAGCCAACAGCTGCACAACTTCAGGAGAAAAGACAAATGGCAAAACAAATCGTACACGGAGAAGAGTCCCGGCAGGCGATTCTTCGCGGCGTCAACGTGCTGGCTGATGCCGTAAAGGTCACGCTCGGTCCCAAGGGCCGCAACGTCGTGATCGACAAGAAATTCGGTTCGCCGACCATCACCAAGGACGGCGTCACCGTCGCAAAAGAAATCGAACTGAAAGACACGCTCGAGAACATGGGCGCGCAGATGGTAAAGGAAGTCGCTTCGAAGACTTCCGATGTTGCCGGCGACGGCACCACCACCGCCACCGTTCTCGCGCAGGCGATCTATCGCGAAGGCGTCAAGACCGTTGCCGCCGGCGCGAACCCCATGGCACTGAAGCGCGGCATTGAGAAGGCTGTTGAGCTCGTTGCAGGCAAGCTGAACAAAGACGGCGAGCGCGAGAAGGGCGAACTGGACAAGCTCTCGAAGCCGGTGCAGGGCGACCACATTGCGCAAGTTGGAACCGTTTCCGCCAACAACGACTCGACCATCGGCAACATCATTGCCGAAGCCATGAAGAAGGTCGGCAAGGACGGCGTCATCACGGTTGAAGAGTCGAAGACGCTCGAAACCCAGCTGGAAGTTGTCGAAGGCATGCAGTTTGACCGCGGCTATCTCTCTCCGTACTTCGTTACCGATCCGGAGCGGATGGAAGCGGTGCTCGAGAACGCTTACATCCTGATCCATGAAAAGAAAATCTCCAGCATGAAGGACCTACTCCCGCTGCTCGAGCAGATCGCGAAGAGCAGCAAGCCCCTCATCATCATTGCTGAGGACGTCGAAGGCGAAGCACTGGCGACCCTCGTGGTCAACAAGCTGCGCGGCACGCTGCACGTTGCTGCCGTCAAGGCCCCGGGCTTCGGCGATCGCCGCAAAGCCATGCTGCAGGACATCGCGATCCTCACCGGCGGCAAGGCCATCACTGAAGATCTCGGCATTAAGCTCGAGAACGTTCAGGTGAGCGACCTCGGCCAGGCGAAGAAAGTCACCATCGACAAGGACAACACCACCATCGTCGAGGGCAAAGGCAAGGGCGCGGACATTCAGGGCCGCGTGAAAGAAATTCGCAGCCAGATCGACAAGACCACCAGCGACTACGACCGCGAGAAGTTGCAGGAGCGGCTGGCGAAGCTGGTTGGCGGCGTGGCCGTCATTAAAGTTGGCGCCGCGACCGAAACCGAAATGAAGGAAAAGAAAGCCCGCGTGGAAGATGCGATGCACGCCACCCGCGCGGCCGTCGAAGAGGGCATCGTCCCTGGCGGCGGAGTTGCGCTGGCGCGTTCTGCGGCCACTCTCGACAAGCTGAAACTCGAGGGCGACGAGCAGATCGGCATCAACATCGTGAAGCGCGCCATGCAGGAGCCGCTGCGCCAGATCGCCGAGAACGCCGGCGAAGAGGGTGCTGTGGTGCTCGGCAAGGTGCTCGACTCGAAGGACGCGAACTACGGCTACAACGCCTTCTCGAATGAGTACGAAGACCTGGTCAAGGCCGGCGTGCTCGATCCGACGAAGGTGGTCCGCACCGCGCTGCAGAACGCAGGCTCGATTGCAGCGTTGATGCTGACGACCGAAGCGCTGGTAAGCGAGTTGCCTGAGGAGAAGAAGAACGCTCCGATGCCCGGCGGACATGGTGGCATGGGTGGGGATATGTACTAAAAGCAGCTGCTAGCTTCTAGCTACTAGCTGCTAGCAACCTTGAAAGCCTCGGCGAAAGCCGGGGCTTTTTTGTCTGGAGCAGCGCTTGCAGGCTTCAATCGGCCGGACGTTATTAATGGTCTATTTACAAAGAAGCTTATGTCCTGAATATAGAAGCAGCATACAATTGTTTCTCGTTTGTACGGAGGATCTGATGTTCTCACGACGGATCGTAACAACTTTTCTTGTTCTGCTGGCTGGTTGCACACTCTGCCACGCCGCACTTCCCGACAGCAACCTATTCACTACCTACAATGCCGACGCCGCAAAAACTAACCTGTAC
>JBKPSP010000122.1:0-6050 GCA_046735175.1 Acidobacteriota bacterium
TTGCGCGGTCAATGAGTGATAGGGAGACTTATCAATTCCGCATTCAACTTGCTCCGATCGCCGTAGCATAATGACGGCATGCCGGTGCGGTACGGAGTCGTGTGCGACCGGTGCAGGACTCTGCTGTTGATTCCCGAGGAACACGGTGGAGTCGAGCGCCTCAATGGGGCGATTCTGCGCCTCGCGGATTCTTCGGCTCGGCTCGCAACTCTAAGTATCCGAGAGACTTACAGGAAGGATTCGCGGAGAGGTTTGGTTGCGGGGGGTGGATTTGAACCACCGACCTTTGGGTTATGAGCCCAACGAGCTACCAGACTGCTCCACCCCGCGATTTGATGATAGCAACCGTGCTCCTTCGGGTCAAACTCTGCGGCGAAACAAGTTTGCGGAAAATCGATTCGAGCAAAGGCGCGTTCCGCACTGAATCAAACGACTCGAAACCGATCAGTTGAATGTCACGTCCGCGCAGTCCGTGTCTCGACCCATCACCCCTTTAATTTCGGTCGCTCGCAAGCATCCACAATCTTTGTTGGATCAATCGCCGAGCTATCGATCTGCTCTTCCAGAATCCGTCCATCTTTTCCGATCAGGAAATTCACGCGCCGTGCGGCCTTGTACTTATCAACGTAGATGCCGTATTTGCGGGTGGTTTCTCCTCCCCAATCGCTCAGCAGCGGGAATGTAACTCCAATCGAATCGGCGAAGGCTTTGTTGGCGAAGGCGCTATCCATGCTCACACCCAGGACCTGGGTGTCAGTAGCTTCCAGCTTCTTCAGGTTCTGCTGGAAGTTTTTCATTTGCTGCGTTCAACCGCCGGTAAAGGCGAACACGTAAAACGCCAGCACGACCTGCTTCTCCCCGCGATATTGATCAAGCGTAACTTCTTTCAGGTCTTTGCCGTCGAAGTAGGACATCTTGAAATCCGGTGCCATGTCGCCAACCTTCGGCATTTGTCCGCCTCCACTTTGGCCTCTAGCCAGCGGCTGCATTAAAGCCGCGCACAGCAAACCCATCAAAAACATTTTGTTCATCATGTTCTCCGTCAAGGGACTCTAGCTTCGCAGGTCAAACAATACCCTTTCCGAATACAATAACACTATGCCTGATCCACTCGTCATTGCGGGGCGCGATTTCCGTTCGCGCCTGATCGTCGGCACCGGTAAATACAAATCTTTCCAGGAAACTGCGCGCGCCCTCGAAGCCAGCGGAGCCGAAATCGTGACGGTTGCCGTCCGACGCGTGAATCTGGACCGCAGTAAGGAATCGCTTCTGGACTATATCGATCCGAGCAAATATTTTCTGCTTCCTAACACCGCCGGCTGCTACACCGCAGACGAGGCGATCCGCGCAGCCCGCCTCGGACGCGAAGTCGGAATTTCCGACTGGGTAAAAATCGAAGTCATTGGCGACCAGGCGACTTTGTATCCAGATGTGCAAGCCACACTCGAAGCTACAAAAGTCTTGGTGAAGGAAGGGTTCACCGTCCTTCCCTACACATCAGATGACGTCGTGTTTGCGAAACGTCTTCTCGACGCCGGCGCCGCCACCATCATGCCGTTGGGCGCGCCAATCGGCAGCGGACTCGGCATTCAGAATCGCGCCAATCTCCAGATCCTTCGCGAAATGATCACCGGCGTTCCCCTGATCGTTGACGCTGGTGTGGGCACTGCGTCTGACGCAACCCTCGCAATGGAACTCGGCGCCGACGCGGTCCTCATGAACACCGGAATCGCGAACGCGCAGGCCCCCGTCCTCATGGCCGAAGCCATGAAGCACGCCGTAATGGCCGGCCGTGAAGCCTATCTCGCAGGCCGCATGGAAAAGAAACTTTACGCGACCGCCAGTTCGCCACTCGAAGGCGTCGTGCGGTAACAGGCAGCACGCACCCTTTGATATCCTCGACTCGAATGTCTTCCGGCATCATTGCTTCATCTCGAGCGCAAGCGGAGACCCCAACGCAAGGCGTGCGATTAGGCATACCGCCCATCGCCCGCTTCGCCTGGGCGACCCTCGCCTGCAACGTGGCGGTTGTGCTGTGGGGCGCGTATGTAAGAGCAACCGGATCGGGTGCGGGCTGCGGAAACAAATGGCCTGTGTGCGGGGGCACGGTCCTCGGAGCAGGCGCGAGAATGCCGACCATTATCGAATTCACCCATCGCTTCACCAGTGGTATCGCGATTTTGATGGTCGGTGTACTCGCAGTCTGGTGCTGGCGTCGAACCACCAAACCTGACTGGGTGCGCTGGGCGGCAATACTCTCCGCGGTGTTTCTGGCAAATGAGGCGCTGTTGGGGGCTGCACTAGTTCGTTTGGGATACGTGGATCAAGACAAGTCTTTAGGTCGAATCCTGTTTCTCTGCCTCCACTTCGGAAACACTCTGCTCCTGCTCGCGATGCTGGCGCTGACGGCCTGGTGGCTGGGTAGCGCGACCCGCAGTTTCCGGTTGATCCCGAAATCGCGCCAGCTGCTCGCCATTGCCGCCGGTCTATTCGCAACCATGCTGATCGGAATCACAGGAGCAGTAGCCGCGCTCGCCGACACGCTCTTCCCGGCAACTTCGTTGCGGGAATCCTTCGCTCAAGATTTCACTCCCGGCGCTCCCGCTCTCCTGCATTTTCGAGTGATGCATCCAATTGTGGCGGTCATAGCCTCAGCTTACGTGTTGTGGGTGATCTTCAAAACTGCATTTGGCCAGACTCGCGCGCCTCGAATCGCAATCGCTCTCGCGACTCTGTTCTGCTTGCAGCTCGCGCTCGGCATCGTCAACGTGCTGCTGCTCGCTCCCGTTTGGCTGCAAATCCTGCACTTGTGCGTCGCCGACCTGCTTTGGATAGTGCTCGTGATTGTGTCGGCAGGCCTGTTATTGGAACCTGCAAATGCGCAAGTGACCGCAGTAGACTGAAAGCTGATTTTTTCCCGAATCTGTTCGCACAATTACAACATAGAAGCGCCGGTAGGCAGCGCGCGATTTATAATTCCCGCCCATGGGCAATCCCGCCACAGCTCAGTGGCCTCGAACCATTCCCCGCCTGAATTCCGAAATCCCGTATCTGCGGATGTTGTTCGTCACCATTTTTGTGACCGATGTCGAACGCAGCATCCGGTTTTATGTCGATCAACTCGGATTCAATCTACTGTTTGACAGTCCCATCGGAGAAGGCCGCTTCGTCGCAGTCGGGCCGCCAGACGGTAGCACTGTCTTTGCGCTTGGCCAAGTCCCCGCAGATTCCGAGGCGCACCGCTCCATTGCCCGCTCCGCACCGATTGTGTTTCTCACGGAGAACGTCACCGAGCGCTACAAAGAGTGGTCCGCCCGCGGCGTTCACTTCGACGAACCTCCCCACAAGCCGGTTTGGGGCGGCTTGTATGCAGGATTGCGAGACCCGGACGGCAACCCGCTGAAACTCGTCGAGTCAGACGACTTGAGCCGCGAACTCAACTCTGAGCGTCGCTCTCTCGCTGCCAAAATTGAAGAGGAACAACGAAATGCGCAGGAACTGCAAATCGCCAAACAGGTGCAGGCTCGCCTGTTTCCGCAGTGCCAGCCGCGATTGCGAACGCTCGATTATGCCGGAATCTGCGTCCAGGCGCGCGAAGTCGGCGGCGATTACTACGATTTCCTCAGCCTCGGGCCGCAACGTCTTGGCCTCGTGATCGGCGATATCTCAGGCAAGGGCATTGCGGCCGCGCTTTTGATGGCGAACCTCCAGGCCAACCTCCGCAGTCAATTCGCACTGGCCTGGGACGAGCCAACCCGATTCCTGCAATCCGTAAACCAGCTCTTCTATCAGAACACCATTGACAGCGCGTACGCCACGCTCTTCTTCGCCGAGTACGACGATCAAGTTCGCCGCCTTCGCTACGTGAATTGCGGCCACTACTCTGCCCTGCTGCTGCGCGCCAACGGCGAGCTTGAACTCCTGGACTCGACTGCTACCGTCCTCGGTCTCTTCAAAGAATGGCAATGCACGATCGCAGAACGCCAACTGAACAGCGGCGACGTTCTCGCGCTCTACACCGACGGGGTTACAGAATCGTTCAATGATGAGGGAGAAGAATTTGGCGAGCGGCGTTTGATAGATGCCATGGGTAGAAACAAGGAGCAGCCGGCGGAAGCGATTCTCACCTCATTAATAGGCGATATTCGCGGCTTCAGCGCACGTCATCAGCATGACGATATAACGCTGATTGTCGCCAAATGCAGGTAAAGCCAAGAGTTCGTCGCCAGCTCATCAATATCAGCCTCCGACTCGCGTAAAATAAGATTTGACCTCCAACATGTCCGCACTCGCTTCCGTTGGGCCCCTTCCTCAGGAGAAGCCTGCAAACACGCCGGCTATCGAGGTGCAGGATCTTGTTCACCGCTATGAGAATCGCACAGCGCTGAACGGCGTAAGCTTCGACGTGCGCCCTGCTGAATTATTCGGCCTGCTCGGCCCCAACGGCAGCGGAAAAACCACCATGTTCCGCATCCTTTCGACGCTCATGGTTCCCATTGGTGGACGCGCACTCATACTCGGACGCGATGCCGCCCGCGAACCCAGCGAGTTGCGTCGCGAGATCGGCGTTGTATTTCAATCTCAAAGCATCGATCTGAAGCTCACCGCGACAGAAAACCTCCGTCATCAGGGACATCTCTATGGCCTGCACGGCCAGGACTTGACCGCCCGCATACGTGCCATGCTCGAACGTGTCGGCCTCGCCGATCGCGCGCGAGAGAAAGCGGAAACTTTCTCTGGCGGAATGCAACGGCGATTGGAGCTTGCGAAGGGTCTGCTGCACGGCCCGCGCGTCCTTTTGCTCGACGAACCGACGACCGGCCTTGATCCCGGCGCGCGCCGTGACGTATGGCAATACCTGCGCATGCTTCGCGATCAGGAACAAGTTACGGTGCTGGTCACAACGCATTTGATGGAGGAAGCGGAGCGTTGCGACCGTCTCGCCATCCTGAACGAAGGAAGATTAGTCGCGCTGGGCACTCCCGCGGAACTCAAGAGAGAGATCGGTGGAGACGTAATCGTGCTCGATGCGCGCGAGCCTGAAGCCTTGTCGTTGCGAATCCAGTCAAAATTCCATATCGAGGTTCGAGTGGTCGGCGGACAGCTTCGCATCGAGAAAGACCACGCGCACCGTTTCGTTACCGATCTGGTGGAAGCGTTTCCCGGCGAGATTGACGCTGTTTCCATCTCCAAGCCGAGCCTGGAAGACGTATTCATCCGCAGGACAGGCCACCGCTTCTGGAGCGAAGAAAATACTGATTCACCACAGAGACCCAGAGGCACGGAAAAGAAATAGAAAGGTCTTCTCTGCGACCTCGGCGTTCTCTGCGGTTGAATGGTTTTTGTTTTGGCTGAATGCTGACTTTCGAATGCTGAGTGCTTTATGAGCTCTATCGCAATCCCCGTAACCGCAAGAAAGAAGGACGAACTCCTTCTCCCCGCCTTTACTCTGTGGTGGCGCGAGGTGGTCCGCTTCTACCGGCAGCGCACACGAGTTGTCGGAGTAATCGCATCGCCCATTCTTTTCTGGCTCGTGATCGGCTCGGGCTTTGGCAGTTCTTTCCGCTCCGGCGCCGGAGACCAGCACTACCTCGACTACTTCTATCCCGGCGCGTTGATCATGATCGTGCTGTTCACTTCGATCTTCACCATGATGTCAGTGATCGAAGACCGCAAAGAAGGATTTCTGCTCTCCGTTATGGTCGCCCCTGTTTCACGGTCGGCGGTAGTGCTTGGCAAGGTGCTCGGGGGAACCACGCTATCGACCATCCAAGGATTGATTTTCCTGGTCTTCGCACCGCTGGTCGGCATTCATATCGGATTCGGCAGCTATTGCCTCGTCGTACTCACCATCTTTTTGATCTCATTCGCGCTCACTGCCCTCGGCTTCGCAATCGCCTGGCCGATGGACTCGTCGCAGGCCTTTCACGCCATCATTAATCTTTTCCTGATTCCGCTCTGGCTCCTCTCCGGCGCCTTGTTTCCGTTGTCAGGCGCGTCTTCCTGGCTGCGTCTGCTGATGCAAATCAATCCGCTGACCTACGGTGTCG
>JBKPSP010000123.1:0-4013 GCA_046735175.1 Acidobacteriota bacterium
TCAGATGTGTATAAGAGACAGATTCAAGGCCAGGCGCAGATGGAGAAGAAGGACTACGGCGCCGCTGCGGAGTCTTTCCAGAAGTCGCTCGGGATTCGTCCCGACGGCGAAACCAGCTACGCCCTCGCAAGTTGTTTGCTCCGGTTAAAGGAGAAGGAAAAGGCGGCGGCCATTTTCCAGCAGATGACGGCGGCGTCCGGTGATCGCGGCAGCCTGCACCTTTTGTTCGGCGTCTCTTATAAAAATGCCACGCTGTACGACGACGCCATCCGGGAATTTCAGCGTGCGCTCGCGCTTGATCCTAAAGTTCCAAACGGACACTACTTTCTCGGCCTGACCTACTTGATGCAGAACGAATGGGTGCTCACGCCTGAGGCCCACCGGCAATTTCTCGAGCAACTTCGAATTGATCCGGGAAATTTTTTTGCGAACTATCTCCTGGGTTATATGGCGTTCAGTTCGAACCAGCCGCAAGAGGCGGATCACTATCTGGGGCAAGCGGCGAGAGTGAAGCCGTCGTCATCGGAAGCCTGGCTGTACCTGGGACTGAATGCCTACCGCCGCAAGGAAAATCAGCGCGCAGAGCGGCTGTTCCGGAAGGCAATTGCACTCTCCGAAGCCAGCGGCGTAGACGCTCACAACGACATCCGCAAGGCCTACACCAGTCTTGGCCGGATCCTCATTGTTTCCGGAAGAGCAGCGGAAGGGGAGCAATATTTCGAAAAGGCACGCGAGATGCAGCAAAACATCATCGCCGAAAACCAAGAAGGGAGTGGCATGGGTGATTCGGGTGGATCCGGAGTTTCTTCAGCGGATGTCCCCAGCCTTCCGCAAAACGAGCCGCCGATTCCTCTGGGGGAAACGGGAAAGGATGCGGCCGAGTCTTTAGGCAGCAACGCACTGTTGCATGCCAAGGTGACGCCAGGCCAGAAGAGACAGGCAGCGGCCCAGGAAGAATTCTTGCGTTCGGTTCTGGGTGGCGCTTTCAATGATCTGGCCACAATCGAAGCAATGCAAAAGCAGTATGCCGTAGCTCTCGGACACTACCAGGAAGCGGAGGGATGGGATCCCAAAGTACCCAACCTGCTGCGCAATCTCGGGTTCACGGCCTATCGCGCCGGAAACCAGCTGGAAGCCATCCGCGCCTTGAGAAAGGCGCTGGCGCTTGCTCCGCGTGATAGTGAAGCTCGATCGGTTCTCCAGAAAATGGGGGGTAGCGCCGATGGGCAGGCGCCGCGAAAGAGGAATGACGAGAAGCCATGAACTTGATTGCGACGGAAAGCATTTGAATCCGCAACTGTTACATTGCGTTCGCGTCCTACTCGTCGGTGCAGCGATGTTGTTTCCACCGATGGGTTCGAGCCAGGAACAGCATCCCGCCGCGGCTCCTCCTCCGCCGAACGCCAAAAAGGTTCAGTGCAAAGGACGTCCGGTACCGCAACTGGAGGACGTCACCGAGAAGGCAGGTATCCGTTTCCGACATACCGCCAATCCGCAGAGCACATACATTGTCGAGTCGATGAGCGGCGGCGTCATTTTGTGGGATTACGATCGCGATGGCTGGCTGGACATCTATTTCACGAACGCGCCGACCGTCGAGATGGCCGTGCACAAGGAATCGGCTCGCGGAGCCCTCTACCATAACAACCACAACGGCACATTTAGCGATGTGACGGAGAGGTCAGGCCTAGCTGCGCCATGCTTCGCTATGGGCGGCGCGGTGGCCGATTTCAATAACGACGGCTGGCCAGATCTGTACCTGACGTGTCTCGGCGGAAATGTTCTGTTTCGCAACAATGGGGATGGCACGTTCACGGATGTCACCGTTAAAGCCGGAGTTGCGGATGGTCGCATGTCGGTTGGTGCAGCTTTCGGGGATTATGACCGCGACGGGTTCGTGGACCTGATGGTGACGAACTATGTCGACTTCCAGTTCTCGCATCTGCCCCCGTTCGGCGGCAGCTCACTCTGCAAATATCGCGGTATCGATGTCTATTGCGGACCGCGGGGATTGAAGGGTGCAGGCGATTCGCTGTTCCACAACAACGGCGATGGCACGTTTACCGATGTTTCGAAGGCCATGGGGGTGGATGATCCGCACGGTTACTACGGTCTGGGTGTGGTTTGGGCCGACTTCAACAACACCGGATGGCCTGACATCTACGTGGCCAACGATACGCTGCCTAACTTTCTTTACCGCAACGATGGCAAGGGCAAGTTCGCCGAGATTGGCCTCGAATCCGGCACGGCGTTGAGCGAGACGGGCTCTGAGCAAGCCTCCATGGGAGTTGCTCTCGGGGATTACCTGCACAATGGACGTCCTTCCCTCTACGTGACAAATTTCGGCGACGACTATAGCGACCTGTATCGCAACGACGGAAACTGGATGTTTACGGATGTCTCTTATGCTTCCGGGGTAGCCTTACCTTCCTTTCCTCTGGTGATGTGGGGCGATGCATTCGCGGATCTCGACAACGATGGCTGGCTGGATCTGGTGGCGGTGAGCGGCCATGTCTATCCGCAAATGGAAAAGGTGCCTGCGAGCGGTGGTTACGCGCAGAGCAAGCTGCTCCATATGAACCAGAAGGATGGCACATTCTGTGATGCGAGCAATCTGGCTGGACCGGCTCTGGAAGTAAAACGTGTGTCACGGGGCCTGGCCGTCGGCGACCTTTTCAACGACGGCAAGGTGGACGTCGTGGTCGAGGATCTCGATAGCGCGCCGATGATTCTGCAGAACCACGGTGTTGCCGGCCGCCACTGGGTGAGCCTGGAATTGGCAGGCAGCAGGAGCAATCGTCTGGCGATCGGAGCGCGCGTTAAGGTCGTGGCCGGCGGGATGTCGCAGACCGACGAGGTTCGCAGTGGCGGTAGTTACATCTCCCAAAGCGATTTCCGTTTGCACTTTGGGCTGGGATCAGTGGAGAAAATTGAGTCGCTAGAGGTCCGCTGGCCTTCTGGGAAAGTTGAGACTTTAAAGAATCTCGCAGCCGACCGCTTCTATGCCCTATTGGAAGGGGAAGGGATCGTTCCAGCAGAGCGGATTCGGCCGGGTTCGCACCTACCATGAGTGCCGGGTTGGTGATTACGCTGTGCGATGGAGCGCATAGCTACCTTCTGACTGAGGATAGTTGTTGTGAACAGGCGTGGGTGTTGAAAATCCGTTTTGCAAATGCTTCTCAGTTACCGCTGTTTACTGGTTATTCTGTTCAGGTTCTGCGCAGCTGCCGCTAGAAAGAACTGCTCCCGAACGAACTTTATGCGTCGAAGACGCATGCGGCGGAATCCGATCTGATTCTTCAGTTTTGCAAACAAGGCCTCCATCTTCTTTCGCCTTTGCGCGTGAGCGAAGGCTGGGGTCTCCACCAGAGGGCCAGCGTGTTGGCGAGCCCGTTCGCGTATGTAGATGGCGAAATACTTATATTTCCCGCTCGTGCATTTGGCTTTGAGCAAACATGCGCCACAGCGCTTCGAAAATCCTGAGTCTCAGTACCACATGCTTTATCTAGTACCCATTTTAGTTGCCAATGGAGCGTGCGTAACAGGCCTATCATCGGCGTACCACTGTCTTTGGCAGGGTCATGGCGATGGTACATGTTTGGATCCCAGAGCACCGGTTTTTGCTGAAGAAGAACTTGCAAGTTCGCAGGTTCCTCAACCTACCAAGCCGTAAGGATCGTCGTCGGTATATCACCTTGAGGCGCCCAATTAGTTTTGCCTTCAGCTGAGATGCAGGTACGAATGGCAGCCGTTACACGCCGTAATTAGATTGTCAGCGATGTCTGAACCCGAGTGACTGCGGAAAGTCTGGTGATGAACTTCGAGGTTCTTCATTGAACCGCAGAACTGGCAGCGCCAGGCATCTCGCCTCAGAACTCGTTCTCGAAGCTCCTGGTACTCGGACGGTCCGAGTCGAATCGGTGATACTTTTGGGAAGCTCTCTCTCATTGAGTTTGGCTTGTCACCAGATTCGCGAAAGCCTGCCGCTGCGTCTTGGGAAGCAGCTGATAGAA
>JBKPSP010000124.1:0-7868 GCA_046735175.1 Acidobacteriota bacterium
TGTTGGCGCCGTTCGCCACGTGCGTGTAAACGTCTTCCCGCAACTGGCCGTCGTAAGGAGGGTATTGATAAGAAGATGTCCAGTCGGTGGATTGCGCATTCGTTTCGGTGACCAGGAAATTGGAATGCTTGAGCGAGCGAATGAAATCGGCCTGGATAGACTGGACTGCGCCGTCGAAACGGTCCTGGCTGCCGTGATAAATATTGTCAGCCGGAATGTCGAGTGCCTCCGAGATGGCCTCTTCGTTGACGTCGCGCCTCATCATGCCGCCGAAGTCCGTGGTCACAAATTGCGACGGTCCGGCGCATTCTCGAACCAGGGCTGCCTGCCAATGGAGAAAATCGGTGACGCGCATCTGACTCCAGCGTGACCACTCAAGCTTGTACCCGGTGGAGATCGTGCCTTCTCGCGTCGGCAGGTCCTCCCAGGTGTGTATGTTCTCGCCCCAGTAATTTAGGAACCATGCCCGGCTGAGTTCCTCAGGGGTGTGAAATTTCTTCTCGAGATAATGCTGGAAGCCGATGAAGACATCACGATTCGCGGCATCGTAGCTAGATGTTTCATTGTCAATCTGCCATCCGATTACCGTTGTATTGTCTTTATAGTGAGCTACGATGTGCCGAATGAGCCTTTCCACATAGAAGCGGTATGCGGGGGAATCGCTGTCCATGTTCTGGCGCATGCCGTAGGTGCCCGGGGTAGCTTTGCCGCCGAATGCGCCCGGCGGAATGCGATCCGCGAGTATTTCCGGATGCTGGTGCGCCATCCACGCCGGGATGGAGTACGTGGGGGTTCCCAGGATAACTTGAATGCCGGCATTTCCCACCGCATCCACAATACGGTCCATCCATGCGTACTCGAATTTCCCATCTTCGGGTTCCCACAAGCTCCAGGTGGATTCCCCCATCCGCACCACATTCAGGCCGGCGGCTTTCATCAGGGAGATGTCTTGCACGAGGCGAGCCTGCTGATCGCCGGGCATGTACTCGTTGTAGTAAGCAGCCCCGTACAGTACGGTGGGGAAATCAATTGCGCGTTTTCGGGTCTCCGTCTTCTCAGTTTGACTTTGCAAACTCAAGCTGGAGAGTGAAATCAAAACGCATGCAAGTGCGGATAATCTGATGCACGACATGAAAGGCCTCCGGAAAACAGCAGAGTATATCTGACTGTGCGTGCAGTGCGACGCAGGGCGCGGGTGGCTACATTTGCACCTTTGGTCCCTTTCCCCGCAATGCTGTTTCCCTCCGGTGGAGCACTGTCGTGGCACCACGCCAACCCAGGCGGCGAAGTCACGTCCGCGGCGAAAGGCAGCTCGCAACGACCTCATGTGGCAGTTCCGGTAGGTTGGTGATAAATCTCTCTATATCACTCATTGAGACGGTAAGGCGAAATGAGCCGATTGTTTGCCGGGTCACACACTGTGACACTCCCAGGCCTAAGAGCCATGTGGCTTCAAGTCACCGACGACGAACCAGTAGGCAAGTACACCCGCCAAAAGGATGATCGGGGCGAGTTGAAAACCTGGAACGTATGAGCCATACGATGTAATCAATAATCCCACGGCGAGCGGGGCTATGATTCCGGCGAGGTTGCCAGCAAAATTCTCTAACCCAGTCCAGATTCCCACCGCTTCTGAAGGTGCGCATGACTGGAGAATCGCCAGAAGGTTGCCGGTCGCAAGTCCGACCAGAGAAGCTACGATCAGCAGCCCTATCGCTACTTCCGTATGGGCAGTGCGCATCGCTCCGATAAGAAAGATCCCCATACTGAAAGCTATGGTGACGATCCCTTTCCGTGTGGCCGTTTCGTCCCAGCCACGACCGATCAGGCTATCGGCGATCCATCCGCCGATCGGCTCGGCAATTCCAAACGTGAAAAACACAAGTGAAGCATAAAAGCCGGCTTGCACAATGCTGAGCTGGCGCACCGTGATCAGATAGTCGGGCAGCCACGTCACCAGCACATACCAGTAGTAGTCAAAACAAAAGAATCCCAGACATATTCCCAGCAAGTTGCGATTGAGGAGCGTGCGAGCTACCGAACGGAATGCCACATGAGGGGATACGGCGTTCGGTGTTACTGCTTGCCGGCTCCGTGGGAAAACCCAGAACCATGGTACCAGCCAGACCAGAGCCGTAAAGCCCAGAATCACGAAAGTGCGGCGCCATCCTAAATGAACTAGGAGCCAGGGAACCAGTATGCCTTCCAAAACAAGGCCGGTTCGCGTCCCGAAATCGAAGAGTCCAGAGGGCAGACCACGTTCTTTGGGTGAGAACAGCAAGCTGACGATTTTGGTTCCTCCGGGCAGGTAAATGGATTCTCCAATCCCAAGTAGAATCCGGAACCCTAGTAGAGCGGTAAGGCCTCGAGCCAAACCTGTGAGCCCCTGCGCGAATGACCAAATTACAAACGCCCCAGCGTAGAGCCAGCGCAAATTGAATCGGTCCGCGGACCAACCAATTGGAATTTGCATGAGCGCATAGGACCAGAAAAAGGAAGACAACAGCAGGCCTTTGCTTTGTGCTGTGAGCTGGAAGTCCGTCGAGATGAGGGGCAGAGCAAATGAAATGGCTGCGCGATCCAGGTAGTTGATTAACGATGCCGCAAAGAGCAAACCGACGATTGACCAGCGACGATTGTCGGAAAGGTTCGGCAGATCCATTTCCCCGAGCCACCCGGAGACCGGGACAGGATAGATCACACTAACACGGTTTTACGCGTACACCCGCTCTCGCTGTGTTCCCACGCGACCCAAGTGCAACGCCGCGCAACAGAACGAACCTCGGAACTTTCCCACTCCAGAGGTGAAGGGGCGTCGAAGCCCTTCTTTCCTGCCTATCTCAGTGGCTGTCGTTCAAAGAACTCCCAAATGACCGCCGGTCCGTTCGGCTCCTTTGGCGTTGGACCGAGCAGGCGCGGCGCGCGCCAGTAGGGTTGCGGCATGACGTGTCCGCCGCCGATGACAGCAATAAGCTCGACCTCCGGTTGCGAGTCCCTCCGCCACAGGATCTGCTGAACCTGAACTCCATCCGCCAGTTGGACCTCTTTCGTCTCTGATCGGTCGAGGAGGTTGTTAAGGTCTGCAAAATACTGCCCTGATTGCCGAGAAGACAGAACCGCGCCGCGCTTCAACAAACCGAAGAAACTAACGTCTCCTCCGTCGAAAGGGTTTAGCGGATCTTTTGTACCGTTCATAATCAGGATCGAAGACGTGCCTTGGCCGGCGGGCTTGCATTTGAAGTTTTCAGGAACTGGGAGGTTCGCGGCCACTGCTGCGACTGCGCGGAAGCGATCGGGAGCTTCAAGAGCAAGGCGAAACGCCATATGACCACCACGAGAAATTCCGCTCGCAAACACGCGGCGCGAATCAACGCCGATTTCGATGATGAGCTTGTCCACTAGTGACGTCAAGAACCCGACGTCGTTCACATTGAGTTTGTTCGCGCTATAGTCCCCCACAACGTTGCAGGCATTCCAATAGCCTTCGTATCCGTCGGGATAGACGACAGCAAACTTGCGTTGATCCGCAAGGCGTTCAAAGCCATATCCGGTCGCGCTTCGCATTTGGCTGCCGCGTTCTCCCGAGCCATGCATCACGAGCAGAAGGGGCGCTCTGTTCTTCAATCCTTGCGGGACATAGGTCAGGTAAGTGCGGGTAAGGCCGTCTGCTTGAATAGCTCCGTTGATTAAGCGCCCCGAGAGTGGTGGAACCTGGGGATCAGGCGCATAGATGAAGTAGACGAACAGTGCTCCAAGCAACAGCACAACAATAATCAAAGCCCGAGCGAATAGGAGCAGGACTCTCCTCATGGTGAATCTGAAGATACACCAGTAGCTGAGGAGAAATCCCCATATCACTCACTGAGGCCGGAAAAGCGAAAAGCTGTTGCAGGTCACTGCTGAACAAAGTCCACATATCCGTGCCGCTGCAGGAATTTAAAGTAACCCACCCAGTCAAAATTATTTTGCAGGCCCAGTTCCATTTCCGTGTTTTGGATGACCTCGGCTAGATTGCGTTTTCCATCGCACCAATAAAGTGCTGCCATGGTTGGCGACCAGAAGCCACTGTCGGGAAATCCTTCCCGCTGACTCTCCGGGATTTCATCCAATGGGAGAGCGCCCATTCGCTTGCGGCGAACGACAATCTTTTCGGCTCCGGGACCGAAGTTCGGGGCCACCGGTTGTATCGTTTCCAAATGCAGTTGCGTTGCACGATCTTTGACGGCGCCTTCGATCCGCATTTTCTGGGCAGTGGCAAAGGAGGCTAGCGCGGCCAACTCCTGCTGGAGATCGGCAGCCTGTTTGACCGCTTTGCTTTCCCGCGCCAGGTTGTAATCGACGCGAGCCTTCTCCCAATAAAGAAGATGGCCCAAGCTGTCGGCGTCTTTTGCCGCAGCCACCAGGTCCAGGCTGTTTGCTGTTCCCGCATTGATCTGATCGTATCCGCGGTCCACAGCTAACTCAGCCATCCAGTGCATCTGCTCCGGTCCCGCCGATGCCAGAAAATATGTGTAAGCCGCATTCATGACGGCAAGGTCGCGCAGAGATTTTGGGTCGACCTGGGCGGGCGTGTCGAAGCTGGTGTGGTGGGCAGGGATCCCGTGTCCACTATTCACCGCGGTCGTGGGAATGCCGATCATCGACTCTCCGAGGTCATCGTCCGTTCCGCCGTAGTACGCGCCCCGGTTGTACTCGCTCCATAAATGCGGACGGCGCACCATGGGGAAGTATTCCGCGGCAAGGCGCACAGTAAATGCATCCACAAAAGAACTAGCCGATTGCGGATTCATCGACCAGATGAACTGCGTTCCTGCCAGGTACTGCCATCCGGCCGGGGTGTCGACGCACATGGCGGCAATGGTGCGCTTGGTTCGATCCTTGTGGGCATCCAGATATGCGAGCGCGCCGTAGCGCTCGCCCATGGCCAGCAGACGGATGGTCCGCTTGGGCCTGGGTAATTTTCCTTCCCTGATCAGTCGGTTGAGCGTGACAGTGGCTTCAAGAATGGATGCGACCCCAGCGGAGTTATCATTGGCGCCCTCTTCATATAAGTGTCCGAGTGAGAGCACCTCCTCCGCGACAGCGACGTCGGTGCCGCGAATGGTGCCGGTCACATAAGGATACGTCCCACTGTAGTAACGAGTGTCAACGTTGGCGCGGAGCTTCACTGGCCCCTTTTGCAGCAACTCCTTTAGATATTGCTCCTGTCGCGGTGTAATGGAGAAACACACCGTAGGCGTGTCGTTTTTGTTGAAGGCCCAGCCATTATCTCCGAAATCGTTCTCCCAGTCACGCTCATCCAAAAGCATCCGGTTCACGTTACTTTCGCGGACCATGCCCAGCGCACCGGCCTGCTTCAAATCGGTCTTGGACATGCGGCCGCCGAGCACCCACTTGCCTTTCAGGTCTGCATTGCGAATGTCCTTAGGCCGCAGTACGAGTTCACCCTCTACGCCTCCGGGTGGAGTGGGCCCGCTCCACTGGCACAGCGAGGTCGGAATCTTCTGATAGTCGGCGAGAACGCGCATATCCTCTAGGACCTGAGGCGAGACGATTTCGAGCGTGGCAGAATGCGCGTCCCACGCCATCGGCTGCGTCCAAAAGCCGCTCTGCGTCACACCATCGGCGGGCCCCTGGCCTATCTGGACGTCGTCCAGTCCGGCCTGAAGCATCATCTCCGCGACATTCTTTGCGGTCTGCTGAAATCTGGCAAAGTCAAAATAGCGGTCGGTTGCCCAGATTGTTTTCATGTTCGTAAAGGCTTCCGTCGAGTTGACGTTGGCCAGCAGCAGCGTCAGCAGATCAGTGACAGGACTCGGGCCCGAGGGACCGGGGTCGCGTCCCGAGATCGGGTGTGCGGCGGTGGCGAGGGCGGCTGGCGTTGACGCAGGAAAGGAAAGGGGAGGCGCGGAAGAATCGCCGGCTTGGCCGCCGGTGGTTGACTGTCCCGAGACCAGACTGACGCTTATCAGAATGAGCAGAGCGAGTCGTTTTTCTGCCTGAATTTTCATCAGGCGCAATTATCGGGATCGGTCCCGTTCTATGCAACTCATCCTTCATCCCATTTTCAAAATCAGGATCGATGTGTGGGAGCGAATGTTGTCCTGACACGCGGCACCGGCCATCCCCCTGTTGATGAAAGGGTGCTCCGAAGGGTTAGAGAGAAGCAATATGCAGAGACGACATGCGGAGCATGCGCCGTTTTCGCAAGAGTGCCAGTGAACCTCAGTTGTTGATAAATCTCCTAGCACTCATTGAGCCGTTATTCTGGCTCTTCGGCCTCTGCCGCAGTGATCTTTACCCTTGGGGCCGCCTTTGAGCAGAGCTGGGCTGCCTGAATGTGGATCATCCAGCCAGTCCCCATCCTCGGGTTCATCAGAGTCTGAAATATCAGAGTCGTCGAGGTCTGAGGATGCGAGAAACCGGGATCGGACGAATCGAAGCACAAGAAGGAAAATTGTGCCAACTAGCAGCAGGATGATTACGGCAAGCGCCATCTGGTGCATTATCCGATAGGCAGGCTTGTGCAACTGCGTAGTTGTCGTTAGGTGCTTAACAATGGCATGTCAGGCACCCCTACGTCGCTTTGTTGGGCATCGGTAAAGAACATCGTGAGTACATCGCAGTCAGCTTTGCGAGCATTCTATAACCGCCATGTCACGCGTTTTGGCGAACAAAGTCCGCTACTTCTGTGCGAAGGTTGCGGCAGCGCAATGTAGCGATCCGCGTTCTTCTAGCATGCAGCAATTGAGGGAAGTGATCCAACAGCACATTCGCAGCTGTGATCCAAGCCACCTTCGCCAACAAGCCACCAACCACAGGAAAGCTGCCTAACAACTTTCAACGCACGTTCGATAATCTTTCAATCCACGCTTCCACGGCTGCTTTGTTAAAATGCATTGCCTTGCCCAACCTCACACACGGTAAAGGATTCTCGCGCACATTCCCGACCTCATGCGCGGTTGTGCCAATTCATAGAGATAAATTTCCCCGTCACCATTTCGCGTAAACAATCGCCCGCCGCGCTACACTTGCGCAATGAAGGCACTTGCGGCTGTTCTGCTCGGATTATGGCCGACGCTGTTTGCGGCCCAGGAACACCCACTGCAAACATTCACGAGTGTGGATCGGGTTTTCCAATTCAAGTATTCCGACCTGCTGGTTCGCTGCGTTGAAAGCAAAAAACAACCCGGCTGGTGGCTTCCCGACGATTCTTGCCAGGCGTACTTTCAGGTGTGCGATGACATCGGGAGTCAGGGCTCCATTACAGCGGTCTATCTGGCCTTTCCACGGTCCAGATTCAAGGCATCCCCCACGTTTGAGGCGGCGACATCAACAATCATCCCGGTATTGTGCGGAGTTGGAGCATAATGCTGGTGAAAAGAACCGTATCAGCGCCCTACTTTTCTTTTCGATCTGTGCGGTGGTCGATTTCGCATTCGGCTGCGTCAAGTGGCATTCAGTTTTCGCAGGCGTTGTTGCTACCGTTTGCGGGTTGCCTTTGACTGTGTTGCTGTTCCTATTCTTCCGGGGCCGAAGTAGTGATGAGTCTCCGGGTCAGTGAGTGTAATCGCCTATCAGGCATTGACTCGACGAGCAACTAAACAGACGAAGACGCGGGGCGTTTCTTTCGCCATGCGATGTAGTCGGCCAACTCTGGCAATTCCATGTAGCCTTCCGCCTGGGGGTCGGCTGGAACATCCGTTAGCTCGGTGTACTGAAGATCGAGTGCGGCAGATCGCTCTCCTAGAGCTGTATCCAAGATAACCAAGACCGCATTGTGCGCATGGTATCTACATCATCCGGTCTTGGTGTCTAATGTGAGTGTGAGAACTCTTGCGTTAACAGTATGGGCAGCGTTCTGCGGG
>JBKPSP010000125.1:0-6036 GCA_046735175.1 Acidobacteriota bacterium
TCGCCGGGCTCAGTGCTCATTGACGGTCGCCCCATTCGTGACTTCGCTTTGGCTGATCTTCGCCGCAACATCGGCTTCGTGCCGCAAGAAACATTTCTATTCAGCGAGACCATCCGCGAGAACATCGCCTTTGGCGTTCCCAATGCGAGCGACGAGGAAGTCCGCTGGGCCGCCGAAGCAGCAAACATCGCAGTTGATATCGAAGACTTTCCAGATAAATACAAGACGTTGGTCGGCGAGCGCGGCATCACTCTCTCCGGCGGGCAGAAGCAGCGCACCGCCATCGCCCGCGCCCTCATCCGCAATCCGCGCATCCTGATCCTCGACGACGCGCTCTCCAGCGTGGACACGCACACCGAAGACAAAATCCTCAACCACCTCCGCGACGTAATGCACGGACGCACCACCATCTTCATCTCGCACCGCGTTTCTACCGTGCGCAATGCCGACCGCATCGCCGTACTCCACGGCGGCCGCATCGTCGAACTTGGCAGTCATGACGAACTCCTGGCCCTGAACGGCTACTACGCCGATCTCTACAACAAGCAGTTGTTAGAAGAAGAGCTGGCCGAAGTGTGAGCTGAGTGAGTTAATCCCAAGCCGCGCTTTTCCTCTGTGTACGTCCGTGTCCTCTGTGGTTTCAGATTTCTAAGCAAGCTAACCGCTAACTGAAGGAAGCTCTCCTTAGCGACCTTCGCGGTTAAGATCTTTAAAAGCGCCGAAGGCGCACAGGGTTTTAGGGGACGACATACGACGAACGACGTACGACCAAATTTAAATTCTTCAATCTACAATCTAAAATTTCTTTCCCTCTCCTCGCTCTCCTGCTAAAATTCATAAAATCCACTCCCCGGAGATCGAATGCAAGCTATCCTTGCGCTCGAAGACGGCCGCGTCTTCCGAGGCAAAGGCTACGGCGCCAAAGGCGAATGCTACGGCGAAGTCGTTTTTAATACTTCCATTACCGGCTACCAGGAAATTTTCACCGACCCCTCCTACGCCGGACAGATCGTCGTTTTAACCAATCCCCAAATCGGCAACTACGGCACCAACGCCGAAGACAACGAAGCCACGCGCCCCTACATTGAAGGCCTGATCGTGCGCGAGTTTTCGAAGGTCAGCTCGAATTGGCGTTCGCAGCAGGTGGCCGAGGAATATCTCGAGCAGTTCAAGATTCCGGTTCTCGCAGACATCGACACACGCGCGCTCGTCCGCCATCTGCGCGACAACGGCGTGATGCGCGGCGTGATTTCGACTATCGAAACCGATGTCGAGAAGCTGGTCGCGAAGGCGCGCTCGATTCCTAAGATGGACGGCACCGATCTCGCGAAAGTCGTCACGACGAATCGCCCTTACGTCTGGGAGGTAGGCGAGCGGTCGCACGAACCGGTCGAAGTTGTGGGTGTAAAAGATCAGCCCGAGCGCTTTCATGTAGTGGCTTACGACTTCGGCATCAAGCACAACATTCTGCGCAAGTTACGAAGCGAGTGCTGCCGCGTCACGGTCGTCCCAGCGCAGACACCCGCAGAAGATGTCCTCGCGCTGAAGCCCGACGGCGTCTTTCTCTCAAACGGCCCCGGCGATCCCGAGCCTTGCACCTACGCGGTGGATAACATCCGCCGCCTCATGGGACGCCAGCCGATCTTCGGCATCTGCCTCGGCCACCAGCTAACCGGTCTTGCGCTCGGCGGCAAAACTTTCAAACTGAAGTTCGGACACCACGGCGGCAATCATCCGGTGAAGCAACTGAACACCGGCAAGATCGAGATCACCGCGCACAACCACAACTTCGCCGTCGATCCCGACTCGCTGCCGCAGTCCGAAGTTGAGCTGACGCACATGGACCTGAACGACTCGACGCTCGAAGGCCTGCGCCACCGCAACCTGCCGCTATTCAGCGTGCAGTATCACCCGGAAGCGGCGCCAGGCCCGCATGACTCGCATTATTTGTTCAAAGATTTCGTGAAGATGATGGAGGAGTGGAAGGGCAGTGGTCAGTGATCAGTGGTCAGTTGCCGGTCAAGTCGGGATGATTCTAGCGTTGGGTATGATTGCGTCAACATCATATGCTCAGGAAAAGAAGCCTTGGCAAATTGACCGTCTGTGCGGAAAGATCGAGTACGTTCAAAAGATCCCCAGCCGCAAGAATACAAATACCTTTTCGGAAAAGCGGAAGGCGCTGCGAGATATTTCTCTAGGCCTTTACGACCAACATGAAAATGAGTCCTGCTGCAGCGGTCTGGCCGCTATAGAGACGGTACACACAGGCAGAGGCGGACGTTTTGAGTTCAAGAACACGAAACCTGGAAACTATTGGCTAGGCGCAAATTGGAACGGTAAAGAGTACAAAGTGGCCGTTGTTTTCAAGCCCGAGAAGAACTCTTCAACCCTTTGTTCGGAACAGGGACTTGGGTTCGATGATGAGGGAAATGCGGACTGGTGGGTAACAATTACTCTTGATTAAAGAACCGACCACTGGCAACTGACCACTGACAACTGAATTCAATGCCCAAACGCACTGACATCTCCAAGATCCTCATCCTCGGCTCGGGGCCGATCATCATCGGGCAATCCGCTGAGTTCGACTACTCCGGCACGCAGGCCTGCAAGGCGCTCAAGGCCGAAGGGTACGAAGTCGTGCTGGCCAACTCGAACCCGGCCACCATCATGACCGATCCCGAGTTTGCCGACCGCACTTACATCGAGCCGCTCACCCGCGAATATCTCGAGGAGATAATTCGCGTCGAGCGCGAGCTCTCGCCCGGCGCCGGATTCGCCATTCTTCCCACCGTTGGCGGACAGACTGCGCTCAATCTCGCCATCGAGCTCTCCGACAGCGGCGTGCTGGAAAAGTACAACGTCAAGCTGATCGGCGCGAATGTCGAAGCCATCAAGAAGGCCGAAGACCGCCTCTACTTCAAAGACGCGATGCAGAAGATCGGCCTCGACATTCCGCGCTCGGCGCTGGTCAACAATCTGAAAGACGGACTCGAGTTCGCCGGCAAGATCGGCTTTCCAGTGATTGTGCGGCCCAGCTTTACGCTCGGTGGCTCCGGTGGCGGCATGGCTTACAACCGGGAAGAGTTGCTCGAAGTCTTGGCCCGCGGGCTCGACTTCTCTCCTGTCCACGAAGCTCTGATCGAAGAGTCCGTTCTCGGATGGAAAGAATTCGAACTTGAGGTCATGCGCGACCTCAAGGACAACGTCATCATCATCTGCTCGATTGAGAACTTCGATCCCATGGGCGTGCACACCGGCGACTCGATCACTGTCGCTCCCGCGCAGACGCTGACCGACCGCGAATACCAGGCGATGCGCGATGCGGCCATCGCCGTGATCCGCGAAATCGGCGTCGAAACCGGCGGATCAAACATTCAGTTCGGCGTGCATCCGCACACCGGGCGCATGGTCGTGATCGAAATGAACCCGCGTGTGTCGCGATCATCGGCACTGGCGTCGAAGGCTACGGGATTCCCGATCGCGAAAATTGCCGCGAAGCTCGCCGTCGGCTATACGCTCGACGAAATTCCAAACGACATCACACGCAAAACTCCAGCGTGCTTCGAGCCGACGCTCGACTACGTGGTCGTCAAAATTCCCAAGTGGCAGTTCGAAAAATTCCCCGGAGCCGACGAAAACCTCGGCCCGCAGATGAAGTCGGTCGGCGAAGTCATGGCCATTGGCCGCACCTTCAAAGAAGCGCTGATGAAAGGTGTGCGAGCGCTCGATACCGGCAAGCGCGTCGGATCGGAAAAAATTGAGCCGAAGATTCTCACGCAGCGCCTGGTCACGCCACATCCCGAGCGCCTGAGCTATCTCCGCTTTGCCATCCGCCAGGGACACACGGTCAAGCAGCTCGCCAAGATGACGGGCATGGATCCCTGGTTCTTGTATCAGCTGAAAGAAATTAACGACATGCAGCTCGAAGTCGAGAAGCACCCGCTTGAATCCGTTCCAACCGAGGTGCTGCGGGACGCCAAGCGCATGGGATTCTCCGATGGCCGCCTGGCTGGAACCTGGCGCCTTTCCGGCAAAGGCGATCAGGAAAAGATTCGCCATCTGCGCAAGAAGCATAAAGTCCAGCCGGTCTACAAGCGTGTGGACACCTGTGCAGCAGAGTTCGAAAGCTTCACGCCGTATCTTTATTCGACCTACGAAGAAGAAGACGAAGCCACGCCGACACCAAAGAAGAAGGTCATGATTCTCGGCAGCGGCCCGAACCGCATCGGGCAGGGAATTGAGTTCGACTACTGCTGCTGTCACGCGAGCTTCGCTTTGCGCGAAGACGGCTACGAGACCATCATGGTCAACTGCAATCCGGAGACGGTCTCGACCGACTACGACACCAGCGACCGCCTCTACTTCGAGCCGCTGACGTTCGAAGACGTGTGGGCCATCTATGAGCACGAAACCGCTCAAGGCGCCGACGTTGGCATCATCGTGCAGTTCGGGGGACAGACTCCGCTGAATCTCGCTATGCCGCTGAAGCAATCAGGCGTCAAGATTATCGGCACGTCGCCTGAGTCCATTGACCTCGCCGAAGATCGCAAGCGCTTCAACAAGCTGCTCGAAGAGCTTGATATCCCTCAGGCGCCCGGCGCAATGGCTGCGTCGCTCGAAGAGGCCGTTGAAGGCGCGCGCAAGATCGGATATCCCGTGCTGGTCCGCCCCTCTTATGTCCTCGGCGGACGCGCCATGGTCATCGCCTACGACGAAGAGACCGTTACGCGCTACATGAAAGAGGCGGTCGAATATTCCCAGGACCGCCCGGTGCTCATCGACCACTTCCTCGAAGACGCAATTGAAGTCGACGTTGACGCCCTTTCGGACGGCGAAGACGTCGTCATCGGCGGAATCATGCAGCACATCGAGGAGGCCGGAATTCACTCTGGCGATTCGTCGTGCGTGCTGCCTGCGGTCGATATCCCCGAGCACCTGCTAGATCGCATGCGCGAGTACACGTTCAGGCTAGCGCGAGCGCTAAGAGTAGTAGGTCTGATGAACGTGCAGTTTGCGATTCCAAGGAGCGAGTACGCCGAAGCCGCCACGAACCACGTAGGGGCGGGTGCCCTCACCCGCCCAGCGGAGCGAAGCTCCGCGCTATCAAAGCCGGGAAGCTCCAACGGCTCGGGCGGCAAAGTCTATGTCCTCGAAGTCAACCCTCGCGCCTCGCGCACCGTACCCTACGTCTCCAAAGCCACCGGCATCCCCATGGCCAAAATCGCCAGCCGCCTGATGACCGGCCGCAAGCTCCGCGAATTCCTCCCCGAGTTTATCGAGCAGAAAAAGGACCTCGACACTGGTGCCTGCTATTACGTGAAGTCGCCGGTCTTTCCATGGAACAAATTTCCCGGCGTTGATACCGTCCTTGGCCCAGAGATGAAGTCCACCGGCGAGGTCATGGGAGTAGCGGACAACTTCGGTGAAGCTTTCGCCAAGGCCCAGGTTGCCGCCGGACAGAAACTGCCCACGCAAGGATGCGTCTTCATCAGCGTCACCGATCACGACAAACTTCACGTTGCCGAGGTCGCGCGCAAGTTCGTGGATATGGGATTCAAGCTGGTCGCGACCGCCGGCACAGCCGACGTGATCGAAGCCGCCGGCATGGCCTGCGACCGCGTGTACAAAGTGAAAGAAGGCCGCCCCAACGTGGTCGACCTGATCAAAGGCGACCGTATTCAACTCATCGTCAATACGCCCGAGGGTCAGGATCCATTCTTTGACGAAAAGGCCATCCGCCGCGCCGCCGTCACCGCCCGCATCCCGACCATCACCACTCTCGCCGCCGCCCGGGCCGCAGCCGAAGGCATCGCCGCGTTACAAAGGGGTGAGGTAAATGTGAGGGCGCTGCAGCAGTTGCACGCAGAGCGATTCTCAGCAAATCGAAACAACTGAGCACAATTTTAGCGATAATGGTCTGGAACTATGCGGATCGGGTACCGCACCTTTTCAAACCTTCTTTCTCGAACGTCGAGGCGGTTCCACTCGCAGAAAAACTTCGTTCCAATGATGATGCAGTCCAGTCGGAGTTTCGCG
>JBKPSP010000126.1:0-12314 GCA_046735175.1 Acidobacteriota bacterium
GAACTTCGCCGTCTACCGCGCGGAGTCGAATGTCTTCAGCGTGCTCCAGCCGCGTTTCGGAAATTTGCGATCCGAAAGTAATCGTCGAGAACTTCTTCGTTACTGGTTGAAAAGCAAGCTGTTTCAGGTGTCAGAACTCGACCCCCCGTTGATGCAGGAAAAACTTCTGCGCGATTGCCACGGTGCCGGCGCCTTCTTGCGCATCTTCATGGAGGAAATTGCGCGAGCGCAGGGCGTGGAGCGCTGGGCGGATTGCACTCCCGACCATCTTCTCTACATGCGCGAGATCAAACGCGAAATTCCAAATGCGCTGTTCGTGCAGATCATTCGCGACGGGCGCGATGTTGCACTGTCTTACGCAAAGCAGGGCTGGGCATATCCCTTTCCCTGGGACAAGGGCCAACAGCTCGCCGTTGCCGGCCTCTACTGGGAGTGGATTGTTCGCCGCGGCCGCGCTTACGGACGCGAACTTGGGCAGGACTACTGCGAAGTGCATTATGAAGATCTGGTGGAAAAGCCGCGGGAGACGCTGCGAAGCTTGACTGATTTTGTCGGGCAGGAGCTTGATTACGATCAGATTCAAAAGGTCGGTATCGGCTCGGTGAGTCAGCCGAATTCTTCTTTTAGCTCTGGCCGCGAGTTTCGTCCAGTTGGCCGCTGGGCCGAGCAAATGACGCGCGAACAGCTCGCCGCTCTCGAAGGATTGATTGGAAGTCTTTTGAACGAGCTTGGCTACCGGCTTGCCGCTGATGGAAGGCCTACGGCCTCGGCAGGGAGATTTCGTGGCACGTACTTACCCTGGTTCAGCGTGCGGCATTGGCTCAAGAGCACCACGCCTTTGGGGCGGTTCTCCTCGATCGAGCGGATGGAAGTCAATCCTGACGCTTAGCGTGCGGCGAGCGCGGCGCTCTCCTGTCCACTGAAACCTTGAGACTCACCTTCCAGGCACACTCTGTGCCACAGCTCCAGGGTCAGCAGGCGCCAGATGCGGTCGTAGTGATCTTGATACTTTGCGCGGTGTTCAGCGAAGAGGCGCTCGATTGCCTGCCGCTTGAAATATCCGCGTTGCAGGCTGCGATTTTCGAGCACCAGCTTCTCCACGGAATCCAGTCTCGGACCAGCAAGCCACCCGCTCCACGGAGTCGGGAATCCGAGTTTTTGGCGGTACAAGATAGAGTGCGGAAGCAGGTCTGCCGCGGCCTTCTTCAGAATCTGTTTCCCGGCGAGCCCTTTCAATTGCACTTCCTGCGGGATGTTAGTGGCGAATTCCACCAGAACATGGTCCAGGAATGGCACTCGGCTCTCGATTGATGCCGCCATGCTCATGTTGTCCTGCTTCATGAGCAGTTCGATCAGGTACGTCTTAATGTCGGTATAAAGCAGACGCTGCAGCAGCGGGCCGTTCGACTTCTCCCAATATCCAAGAACATTCTTGTAAGCGGCGCCGCGGGGGAATTTCTGCAGGGCTTCGTTCGTCAGGAGCTGCGCCTGTTGTGCCTCGCTGAACGCGGAAAAGAAATTGTCAAAGTAGGAAACACCGGAAGAGGCATCGGTGCCCAGAAATGTGTGTGCGAGTTTGCGGCGCAGGCGTCCCTTGATGAGCGGCGATTTGGCGATCAGTTCGCGAACTCCGCTGCGCAAGACTGAAGGTGCAACACTCCGATAGATTCTGTCCCAAGCCTGGTTCTTGAGAGTGAACGCGTAGCGCGTGTAGCCGCCGAGGGTTTCATCACTGCCTTCGCCGGTGAGCACAACCACGACACGTTCCCGCGCCAGCCGTGCCACAAAATAGAGCGAAACGCTGGATGGCCAGACGATGGGTTCGTCCTCATGCCAAATCAATTTAGGAAGTGCATCAAAAAAATCTTCTTCGCTGACCAGGACCTCACGGTGCGACGAATTTAGGTGCTTCGCGACCGTGCGCGCATAGGGAAGTTCACTGTAGGTCTGCTCAGCGTAGCCGACTGAGAAGGTTTCGATCGGCTCACGCCGCATCTTGGTCATCAGCGCGGCAACTACGCTGGAGTCGACGCCGCCGCTCAAAAAGACGCCAAGCGGAACGTCGCTCATCAGGTGGCTACTGACTGCCTGTTCCAGCATCTCGCGATAAGTCTGAACGTAATAAGTCTCGTCCCGGACCGGGCTGGTGCTCGATGTGTCGAGGTCCCAATATTGCTGAATCTTAAGTTCGCCATGGCGATTTAATTCCAGCCAATGTCCCGGGATCAGCTTGAGAATGCCGTCGTAAAATGTCTCGGCGCCGGAGAGATAGCCGAAAGCCAGATATTCAGGCAGCGCTGAGAGATTGAACTCGGGTCGAATGCCTCCATTGGCAAGAACGACTTTGATTTCGGAGCCGAAGAGGAATGACTCAGAGGTCAACCGATAGTAGAGCGGCTTGATGCCCAGGCGATCGCGAGCAATGAAGAGTGTTTCCTTTTCGCGGTCCCAGATGGCGAAAGCGAACATTCCGCGCAGGTGCTGAACGCAATCGCGGCCGTACTCTTCGTAAAGGTGAACAATGGTTTCGGTATCGGAGTTGGTGCGGTAGCGATGACCGCGCTGTTCCAACCCCCGGCGCAGTTCAGCGTGGTTATAAATTTCGCCGTTGAACACGATCCAGACTGTGCCGGTTTCGTTACTGAGGGGCTGGTGCCCGCCGGTGACGTCGATGATGCTCAGCCGGCGCATGCCGATGGCGGCCGGGCCGTCGGCATACACGCCTTCGTCGTCAGGCCCACGGTGGGTCATGGCGGCGCACATGCGGTGCACGGAGCCCGAATCGGCGTGCGCGTCCTGCCCAAATTTCATTATCCCGGCGATGCCGCACATAATCGAAGCTTGTTCGAAAAGTTACTGCTTAAAGGTTACAGCAGTCCTGGAACTGAGTACCGACGGATCGAAAAACTTGAGTAATGTTGCGTCGGAAGCGGTTGCGCCGCCCATTTTGTTCCACTGCAGCCAGGAGCAAGGCTTATTAGAACGAAAAACCGGCTGACCGTTCCACTCAATGAAACTTGCGCCTACTGCGATTAAGAGCTCCAGTTCGCTGTTTTCGCAGCGCGAAAAAAGAAGCGTCGAGTCGCTGTTAAAAGACTGGTATCTCCACTGTGCATCGGCCTTTCCAAACACAAGCAGATCGCCCGCCCCATAAGAATAGGCGGCACATTGCTCGCTCTCGCTTACTTGAAATTTCTTCAGAGGTTGTAACCCGCGGTGAGTCAGCAGCAAGGTTGCATACTCAGTGGGAAGCTGCGTTCGATTCCTGAACACGCAAAGTGGCGCCTTGTGTCTCTCGCCATACGCGGGCGAAACATATCCCTCTGCTGCGGCCAGTTCCCAAGCGGTTGTGCCAGCGCCGAGCATGACCATGGAATCGCCGCTTACGCTCGATATCCTCGCTTTTTCTTGAGAAGTCGACAAAGAGAGATCGGTGGCGAAGTGCCATGAGATCTCAAGGTCATGGACCGCTTTTCCCTCCACTACGTCCCGTACGAGCCAGTATTCGCCATGCAAATGAAAGATCATTCGGCGATGAACTACAGGATCGGAAAGGCGTGTGTACCCATCGTGTCTGCCTGCGAAGAAATCGAACTGCGGAGCGGCGATCCACTGTTCCGTGTTGACATGAGGCAATGAATTCCAAGCGAAGGGAGATCGAGGAACTGCTTGCTCTTGACCGTCAACACGCAGCGTGTTGTGCGCCCGGGTCCCGCGAAATTCATCGCGAGCTCCCGATTCACTCGAAGGCGTGACGTAGACGTAAGAGCCGGGGTCAACCAGCCGTCGTTGACCGTTCATCGAGAGCCGTACGCTTAGCGCATCGGCGTGCCCATGGCCTCCGCTTCCCGCGCCATGAGGGCCGGCGTCGATCAACATCGTTCCATGGTCGCTTGTCATCACGTAGAGGCCGCCGTCGATGAACGCCGCGGATTTGGCGCCGGTTCGGACAGGGAAAGCAACTTGGATTGCTTGTTCGCCCAGAAGCCAGATCGCTTCCTCCGTAATAGATGCCGGCTCACAAAAGTTCGGGTTCTGGAACAATCCTGCCCCGAGCGCAAGCGGATCGCTCATGTGCTCCACGCGGTTCCTGCGAGGGTTGAAGACGCGGCCGCCGTCATCGTCGCCAAAGCCTTCGAGCGGGCCGCTGATGGCAAGGACGCGAACAACTTCAAGCATCTTGCGCAATACAGCGTCGAAGGATTCAGGCACATGGATGCGATTGCAGGCCGCTAACGCGCGGCAATGCAGGAAGAAATCAAGCGCGTACACGTGATAGTAGAGCGACTGCTCGAAGTAAACGCCGTCCGGCCGGACCTGCCGCTCGGCTTCAGTGAGCACGATGTTGAGTCCCTGATCGCGCCATCTCTTAGATAAAGGTATTTCGGGGCACAGCATTCCGATGAAGAAAAGAGCAACGGCTTCGCCGATGAGGTGCGTGTTGGGCGAAAAGTAGGTTGAGAGAAACGTTTCAATGTACCTGCCGTTGCGAGCGAGACTGCGAAGCAGATCTTGATCAAATGATTCCGGCACGCCTAGTGCCTGCCCCAACAGGTTCCGTATCCACAGCCACGAGAGGCTCCGGAACGCGACCTCCAGGCTGCTTCCCCAATTAATGCCCAGGGGATAAAGATTCGCCTTCTGCCAGGAGTAAAACTGCCTCACAATTTCCTGCGTGTATTGGACATTGCCGGTGAAAGCCCATGCCTTTGCCAGCGTCACCAGGTGCTGATGACGGTTCAACTCCCAGGTGACCTTGTGATCGCCGACAGCTTCGAAATCGAGAAACCGAATCTTGTACCAGGGCTTCAGAGGAGCGCGTTTGCCGTGGACGGCGTCGAGGTGCCAGTCGATCTCGGCGCCGTAGTCGAGGTCGCGATATCCGAGTAGATCGAACCGGTGCTGGAGAATATTGTCTGCCTCGAGCACAGTATCTTCAGCGGCAGCCGGTAGTTGTTCTTTGATCAGGGCAACACGCTTTGCCAGTTCGTCCGGTTCGAAAAAGAACCTCGGCAAATCGCAGTCAGAGGCAGGGAATACCTCAGCCTCGGACAAAAGCCGACTCCTGTAAAGGGCATAGTCACGGCGCTTGGTGAACTCCTGGGAGAGCCGCGTGCGCAGTTCATCCAAGCCGGTCTGGGACAGCCGATTTATGATTTTTCGCAGCGGCAGGGCCACGGTTTGATCGTATCGCCTTGAGGGGGTGAGGACAAATTACCTTGTAGTGCCATTGACGAGCGCGAGGCATCTCAGGTGGTGTATTCCGGGTGGCCCTTTTACTGCCCCGCAAGCCCATGTGACTGAGGTAAGTCGCTGTTACAATTGTAGTTAATTAAAATCGTCCATTAGCCGTTTTCCATAACAATTCTGGAGTTCAGCTTGAGCCAATCTATCAGTCTGTTCGGTCTGGGCTACGTCGGTTCCGTCAGTGCCGCTTGTTTTGCTCACATGGGCCACAAGGTCACCGGCGTCGATATCAGCCCGACCAAGGTCGAGATGCTCGATAGCGGCCGTAGTCCGATTATCGAAGCTCGCATGGAGGAACTGGTTGCGGAGGCGAACAAAGCCTGCCGCCTGCACGCAACTACCGATTCGATCGCTGCTGTGCTGGGCTCTGACGTGTCGTTTGTGTGCGTCGGCACGCCGAGCCTGAAAAGCGGCAAGCTGGACTTGAGCCACGTAGAGCACGTCTCGCGCGAGATCGGCACGGCTCTGAAGCAGAAGAAGACATCTCACACGGTGGTTCTGCGTAGCACGGTTTTGCCGGGCACCACGGAGACGTTGATGATCCCCGCTATTGAGAGCACGAGCGGAAAGAAGCATGGGAAGGATTTTGCTGTCTGCTACAACCCCGAGTTCATGCGCGAAGGCAGCGCGGTGGTCGACTTCCTGCAGCCTCCCTATACGATTCTAGGCGCGCAAGACCAGCAGCAGCTTGCTCCATTGCGTGAACTCTACAAAGATGTTCCAGCAGCGACATTCGAGACCTCGATCCGCGTCGCTGAGATGGTGAAGTACGTGTCGAATCTGTACCACGCGGTGAAAGTCGGCTTCGCCAATGAAATCGGCACGCTCTGCAAGAACCTTGGCGTTGAAACCGATCAGGTCACTAAGATATTCATGTCTGACACCAAGTTGAATGTTTCGTCTGCCTACTTAGCTCCTGGGTTCGCGTTCGGCGGTTCGTGCCTGCCAAAAGATCTGCGGGCGATCACCTATCGCGGAAAAGAACTGGACCTCGAACTCCCTTTGCTCGAATCGCTGATGCCGAGCAATTCAAAGCATGTAGAGCGCGCCGTAGATGCGGTGCTGGCGACAGGGAAGCGCAAACTTGCCATGCTGGGCCTCAGTTTCAAAGCAGGCACGGACGACCTGCGCGAAAGCCCGCAGGTGCAACTGATCAAGCGACTGCTGGGCGAGGGCTGCCAAGTCAAGGTATGGGACAAGGATGTTTCTCTCGGTCGCCTGGCAGGATCGAATCGCCAATACATCGAAGATGTCATTCCGCATATCGGCTCTCTTCTTTCGGCTGACATGCCGGAGGTGGTGAAGGGCGCTGAAGTGGTGATCGTGGGAACGAAAGTGGAACGAGCGGAACTAGGAAAATTGCTGGCTCCCGGACAGATCGTGATCGACCTCGTGAATCTCGATCCGGCACGGCGGCCGGAAGCGAAAGCGTATCAAGGCATTTGTTGGTGAATCTGGTTGCGTTCTAAGGCGTTCTTAGTAGGAAACGCTCTTAACCGCAAGGACGCAAAGAAGATGCGGCGCTTTCGGGGTCTAACCGAGCTACCTCGCTACATTCATCGCACGTTTGCCAGCATCTGATCGATCTTCTCTAAATCTGCTCCAAGATCTTTTCCGTCGGTCCCAGCATGTAGCGCCGGCGAAGTCTTCTTGCAATCACCGTTCTTCTCTTTGCAAAGTTCGTACGGCCTGCCTTGAGGATCAGTCAAATCTCGAATTCCCGCATCATGCGCATCTTTAGCCGAAGAGTTTCCCTTCGGCCAGCCGCCGTCGCCAATAAACAGATTGTGCGACATGGTCGAGTCCGCAAAGCAATTCTTGAACACCGAAGCTGGTCCCTGCTGCTCAGGCTGAAACGCGCAATTAGCTGGGCCCCCGCCCTGGTTCTCGATGGCTATGTCCGTGGATCCGAGGATATTGCTCTCGATCTTGAAGTTGGCGAACTGGCCGCGATTGGTAATTCCGAACACGGCGCGCGGAACCAGCGCCGTGATGTGCTCGAGGCTGACGTTCCGCATCGGCGGCGCCGCCACGAGTAGCTGCATAAAGAGCCCAGAACCCTGATACCCATTTTGGCGCCCACGGACACCGCTTGCGACCACATCGTGGATACTGTACCGTTCGCCCGCAGTGGCTTCGCCCCCGGCATCGGAGCGAACGTTGATCAGCGAAAAAACTGCGCCAACGTTTACGATCCGGTTGTAACGGATGGTCACATCCGTGACCTGACAGATGGGGCAGCGGCTCTCCTGGTTCTTCGGGCTAAGCAGGATGGCATAGCCGTTCTGGCTGAAGCCTCCCCAGGAATTTTCAAGCAGATTGCCTTCGAACAGCACGCGCTGGGCGTTTTTCAGTTCGAATAGATTTTTCACGATGAACGGGCGCCCTGATTTTCCGCCCACAAAGCCGGGTTCCCCTGGCTTCCAGGTGAGAGGCTTAAAAAAATGATTGCTGCGAATTTCGATGTCGGTGGGAGTGGCACTGGCAGGAGTTCCGCCGAAAATAATGTTTTCACCGGCAGCCTCAAGAAAATTGTTAACGATTTTGAAGCCGCTAGTGGGCGTGCGTCCGCCTCCGGTCGCTATGGTTTGGGCATCCGTGCAGGAGCCTGCTGCTGAAACGCATATGAAATCATTGAAAAACGAATCCACAACCGCCACCTGGGACATGCCAACCAGATAGATAGCGCGCGTGGTCTCATCCTGCGCGGTTCCATGCATCCAAACGTGGTCGAAGATGATGTGATCGATCTGGCCGTTACCTTGCGGGCTATTGCCTTTGATGATCGCGAGGGCCGAAACGGGTTGATCGCCTGGAGCGCGCGTGACCTCGAGGCCGATAAAGCGATAATGATTTGCGCCAGGATCGAACAAAATTGGCCCGATAGGTTCACGCGGCTTGAGTTCAAGTTTGGCCAACACATTTTCCGTCGAGCTGCAGTGAAAATCAGGACGCCCGGGCAGCGATACGACACCGGCGTAGCACGGTTTCAGGCGTGTTCCTTCGGCCGGCAACGCGGAGTCAGGCGCGCTGGTACGAACCACGATCCAATGCGCATCGTCACAGGGCTTCTGCGTGAAGTGAAAAGCGCCGGTGAATACTTCCCCTGCCTGCAGTTGAATCGTGTCGCCGCACTCGGCCTTGTTGATGGCCTGTTGCAGGTTGTCTCCCGCGCGCACGGCGATGGTCTTGCCCGGAGCCGGGGTATCGGCCAGAGCGCTCTTCACGTAAACCCTGGGCAACTCCGCCGGGCCATCGAATTGGGTCTGTTGAGCCTTTGAAGGCCAAGCCGACAAAACAATAAACAGGATTGCAGCGGAAGAGGCGACGGGTGATCGAAGTCCCATGAGGCTGAGAGCAAAATCTAGAGGAAGAATAGCACGTTGCTGGATCGCGTCCGAGATGCGCCGCAAACGATTCAGGCTCAGCGCTTGCCTCATTTTTCGTCAACAACTGCCCTCAGCTAAAACAGCTCCTGATCGGTTGCGCGCTCAGGAGCTGTTCGGGTCGGGTTGAGGTAGAGACTAGTAGACGCCCGCGATCATGGATTGGATCGCGTTGATATCAGCGCCAATGTCTTTGCCGTCGCTGGCAGCGTTCTTATACGGACTGCTGGACGCCAGGTGATAGTCGCCGCCGTTTCCGCCGTTGAAGTTGACGAACTGCACCCCGCCTATGCTGGTCGGGAAGTAATTCGAGGCCGGCCATTTCGTCGGCCCGAAAGCGAGTGGGGCGACTATGGCGTTGTCAATAAACTTGTACGACGTGAAGCAGGAGTTCAGGCTCTGCAATGGCACGTTGTAGTACGCGCAGTTCGACGTGCTACCGCCGGTGGACCAGATCGGGTATGTCACCTGCCCCACGATGTTATTTGTGAATGTGAAACCGAACATCGCAGGATCAGAGATGTTGTTACCGAGGTCGATGATGCGGCCGCCTGGATCGGGGAAGCCGGTTATGTGATTCACGGTAATGTTGTTCAACGAGTTTGCAGGCCAGCCACTCAGAACCATCAGCAGAGTGCCGCTACCCTTGTATTTGCTGACGCTGATGTCATCTATGGTGACATCGTGGATGCTATAACGTTCGCCGTACAACGCAGGCCCTGCAGCTGAAGTTACATCGGCCAGCGAAATGCCCGCTCCCACGTGGCTGATTGTGTTGTAGCGGATGGTAACGTCTGTGACCGCGCAGGTCGGGCAGAGGCCTTGCGAGGTAGCACTAGCCTGGTTTTTCGGCGTCAGGAGGATCGAATATCCAACCTGGCTGAAACCACCCCAGCTGTTCTCAAAGATGTTGCCTTCGACCAGAACGCGGGATGCGTTCTTCAATTCCAGATGATTCTTGACCATGAATGGATATCCGCCAATGCCACCGGCGAAGCCAGGCTGGCCGCTCATCCAGGTCATCGGCTTGAAGAAGTGATTCCTGCGGATCTCGATGTCGGTAGGAGTTGTGGTTGCCGTGCCTCCTCCGAAGAGAATATTTTCTGTCGACGCTTCAAGAAAATTTCCAGTGACCTTGTAAACGGCATCCGTTGTGGAGCTGGTGCCACCGAAGAAGACGTGCGCGTCAGTGCAGGCACCGCTCGAGGACGTGCAGTGGAAGTCGGTGGTGTAGGAATCGACAAGCGCTGCATACGACATGCGATTGACGTTAAACGCGTTCATCGTGTCGTCCTGCAGCGAGCCGTGCATCCAAAGCCGGTCCAGGATGATGTGGTCCGCCGACGCGTTATTGGCAGCGCCCACAAGCGCTCCAACCAGGCCGCTGCCGCTGGAGCGAGTGATTTCAAGTCCAATAAAGCGGTAGTGGTTTGCGCCATTGGCAAACTGGAACGGGCCAGATCCCATCGACTGGAAAACAACCTTGGCCAACACGTTCTGGACGCTAGGGCAACTGAACGAAGGCCGTCCGGGAAGGGACGCAACGCCCGCGTAGCAGGGAAGCATGCGCGACCCCTCAGGAGGCAAAGCTGAATTCGGCGCGCTGGTGCGGATGATAATCCAGTGCGCGTTGTCGCAGGGCTTCGCCGGTAGCGTGAACTGCCCGCTGAAGGTTGCGCCTGCGGCGAGAGCAATGGTGTCTCCGCAATTGGCGCTATTGAGCGCATTCTGCAAACTGCCGCCGGCGGCAACCGCAATTGTTGTTCCTGGAGCCGGAGTATTTGCCAGGGAAGTCTGCATATAGGCGACCGGCAATTGCGCCGGACCGTCATAGCCACCGCTTCCCGGAGGGGGAGGAGGCGCAGAAACAGCCAGGGTGAATGATTTGCTTGCGGTGCTATTTCCTGCGTCAGTCGCGTGTGCAGTGAATGTGAACGTGCCGGTCTGTGTCGTCGTTCCCGACAAGGCGCCGGTGCTGCTCAGAGCGAACCCTTGCGGCAGAGAACCGGAGGCGACATTCCACTGATAAGGTGTGCTTCCACCTGATGCCGATAACGGGAAAGAGTACGACGATCCAGATTGCGCGGCCGGAACAGCTGAAGTAGTAATCGCGAACGCGGAAGTTGCAGGCGCCACAGAAACGGTGGCGCTCGATTTCTTGGTCGTATCTGCAACACTCGTTGCCGTGACGGTCACGCTGGTGCTGGTGCTAACGTTGGGTGCGGTGAACATGCCGCCGGCCGAAACTGCGCCTGAGGAAGCTGACCAAGTGACTGCTGTGTTGCTGGTTCCCTGGACAGTTGCCGAAAACTGTTGCGTGTTGCCCGACGTCAATGTCGCGCTGTTGGGCGAAACACTTACGCTGATCGCCGGAGCCGTGGGACTTACGGCAACCGTCGCGCTGGCCTTCACAGATGTGTTCGCCGCACTGGTTGCGGTCACCGTCACATTCGTTGAAGTAGAGACTGTGGGCGCCGTGAATAAGCCGGCGCTGGAAATTGAGCCTGACGATGCGGTCCAGGTCACACCTGTGTTGGTTGTACCCTGAACCGTCGCAGAGAACTGTTTCGTGGTCCCGGACGTCAAGCTAGTGCTTGTCGGCGAAACTGTGATGGTGACATTAGAAGTTGGCGGCGCGATGGCGACCACGGCGCTGGCTTTCTTTGTGGCATCAGCGGCGCTGGTTGCCGTAACCGTCACGTTTGTGCTGCTGGTGACGCTCGGAGCAGTGAATAATCCGCTGCTCGAAACCGTTCCCCCGCTTGAACTCCAAGTCACGCTGGTGTTGGTCGAGCCCTTCACCGTCGAACTGAATTGCTGAGTGGCATTCGAAGCAATGTTGACACTCGTCGGCGAAATGGTCACGCTGACTGTTGAGCCGGAACTGCTTACCACGGTGATTTGCTGGTGAGTAGTGGCGAATTTGCCATTCGCGTCTGTCACTTTAACCCAGAAAAACTTCGAAACTGTTGAGGCAGGCGTACCCGTGATGGCGCCAGTGGTCGAATTCAGGGTTAATCCCGCGGGCAGGCTTCCATCAGAAACCACGAAGCTATACGGCGCGGTGCCGCCACTCGCGACGATCGCCCCGGAATAAGGAACACCCACAACTCCAGTCGGCAAACTTGTGGCCAGATTGAAGGACCAACTTGGCGTAGCATAACCAGCAGCTGCGAAGAAAAGGGAGAGGATTGCCAACAGCGTAACAACGACATATTTCCTCGCGTGCTGTAACACAGGAACGCGCGAAGCGTCCTTTCGATTGCCCGAGCCGGCCAGGTGCAGTGCCATTGTGTGACCTCGCGTGGAATTTCGGGGGCCTTCATTCCCCAAGGTGCTCTTTCGGCAATGTAACCAAAGTGCGGCAGAAAACAGAGATCACGGGAGGGCAACTTGGAAGTGCTGCTTTTGGTGCATGAACTTTCGGCAAATTCCAATCGATGACCAGCACTTCCAGGTCTGGCGCGGCTTTTGACGGATTTCCTTTTTGACCAAAATTCCATTACGGCGGATAGCGCGTAACGTGACTTCGGTAACGCTGGAAGTCTCTTTCAGTGTTGGAAGGCAAACATTTTCTCTCCTTCGTTTTTACTGGACAATTCATCAACCCGTGCTCATTCAATCTACGGAGTTTACGGGCATTGATTTGGACTTTCTCGTGCACCCTCTGTTGTTCAAGTC